>CAUJFL010000141.1 GCA_963169165.1 Myxococcota bacterium | reverse complement strand
TCGTGCCGACCGACGCGGGCTCGGTCGCCGACGCGAAGGAGGTCGCGAGGGTGCTGTCGCTGTCGGCGCTGTTCGACGCGCGCGCCGTCGCGGTGGGGGCGCCTGCGGGTGGACGCGTCGTCGAGGTCACGAGCCGCGCGGACGCCACCTCCGTGAAGACGACTCGGCCCGACAACGCGCAGCGGCGCCGCCTCGTCGCGCGCTCACCCGAGCCGGCCCGCGACGCCGCGCGGCTCGTCGACGGCGTCATCGAAGATCTCACCGGCACGCGCTCCCACCTCTCGGGCGAGCTGCTGATCGTCGACGCCAGCCGACCGGGCGAGCGCCGCGTGCGCGTGCTGCTCGGCACCGGCGCGTGGCTGCGCGACGTCTCGCCGCCGGGGGTGCTGGCGCGCGGCCCCGACGTCGGCGCGGGCGGCAAGGTGTACTTCGCGGCGGCGGCGCCGGGCGAGCCGCTCCGTCTCTTCGTCGAAGGACGATCAACGCCAGTCGCGCTGCGCGAGCCGGGGTTCGTCGCGGCGGTCGCGCTCGGTCGCGACGGCCGACAGGCCGCGATCATCCTCGGCAACGAGGCAGGCGGCGCCCTGTGGACCGGCGCGCTGGGCAGCCCGCTCACCGAGGTGCCCACGGCGGGCCTCGCGCTGCAGCCGGCGTTTCTCCCCGACGGCTCCCTCGCGTATGTGGCCGGTCCCCGCGACGGCCCCACGCGCGTGTACGTGGGCCAGCGCGCGGTGAGCCCTCCGGGCGCATGGGCGAGCGCGCCGTCGTACTGCGCGCGCGGCGACAAGGCAGGGATCGTCTACGCGCGGCGAGGAGGCGCGGTGACGATCGTCGAGCTCGCGACGGGCGCGGCCCACGGCGTCGCCCCCGGCTCTTCACCGGCGTGCAGCCCCGACGGTCGCACCGTCGCGCTCTCACGCGAGCGGGGCGGCGGCGCCAAGCCCGGCGTCTGGCTCGTCGCCGACGACGGCGCCGGAGCCCACCGCGTCTTCGACGGCGAGGCGAGCTTCATCAAGTGGATCCCCGGCGCCGAGCTGCCCCCTGCCATGTGATCGCGCAGGCCCCTCGGGCACGCGCGCGTGGGGAGCGCCCGTCGCTGCGTGCCAGTCGTCGCGACGGGCAGCAGCACCCAGAGTGCAACAACGGCGGCCACGCAGAAGCACGCGCAACCGCGAGGCGCGCGAGCACGACGAGGCACGCGCCGCCCGCCACCATCGTCGAGATGAATGAACCCTTGGGCAAGAGGCGAGTGCGTCGACGAAATGCAGCGCGGGGACCGCGACCAGCGCGCCGCGCGGCGAGCCCGAGGAGCCTCATCGTTCGGTCATCGACGCCCGACGATACGCGCTCTCGACGCGTGACACGCAGTTGACGCGCTGGCACGCGACCTGCTCTTCCGCTCGAGCATGAAGAACCTCGTGCCTGCTCTCTCCGCGCTGTCGCTGCTCGTCTCCCTCCAGGCCTGCGCCTCCGACGACGACGGCGCGGCACAGGTTGGCTCAACCCAGGGCGGCGCCGCCGGGTTCGCCGGCAACAAGGGAGACCCGGGTGGAACGGGGGGCGCAGGGGGCGCAGGCAAGGGCCAAGGTGGGTCGAGCGCGTGCGGCATGTCGTCGCCCAGCCCGAAGAGCGAATGCACGACCGGCGACACGTGCACGTACGGCGACGTGCTCGCTATCTGCGAGAGCGACGGTTGGTTCGTGGGACGGCGCGCGACGGCGGCCGCGCTCGCGACCGACACTGCGTGCAAGCCGATCGGCAAGTGGCAGCTCGCGTATCACGCGGGCACGAAGACCGGCATGTTCTGCACGAAGCCCTACGAGCCCGATCTCGAGATCCGCGCGTTGCCGTCGGGCGTGCTGCTCGCGAGCTTCCTCGAAGGCGAGGTGACGATCTCGAGCGACGGCTGCACGATCTCGGCGTCGACATCTCAATCGCACAAGAACCCCAGCGAGAGCTGGTCGTCGTCGACGACGATCGATCTGAAGCTCTCGGGCGACGCGGGGACGGGCACCTACACCAAGGCCAACGGCGGGTTCTGCAACGGACAAGAGAAGGGTGACCTCACCGCGACCAGGCTGTAGTCGTCCTTGCAACATCGGGGCAGAGACACCGTGACGCTGCGGGAGCAGCCGAAGAACGGGCACCGGCTGGCGATCAGCCCGACGCGAATCGACGGCGTGGTGGGCGACGATGGCTACGGCGTCGATCTCGAGCTCTGGGAATTGCCCCGAACCGCGACGCTCGCGGATGACAAGCCGCGGCTGGGGCCGATCGTGATGCGCGGCGCGAAGGCGACGTACGTGAGGACCTGGGGCGAGTGGGCAGCGTTCTGGCTGGCGGGCGCGGACGGCTTCACCGGCTATTGGGAGATCGTGCTGATCACCTGCCCACGTGGGCTCGTTACCCCGTGAACGGGCCGACCGGCGAGGAGTTCTCACCAGACGGCTTCGCGCTGACCGACACGCACCTGTTCGCAATCGCGCCGAGCGTACTACGCGAAGGGCCCAACGCGCCGGGCGCTTCGGCACGAGCGAACTCAATCGATCGGCACCGTGCCGCCCTTCGTCAGGTCCCACATCGACTGCACCTGGCACCGCCTTCGATCTTCACCATGCGGTACCACTGCTGGTGCACCGGCGTGTTGTCTTTGGACAGGCACAGCGAGTCGTCTTTGAAACCGAGCCACGTCTCGCCTTCGCCGTGAAAGGTGGTCAGGTAGTAGGCAGAGCCGTTCCCATCGAGACAATAGTCGTCGATGCCACAGCGCGAGTGCGTCAGGAACTGCACCGCCGGACCAACCTTGCCCGCCGGCCAATCTCGTAGCGATACACGTGAAACAGGTCGGTTGCCATCACCGCCCACCTACCGTCACGGTAGTGCGGAGAGAACCACTGAAAATTGCAGGAGGCGGCCGAGCCAGCCAGTGGGCCAGACGTGCAGAACACAGGGCGCGAAGGGGTGACCGTCTGCCACTCCAGTTGCCCCTGCCGCGTCAGGTTGTGCAATGCCCACTCGAGCTGGTTTGCGTTGACCACCACGACCGGGTCGTCGGGCCCGACGCCAATGGCAGATATGCCCCCATCACACCCGATTTGAACACCACACCAGCCTGGTTGGGTGTCAGCGCCTCGAGGTTCCGGTCCCACCCGCCACCCACAGCTTTTCCCCGCCCGCCGGAAAGGTCCACCACGTCCACCACGTATCACCGCTCACAGGGTCGGTGCGGATGTCCGATTCGAGCAGGATGCTCCCCGCGTCTTTCAGCACGAGCTTCGGCGCTGCCACCAGCGTGCCCTGCGCGCTGACCCGCCGCGCTGACACACGCTCTGCTCCGGACATGTTATGATCGTGCGGATTGGGCCGCGCCTCTGTCAAACTGATGTTTGTGACCTGACCGAAGCGCGCTCGCTGGACGACGCGTCGCCCTTCCAAGCCTGCGCCAATCGTGAACCACGCGGCGAAGGCCCCCACGCGACGCCGGTGCGCTGGGCGACGTCGGCGCCGGTGAAGACGCGCCTTTCGGGCGTGAACGTGCGCACCCACGGTGACCGTCCCCGCCGGCCGCGCAGCGAGCGCCGTCGCCATGGCCACCACGCGCGCGCTCCGAGCGCGGCTCCCCACGTTCATGTCTCCGAAGGTGTCCGAGGCCCAGCTACGTCGCGCGAGACGGGTATCGGCTTCCATCTCCCGTTAGACGAAGGAGGGGTCACAAGGTCACTCGCACCGGACGATTTTGCCCATAATGGTGCGGGATTTCGAGGGATCAATCATTGCTCAGCTCCGAGGCGCCGGCACCGGCGGCGTCGCGCGGCCCACCACGCGAACGCGATCAGCGCGAGCGCGCTCGCCCTGCGGCCGTCGCGAGACCTGTCGACGCGGCACGAGCAGCCCTCCGCGTCGTCGGGGCCGTCGCCAGCGGTCTGGGCGCCGGGCGTGGTGACTGGCTGAGAGCCGCTCGCTCCGCCGCTGCCCGCTGCGCTGCCGCCCGCGCCGCCGCTGCCCGCTGCGCTGCCGCCCGCGCCGCCGCTGCCGCCAGGTGCGCCGCTCGCGCCGCCGCTGCCCGCTGCGCTGCCGCCCCCCGCGCCGCCCGCGCACACTCCATCGTCGACGACGCCGTCGCAGTCGTCGTCCCGCCCGTTGCAAGTCTCGACCTTGGCGACGCAGCGCGCGCCCCCCGAAAGGATGGTGTCGACGTAGCGAGGCGCCGCCCAGCCGCCCGAGTCGGCGAGCCCACCGAGCAGGACGGGATCTCCAAACCCTTGCCCCGTCGAGCCGTAGCAGCGCCAGCCGTCGACGCCGCGCGCGCAGAGATCCGCGCGCCCGTCGCCGTCCCTGTCAGCGAGGCGCAGCGTCTCGTAGTACGCCGGCGACGCGCCCCAGCCGTTCGCGTCCGAGAGCGGCGGCCCCTCGAGCTCGCCGAAGCCGCTCCCCGTCCAGGCCCAGCAGAGCACCCGGTCGTTCGCGCGCGCGCAGAGATAGAACGCGCCGTCCCCGGTGACGTCGCCGGTGCGGAGCGTCGTGTAGTTCGAGTAGTCGTACCAGCCGTTGGCGTCCGAGGCCGCGGCGACGATCACGGCCTCCCCGAACCCCGTGCCGGTGCCGAGGTGGCAGCGGAGGTCGGACGCGGTGCGGACGCAGAGATCCGCGCGCAGATCGCCGTTCACGTCGATCATCCGGAGCGTGCTCCAGTACTGGATCGCGTCGAACCCGAGCGCGTCGGTCCACGCGGGCCCCGCCCACTCCTTCGAGAACTTCGCGCCCTCGCTCCGAGCGCAGCGCACCCCGTCGTGCGCGCGGACGCACACGTCGGCGCGACCGTCGCCGTCGAGGTCTCCCGTCCGCAGCGTCCCGTAGACCCGCGCGGTGTCGTAGCCCGCGGCGTCCGACCAGCGCGGACCCTCGACGCGCTGCTTGAAGCCGTGACCGTCGGAGAGCCAGCACCCGAAGCCCTGCGAGTCGCGCGCGCAGAGATCGTCCCGGTGATCGCCGTCGACGTCGGCGAGGCGCAGCGTCGAGTAGTAGCGCGGGTGGTCCCAGCCGTTCGCGTCGGTCATCCCGCCCCACCAGATCGTGGCGTCGCCGAAGCCTGCGCCGGTGGACGTCGCGCACATGACGCCCGCGCTCGATCGGGCGCACGCGTCGGCGCGGCCGTCTCCGTCCACGTCGCCCATGCGAAGCGTCGCGCGGTACTGCGTGAGCGACCACCCGTTCGCGTCCGAGAGCGGCACCGGCGCCCACGCCGCGCCATAGCCAGCCTCGGTCGCCGGCCAGCAGAAGAGGCCGTCGACGCCGCGCGCGCACACGTCGGCGCGGCCGTCGCCGTCCACGTCGGTGGAGCTCGGGGGCGCGTAGGCTGACGGCTGCTCGTTCAACAGTGTGATCGCGTACTGTCCTCCTGGCAGCCCCTGCGGGCCGGCGGTCGGGGAGCCGCCGCCGATCGACGGCCAGCCGGATCCCCAGGTGATCCGGTCGAGCATCCCGAAGCGCCCGGCGCCGGAGGGCACGTCCCACGCGTGGTAGAAGAGCCAGTCC
>CAUJFL010000140.1 GCA_963169165.1 Myxococcota bacterium | reverse complement strand
CGACGATCAGCTACGGCCACGGCATCTCGGTGAACCTGGTGCAGCTCGCGCGCGCCTACACGGTGTTCGCGGGCGGCGGCGACCTGAAGGCGGTCTCGCTGTTCAAGACCGGCGCGCCGGCCGCGGGGCGGCCGGCGATGTCGCGCGAGACCGCGCTCGCGGTTCGACGGATGCTCGAGATGGCGGTGCAGCCCGGCGGCACCGCGCCGCGCGCGCAGGTGTCCGGCTATCGGGTCGCGGGGAAGACCGGGACCGCGCACAAGCTCGAGGGCCACGGCTACGCGCCCGACAAGTACGTGAGTTCGTTCGTCGGGTTCGCGCCGGCCTCCGACCCGCGCATCGTCGTCGCGGTGATGATCGACGAGCCCTCGGGCGGCAAGTACTACGGCGGGGCGGTTGCGGCGCCGGTGTTCTCGGCGGTCGCCGGCTCCGCGCTGCGCCTGCTCGGCGTCCCGACCGACGCCCGCGTCGACAACGTGATCGTGGTGCCCGACGAGAACGAGGTGCGCGAGGAGACCTGATGGCCGAGCCCGCATTCGACACGGCAGGCCTGTTCGCCCGGCTCGGCGGCGCGCCGCGGCGCCTCACGTCGGACAGCCGCGACGTGCGCGCCGGCGACGCGTTCGCGGCGTGGCCGGGCTCGCGCGTCGACGGCCGCGCGTTCATTCCCGACGCGATCGCGCGCGGCGCGGGAGCGGTGCTGTGGGAGGCGCGCAACTTCCGCTGGAACGGCGAGTGGCGGGTCGCGAACGCCGGCGTCGACCGGCTCGCCGCGCGCCTGGGCTTCATCGCGGACGAAGTCTACGGCCGGCCGTCGCGCGAGCTGTGGATGGTCGGCGTGACCGGGACCAACGGCAAGACGACGACCTCGCAGTGGATCGCGCAGGGCCTCGACGCCGCAGGCCGCCGCTGCGGCGTCATCGGGACGCTGGGCACCGGCTTCCGCGGCGAACTTGAGCCGGCGTCGAACACGACGCCCGACGCCGCGATCTTCCACGAGACGCTCGCGCGATTCCGCGACCGGGGCGCGAAGGCGGTCGCGATGGAGGTGAGTTCGATCGGGCTCGACCAGGGCCGCGTCAACGGCGCGACCTTCGACGTCGCCGTGTTCACCAACCTCACGCGCGACCACCTCGACTACCACGGCACGCTGAGCGACTACGGCGCCGCGAAGGCGAAGCTCTTCTCGTGGCCGGGGCTCGCCTGCTCGGTGATCAACGCGGACGACCCGTTCGGCCAGCGCCTGATCGACGAGGTGCGCGGGCGCGGCGGACGCGCGCTCTCCTACGGCCTCGCCAACGCGGAGGTCGCCGCGACCGGCATCGCGGCGGGGCCGCGCGGCTACTCGCTCGGCGTGGCGACGCCCTGGGGGCGCGGAACGGTCGACACCGGCGTCGTCGGCGCGTTCAACGTCTCCAACCTGCTCGCCACGCTCGGCGCGCTGCTCGCGAGCGACGTCGGGCTCGACGACGCGCTCGACGCGCTCGCGCGGCTCACGCCGCCGCCGGGGCGCATGGAACGGCACGGAGGCGACGGCCGGCCGATGGTGGTGATCGACTACGCGCACACGCCCGACGCGCTCGACAAGGTGCTGGCCGCGCTGCGTCCGGTCGTCGCGCCGGGACGCCAGCTCGTGTGCGTGTTCGGTTGCGGCGGAGACCGCGATCCGGGCAAGCGCCCGCAGATGGGGCGCATCGCCGGGGATCGCGCCGACCGCGTGGTCGTGACCAGCGACAATCCGCGCCTCGAGGACCCCGGCACGATCGCCGGCGCGATCGCGAAGGGACTCGCCGACGCGGGCCACCGGAACTGGTCGATCGAACTCGACCGCGACGCCGCGATCCGCGGCGCGGTGCACGGCGCGCGACGCGGCGACGTCGTGCTCGTGGCGGGCAAGGGCCACGAGGACTACCAGGACGTCGGCGGCGAACGGAGAGCGTTCTCCGACGCGCGGGTCGCCGACGCCGCGCTCGCCGGCTGGAGCGACGCATGATGGATCTCGCCGCCGCAGCCGCCGCCGTGCACGGCCGGCTCGAAGGCGCGAACGCCCGCTTCGCGCGCGTCACGACAGACTCGCGCGCGGTCGAGCCGGGCGATCTGTTCGTCGCGCTGTCGGGAGAGCGTCACGACGGCCACGACTTCGTGGCGGGAGCGTTCGAGCGCGGCGCCGTCGCCGCGCTCGTCGCGGACGGCCGCGGCGCGTTCCCCGGCCCGGTCGTCGCCGTCGGCGACACGCTCGAGGCGCTCGGGCGGCTCGCGGCCTCCTGGCGGGCGCGCTTCGATCTTCCGGTCGTCGTCGTGGTGGGCAGCAACGGCAAGACGACGGTGAAGGAGATGATCGCGTCGATCCTGCGCGCGCAGTTCGGGATCGAGGGGACGCTCGCGACGACCGGCAACTTCAACAACGCCATCGGCCTGCCGCTCACGCTGCTGCGGCTCAACGGCGACCACCGCGCGGCGGTGGTCGAACTGGGCATGAACCACCGCGGCGAGACGCGCTCGCTCGCGGCGGTCGCGGCGCCGACGATCGTGGTGGTCAACAATGCCCAGCGCGAGCACCAGGAGTTCCTGTCGGGGGTGGCGGACGTCGCGGCGGAGCACGCCGAGGCGGTCGCCGCGCTGCCTCGAGGCGGCTGCGCGGTGCTCAACGCCGACGATCCGTCCTGCGACCTCTGGCGGAGCGCGGCGGCGGGCGCGGGCGCGACGGTGCGCACGTTCGGGTTGCACGCGCCCTGCGACGTGACGGCGCACGTGTCGCTCGCTTCCGACCGCAGCGTGCTGGCGATCCGGACCTGGGCCGGGACGGTCGACGCGCGGATCACGGCGCCGGGCGAGCCGATGGCGCGCAACGCGCTCGCGGCGACCGCGGCATCGCTCGCAGCCGGAGCGTCGCTCGACGCGGTGATGCGCGGACTCGCCGCGTTCCACCCGGTCGCCGGGCGCCTCCTCTCGCGTCGCGCCCCGTCGGGCGCACTGGTGATCGACGACAGCTACAACGCGAATCCCGACTCGGTCCGGGCCGCGATCGACGTGCTCGCGCGCGCGAGCGGGGAGCGCTGGCTCGTGCTGGGCGACATGGGCGAGGTCGGCCACGCGGGGCCCGCTTTCCACCGCGAGATCGGCGCCTACGCCCGCGACCGCGGCATCGAGCACCTCGAGGCGACCGGCCGCGAGGCCCGCCTCGCGGTCGAGGCCTTCGGATCCGGCGCGCGCTGGCACGCCGATGCCGATGCGCTCGCCGCGGCCCTGCTCCCGCACGCGGACGCCGAGGCCTCGATCCTGGTCAAGGGATCGCGGTTCATGCGCATGGAGCGCATCGTCGCCGCGCTGCTGGGCGCCGCGGCGGCCCGCGAGGGAGCGCACTGATGCTGCTCTGGCTCGCCGAGGTGCTCGCGAAGGACGTGCGCGCGTTCAACGTGTTCAGCTACCTCACGCTGCGCGCGGTCCTCGCGTGCATGACCGCGCTCATGATCTCGTTCGTCGTCGGGCCGCGCATGATCGCGTGGCTCACGCGCATGAAGATCGGGCAGTCGGTGCGCGACGACGGCCCGCAGACGCACCTCACGAAGGCGGGGACGCCGACCATGGGCGGGGCGCTGATCATCGTGTCGATCGCGGTCACGACGCTCCTGTGGGGCGACCTCGGCAACCGCTTCGTGTGGGTCGTGCTGCTGGTGATCACGGGCTTCGGCGCGATCGGCTGGGTCGACGACTACCGCAAGGTCGTGCACCGCAACCCGAAGGGGCTGTCGGCGCGAGCCAAGCTCGCCTGGCAGGCGCTGATCGGTCTCGCCGCGGCCGTCTACATCCCGTTCGCGGTCTCCGCGCCCGACACGGCGCAGGCCTGGGCGCAGCTCGCGACCTGGACCCGCAGCGGGTTCTCCGGCGCGCTCTCGCCCAACGCCGACCTGATCGTGCCGTTCTTCAAGTCGGTGAGCTACCCGCTCGGGGTCTGGGGGTTCATCGCGCTCACCTGGCTCGTCATCGTCGGGACCAGCAACGCGGTGAACCTGACCGATGGACTGGACGGCCTCGCGATCATGCCCACGGTGATGATCGGCGCGGCGCTCGGCGTGTTCGCCTACGTGAGCGGCAACGCGATCTTCGCGCGCTACCTCCAGTTTCCGTTCATCGCCGGCACCGGGGAACTCGCGGTGATCTGCGGCGCGATGGCGGGCGCAGGGCTCGGATTCCTCTGGTTCAACGCCTACCCCGCCGAGGTGTTCATGGGCGACGTGGGCGCGCTGTCGCTGGGCGCGGGGCTCGGGGCGATCGCGGTCATCGTCCGCCAGGAGATCGTGCTGTTCATCATGGGCGGCGTGTTCGTGGTCGAGACGCTGTCGGTGATCGTGCAGGTCGCCTCGTTCCGGATGACCGGAAAGCGCGTGTTCAGGATGGCGCCGATCCACCACCACTACGAGCTGAAGGGCTGGAAGGAGAACCAGGTCGTGGTCCGGTTCTGGATCGTGACCATGCTGCTCGTGCTGTTCGGGCTCTCGACGCTCAAGCTGCGATGAACGCGTGCCTTCCGCTCCGTTTCTCGCGCTCCGTCCTGCGGGAGCGCGGGCGCGCTGCCGGATGGGCGGCGAACCTGGGGCAGGTCCGGAACGCCGCCGGGCCGCCCCAAGGCGTTCGCCCCCTCCTCGGGGAGGAGGGGCGCGAAGCCGCGCGAGCGGCGAGCCTGGGGGAGGTCCATTCATGACCGACTACCGCGGACGCCGCGCGGTCGTGCTCGGCCTCGGGTTGAGCGGGCTCTCGATGGCGCGCTGGCTCGCGCGCCGCGGCGCCGAGGTGCGCGTGGCCGACACGCGCGGCGATCCGCCCAACGCCGGCGCGCTGGCTGCCGAACTGCCCGGTGTTCCGCTCGAGACCGGCCCGCTGTCGGCGGGAAGCGTCGCGGGCGCGGACCTCATCGCGATCAGCCCGGGCGTGTCGAAGG
>CAUJFL010000139.1 GCA_963169165.1 Myxococcota bacterium | reverse complement strand
CCTCCACGGCCGGCTCCGGCGGCGCTTCGACCGCGGGCTCCGGCGGCTCCTCCACGGCCGGCTCCGGCGGCGCTTCGACCGCGGGCTCCGGCGGCTCCTCCACGGCCGGCTCCGGCGGCGCTTCGACCGCGGGCTCCGGCGGCGCCGCCGCGGGCGCGGGCGGCGGCGGGAACGGCGGCACGCAGGCGGGCTCGAAGCAGAAGTGCAAGGCGTGCTGCGCGGCGACCGTCTCGGCCGGGCGCGACGTGCTCCTCGCCCAGCTCGCGACCCAGTGCGGCTGTCAGACGGGCTCCCCGTGCGAGACCGAGTGCGCGGGCAACGTGTGCGCGGGCCAGGCGGCGGACCAGGCGTGCGGCGCGTGCCTCGCGACGACCGCCAACACGAGCCCGCCCAATCAGTGCCTGTTCGCCGTCATCTCCGAGTGCAACAAGGACGGCGCTTGCAAGGAGTTCTTCGGCTGCGACCAGAGCTGCAAGTGACGTGACGCTTCAGGAGAGGCCGGGAGCCTCGCGCCCGGTCTCTCCGACGTACTCCGTGTAACCGCCGCCGTAGGTGCGCACGCCCTCGGTCGACACCTCGAGCACGCGGTTGGACAGCGCGGAGAGGAAGCGACGGTCGTGCGACACGAAGATCATCGTGCCCTCGAAGTCTTTCAACGCGCGGACCAGCATCGCCTTCGTGTCGAGATCGAGGTGGTTGGTCGGCTCGTCGAGCACGAGCAGGTTCGGAGGATCGAACAGCATCTGCGCGAGCACGAGCCGCGCCTTCTCGCCCCCTGACAGCACCGCCACGCGCTTGTCGTGATCGTCGCCCGAGAAGCCGAACGCGCCCGCCAGCGTCCGCAGGACGCCGAGGTTCGACGTCGGGAACGCGTGCGTCAGCGTGTCGATCACCGACAGCTCGGGCTTCAGGATCTCCATCGCGTGCTGCGCGAAGTAGCCGAGCTTCACGCTGGCGCCGATCGTGACCTCGCCCGCGTCGGGCCGCGACTCTCCGGCGATGAGCTTCAGCAGCGTCGACTTCCCTGCCCCGTTCACGCCCATCACGCACCACCGCTCGCGGCGACGGATCAGCAGCTCGAGATCGTCGTAGATCACGCGCGGTCCCCACGCCTTGTGGACGTGGCTGAGCTTCACGACGTCATCGCCCGAGCGCGGCGGCGAGCGAAAATCGAAATCGATGACCTTGCGGCGACGCGGCGGCTCGACGCGCTCGATCTTCTCGAGCTTCTTCACGCGGGACTGCACCTGCGCCGCGTGGCTCGCGCGCGCCTTGAACCGCGCGATGAACTCCTCCTCCTTCTGCAGCATCGCCTGCTGGCGCTCGAACTGCGCCTGCTGCTGGGCGGCGCGCAGCTCGCGCTCCCTCTCGAAGAAGTCGAAGTTGCCCGAGTACGTGGTCAGCTCGCCGCCGTCGATCTCGACGATCTTGGTGACGAGGCGGTTCAAGAACTCGCGATCGTGCGACGTCATCACGAGGCCGCCCTCGAACCCGCGCAGGAAGCCCTCGAGCCAGAGGATCGACTCGAGGTCGAGGTGGTTGGTCGGCTCGTCGAGCAAGAGCGCGTCCGGCTTCATCAAGAGGATGCGCGCGAGCGCGACGCGCATCTTCCAGCCGCCCGAGAGCTTGCCGACGTCGTCGTCGACCGTCTCGGCGCGGAACCCGAGCCCGGCGAGGATCTCTCGCGCGCGCGACTCGAGCGCGTAGCCGTCGAGCTCGTCGAACCGAGCCTGCACGACGCCGAACCGCTCGACGCTCTTCTCCAGCTCGTCGGCGCGCTCGGGATCTCCCATCGCGTGCTCGAGCTCGCGCAGCTCGTGCAGGACGGCGGACACCTCGCCGGCGCCGGCCATCGTCTCCTCGACGACGCTGCGACCGGACATCTCGCCGACGTTCTGGTCGAAGTAGCCGATGGTCACGCCGCGATCGACGGCGACCTGGCCCGCGTCTGGCTGCTCCTCGCGCACGATCAGCCGAAAAATGGTCGACTTTCCGGCGCCGTTCGGGCCGACGAGCCCCACCTTCTCGCCGCGAAAGACGCTCATCTCCGCGTCGAGGAAGAGGATCTGCGAGCCGTGCTGCTTGCTGACGCCGTCGAGTCGGATCACCGGGCGCCGGGTAGTACGGATCGCCGCGCACTTCGAGGGCTTCGTGCGGCCGCGCCGGGAGGCGAGCGCTCCGCCTCCCAGGCCGCGCGCGGCGCTGGTGGCGCAGAGCTCCTCCGTCGAGGAGCCGCGACTCGGCGAGCGCATCGGGGCGTTGTCGCAGGCGCGCGTCGAGGCGCTCCTCGCGGTGCTCCGCTTCATCCGGCGCTCGCTCTTCACACGGTGGTCGAGGACTGCTCGCGCTCGTCCGCGAGGCGCGACAGGTGCGCGTCCAGGATCTTCTTCGCCCGCGCGGGCGTGAGCTGGCCGACGAGCACGTGGAGCGTGAGGCCATCGGCGAGCGCGAGCAGCGCCAAGGCTTCCTCGGCGTCGAGCGCCGTCGCAATCGCCCCGAGGAGCTCGCGGTAGCTCCCGCGGAGCACCTTCGACAGCCGCGGAGTGAACGCAGCCTGGGCGACGAAGGCGAGCCACACGGCCGCCTCGGCGCGGCGAGCCTTGTTCAGGAGCGCGAGCTCGTTCGCGAGCGTGGCGAGGGGGCTGCCGTGGCCCGGCCGCACGCGCTTCGCTCGGACGCGCGTCATCACGCGCTCGCCGACGTGCTCGAGCGCGAACACGAGCATGTCGTCGCGCGTCGCGAAGGCGCGCTGCACCGCGCCCATGGACACCCCCGCGCGGGCGGCGACGTCACGCAGCGTGACCGCCTCTGCGCCGCGCTCGGCCGCCAGCGCGCAGACGGCTTCGGCGAGCGCTCGCCTCCGGCTCTCGTGGTCGACCTTCCTGGGCATCCTCGAGATCTACCTTGGTTTCGATGCGGTTGCATCGGCTCGACGTGTTGATACGATGCGGATGCATCGGAACAACCGCAGGTCGTCCCCGCTGGAGCACGAGATCATGCCCGCATCTTCCCTCTGGAGACTCTCAGCAACCGAGCTCGCCGCGCGCGTTCGGCGCGGTGACGCGCGCGCGGTCGACGTCGTCGAGGCTCAGCTCGCGCGGATCGGCGAGGTCAACCCGAGCGTCAACGCCGTCACGCAGCTCTTCGCCGACCGCGCTCGGCGTGACGCCGCCGAGCTCGACCGCCGACGTCAGGCCGGCGAGGTGCTCGGTCCGCTCGCGGGCGTCCCCTTCACGGTCAAAGAGAGCCTCGGCGTCGAGGGCGAGGCGACGACGCATGGGATCGCGCGCTTCCGTGCGCTCGTCGCGGCAGCGGACGCGCCTCCGGTTGCCCGCCTGCGCGCCGCGGGCGCGATCCCGATCGGCCACTCGAACATGCCCGATCTGACTCTGGGCGGGATGCACTCGCGAAGCGAGCTGTTCGGCGACACGGTGAACCCCTGGAGTCGCGCATGCACGCCCGGCGGGAGCAGCGGCGGTGACGGCGCCGCGGTGGCGTCGGGGATGGCGCCGCTCGGCCTCGGGACAGACGCGGGCGGCTCCGTGCGCCTCCCGGCGTCGTTCTGTGGGGTCGCCGCGCTGAAGCCCTCGTACGGCCGCTTCGCCGCTGATCATCGGATCGGCCCGGACGAGCCGACGCTCGCTTCGCAGCTCCTCCCGGTCGACGGCCCGATCGCTCGCACGGTCGCCGATCTCCGCGCCGCCTACGAGGTGCTCGGCGGTCCTGATCTGCGCGATCCTCGCGCGCTCCCGTTGCCCCTCGGCGGCGCGCAGGCCGCTGCGCTGCCGAAGGTCGCCGTCGTGTTCGATCCGGCAGGTGCGGGCGTCCACGCCGACGTGCGCCGAGCGGTCGAGCGCGCGGCGAAGGCCCTCTCGGCGAGCGGCTACGAGGTGGTCGAGCAGCCGGATGTGCCGCGGATGAGCGACGCGCTCGAGGCCTACCGGACCCTCGTGATGACCGAGTTCGCGCTGATGTGGCCGGTGGTGAAGACGATCGTGCCGGAGATGAGCCGCCCGTACATCGAGATGTCCATGGCCGGGGCCGCCACCGGCGATCTCGGCGCGTACGTGCGCGCGAGCAGCGTGCGCCTCGCGGTCCAGAGGGCGTGGGCACAGTTCTTCTCCGACTTTCCGCTCGTGCTGGGCCCCG
>CAUJFL010000138.1 GCA_963169165.1 Myxococcota bacterium | reverse complement strand
CGCGATGCTGGACGCGGGCGCGGCGGACGGGTTGCTTGTCGTGAAGCTCGACCGGCTCACGCGCTCGGTCCGCGACCTCGGCGACCTGGTCGAGCGCTACTTCGCGTCGAAGTTCGCGCTGCTCTCGGTGTCCGACTCCATCGACACGCGGAGCGCGGCCGGGCGGCTCGTGCTGAACGTGCTCGCGTCGGTGGCGCAGTGGGAGCGCGAGGCGACGGGCGAGCGCACGCGGGACGCGCTGGCGCACCTGCGCACCGGGGGGGCGAAGCTCGGTGGCGAGGCGCTCGGCTGGCGCCGCACGGAGACGCGTGACGACGAAGGGCGGCTCGTGGTCGCCGACGTCGACGAGGAGAGCGAGACGGTCGACCGCATCCGCGAGCTGCGCGCCGCGGGCGCGAGCCTCCGGGCGATCGCCGAGACGCTGACCCGCGAGGGTCGCACGACGAAGCGCGGCGGCAGGTGGGCCGCGGAGACGGTCCGCAAGGTGCTCGCGCGATGAGCATGCGCACGGCGCACCTGCTCTGGGGTGAGGACGCGGTCGCGCTCGCCCTGGCCGAGCCCGAGCCCGACGAGGTGACCGACGAGCTGCTCAAGGCCATCAAGGCCCGGAAGGATCCGCCGGGCGCCTTCCGGGCGTGGGCGCTCGCGCAGAGCTGGCCGCGCTTCTGCACGATTGTCCGTATCGTTTCAGGCGAGATCCGCCGAGAGGTGATGAGACATGGCGACGAAGACCAAGACGGCAACGACGAAGCGTAAGCCAGGGCGCCCCTTCGAGGGCCTCGACCGGATGATGAGCATCCGCACCTCGACCGAGGACGTCGAGCGCGTGTGGGAGGTCGCCGCGTCGCTCGGCCAGAAGCACCAAGCCGTGGCCCGCGCCGCCCTCCGCATCGGCCTCGCGGTGCTCGAGCGCACGCCGGGGGCCTACGTGGGCGAGGACGCCGCCCAGCGGCCGCCCAGGGCCAGCAAC
The DNA here is from genome assembly GCA_963169165.1 of Myxococcota bacterium. GTDB lineage: Bacteria > Myxococcota_A > Polyangia > Polyangiales > Polyangiaceae > JADLFU01. The sequence goes on along the minus strand of CAUJFL010000138.1, from coordinate 4,432 downwards.
GAGGCCTCGCGGAAGGGCGACGCGTAGTGGGCCGCCGAGCGACGGGGTCAGTCATGCAGAGCGGTGGGCGATTCTACGCCCGCATCGCGACCGGCAGCGGGCAGAGCAGGGCGTTCCACCTCCCGACCTGTCACGACGAGCGCGCAGCGCAGGCGCGCACCTCGTTGCTCGCGGCGTGGGCCGCGCGGCTGCGCGAGGCGGGCAAGGGCGACGCCGTGCTCACGGTGCTGGACGGTGCGTCTCGGGTCGCTGACGACCAGATCGACACCTACGCGGCGCTGGTCGACAGGCTCGCGGGCGCCGCGCACGTAGCGGTGAAGGGCAAGCCGAACTCTGGCGACGTGCTGACGTTCCAGAAGTTCGCCCAGCGCTGGACGTCCGGCGAGCTGGCTCGCGAGTGGCCCGATCTCGTCGCCACCAAGAGCAGCGCGGACGACGACGAGAACCGGCTGCGCACCCACGTCTACCCTCGCGTCGGCAACATCCCGCTACAGGCGTTCACCGCGCTCGACTTCGAGCGAATCATGCGCGAGCTACCCGCTTCGCTCTCGCCCGCGAGCCGTCGTCACGTCGCGCAGGTCGTGACGCGCGTGTTCCGACTCGCCCTCTATCCGGCGCGCGTGATCGCGCGGAACCCGCTCGAAGGCGTCCGCCTTCCGAGGCTCGACAGGAAGGCCATGGCGACGCTCTACCCGGACGAAGAGGCGCGCCTGCTCGCGTGCGTCGAGCTTCCGCTCGCGTTCCGCATCACGGTCGGCTTCCTCTCCCGCGAGGGCTGTCGCCTCGGGGAAGCGCTCGGCGACCCGTCGAAGGACCGCTCGCCGCTCCGCTGGCGTGACCTCGACCTCGAGCGCGGCGCGGTGCGCGTCGTTGACACGAAGACCGGCGAGGAGCGCTCGTGGATGATGGACCCCGGCGTGACGCGCGCGCTGTCGCGCTGGTCGAAGGTCGTGCCCTCGGAGGCCAACGAGCCCGTGTTCCCCAAAGTGGGACGCGCGAACTTCGCCCGCGCTCTGCGCGACGGGCTCAAGACCTCGGGCGTCACGCGCCCCGAGCTGTTCGAGTCGACGAAGCTGCGCCGACAGATGCGCGCGCACGACCTCCGCGGCGTCTTCGTGACGACGAGCCTTGCGAACGGCAAGACCGAGTCATGGGTGATGGCGCGCACGGGCCACGATTCGTCGGAAATGGTCGGCCGCTATCGCCGGACGGCCAGGCACTTCGACGAGCTGAACCTCGGGGCGCTCGCCCCGCTCGACGTCGCCCTCGCGGGCCTCCCCGGCGAGCCGTCGACGCCGCCCGGTGGGCCGAATGGCACGCACGGCGCGCATCGGCCCCCGACGAGCGACGAATCTGCAGGGAAGCTGCAGCGCTCGCACTTTCTGACGCCGACTCGTCATCGGGAAGACCTGAATTTGCCTCAGTTCCATCGAGTCGACGCGAGCCTTGTCGATTCAAAATCCGCTGTCCGTGAGGGCGTGTCGGTTCGATCCCGACCTTCGGCACCAGGGAAATCAAAGGCGATTCGGGATCGGGCGTGTTCGGTCACGCCCCCGTTCCTGACGATTGGGCTGACGATATCGCGGCCCGGCAGGTCGGGTAGGGCCGCGTTCCCGGCCCCAGGCAGCGCTTGCGATTCGTTCCTCTTCGGGGGCCGATGCGCGCCGCGCGTGCCCCCGGCCCACCGGGCGGCGGCGACGGCTCGCCGGGGAGGCCCACGAGGGCGACGTCGAGCGGCGCGAGCGCCCCGAGGTCGAGCTCGTCGAGGTGCCTCGCCGTGCGCCTGTAGCGGTTGATCATCTCCGAGCTGTCGTGACCCGTCCGGGCCTGGACCCACGACTCGGTCTTGCCGTTCGCGAGGCTCACCGTCACGAACGAACAGCTCGGGGCGCGTGACGCCCGAGGCCTCGAGCCCGTCGCGCAGAGCGCGGGCGAAGTTCGCGCGTCCCACGTCGGGGAACACGGGCTCGTTGGCCCCCGAGGGCACGACCCTCGTCCAGCGCGTCACGCCGGGGTCCATCGTCCACGAGCGCGGTTCGCCGGTCTTCGTGTCAACGACGCGCACCGCGCCGCGCTCGACGTCGCAGTAGCCAAGCCCCCCGGGTCGCGCGTCGTGTAGGCTCCGCGCCGTGCCCGCGATGCTCGCCCCGCTGCTCGGCCTCGCGCTCGGCGCTCTGTTCGCTTTGTTCGCATCCGACGAGCTCGCCCGTACGCACGGGCCCCCGACCGGGACTCGCGCGGCCGCGGTGGTCACCCTGTTCTCGCTGCTCGTGTTCGGCCCTTTCGCGGGCTATTTCGTCGTGCAAGCGACCGACTGGAGCCTCGCGTACCTCGTCGACTCGCGGCAGGTGCCGTCGGCGCTGCTGCTGCTGCTCGTGCTGCTCGACGTCGCCACGGTGCCGCTCGGCTTCGTGCTCGCGTCGAGCGCGGCGCGCGGTCGCCAGCCCGTCGCGGTCCTGCCGCTCGTGCTGGTCCCGATGGCGCTCGGCGTGGTCGTCGCGGGGCTACTCGCGCACAGGCTGTCGTCGCTCGGCAGCACCGTCGAGGTGCGCCGCGGTCTGCCGCGCGGGGCCTTCGCGGGCAGCTCGCTCGCGCAGGCGACCTCGTGGCTGTGGTTGTGCCTCGCGGCGGGCGTCGTCTGGACGGCCGGCGATCTGCGCCGCAAGGCGTGAGGCTCGGTCGACTTGCCGCGCGATCCGGGCTAAGCGGCTGCGCATGGCACCGGCCGACGGCGACTCATTCGCCTCCATGTTCGAGGCAGAGAAGACCCAGATCCAGCGCGGTCACGTCCGAGTCGGCGAGCGCGTCGACGTCACCGTGACGAAGATCGGAAAGGACGCCATCTTCGTCACGCTCGACGGCAAGCGCGAGGGCTTCATCGAGCGCCATGAGCTGACCGATCGTGACGGCGCGCTCACCGTCGCCGAGGGCGCGCGGGTCACCGCGCAGGTCGTCGAGCTCGGCGGCAAGGCGGGCGCGGTGCGCCTGGTGCCCATCGTGGTGCGCCAGTCCCGTGACGCAGACGCGCTCGCCACCGCGGCGCCGTCGGTCACCGGCCCCGTGCTCGAGGTCGGACTCAAGGTCAAGGGCGCGGTCACGCGCGTCGAGCGCTACGGCGTGTTCGTGCAGATCGCCGGGACGCAGGGGCGCAACGGGCGCGGCCTGCTGCCCGCCGCCGAGTCCGGGGCGCCGCGCGGCGCGGATCTTCACAAATCGTTCCCGGTCGGCAGCGAGCTCGAGGTCAAGATCACGCGCATCGAGGAGGACGGCAAGATCCGGCTCAGCGTCGTCGAGCTGATGGGCGACGAGGAGCGCCGCGACTTCGAGAAATTCCGCGGCGGCGACAAGAAGAAGGGCGGCGACCGGCCCGCGGCCCCGCAGAGCTTCGGCACGTTCGGCGACTTGCTCGCGAAGAAGGGCCTCGCGAAGCGCTAGTCGACCACGATCGACACGGGACCGTTGGGCAGGCCGTCGTCGCTCTGGATCATCTGCCGCAGCGGCGCGATCAGCTCGCCGACCTGCCGCGTGAGCCGCTGCTCCGCGTCGGTCGGCAGATAGGAGCCGACCGCGAACAGCGCGAACGCGGCGTACTCGTACAGCCACTGGGCTAGCAGCGGGATGGCGTCGATCCCCGCGAGGCCGGAGAGGTTCTCGCAGACGCGCTCGGTGCGGATCGCGCCGTCGTCGAGCGGCCCGGCCTTCGAGAAGAGCGCGTCGTAGATCCCCGAGCCGGTCGCGAAGCGTGACAGCGTGTCGCTCAGCTCGCGGCGGCGCTCGGCGCCGATGGTGGAGAAGACGAGGCGCATCGCGGCGTTGAACGTCTCGCAGATCGCGACAGGATCGGTGGGCCGCGGCGGGGTGATCTTCACGAGGCCGCGTGACGCGAGCTGAAACAGGCCCTGCGTGACGTCGAACACGTCCATCCCGAGGTGCCGCGCGATCTCGCTGACGCTGCGCTCGCCGTCGACGCCCTCCCACACCTTGCGAAACTCCTCGTCGGGCTCGCGCTTGCCGGGTGAGCGGACGGGGACGTGCTCGTCCGAGGGGATCCGCTCTCGAAAGAAGCCCATCTCATCCATCCGCCGCACGCCTTCCATCAGCAGCATCCCGGCCGACAGGTTGTGGCGCGCGGCGACGCGCGAGTCGTCGAAGCGATCGAGGAAGTAGAACATGCCGTCGCCGACGACGAGGGTCTTGTAGACGATCTCCTCCGTCTGCTTGCCCATGTAGAAGAACAGCTTGTCGCGCGTGAGGAAGCCGAGCTCGACCGCCGCGTCGCCGAAGCGCTTGCCGGCCTCGAGCATGCACTCGTTCACCTGGTCCTCGGTGAGCGCGCCGAACTGGTACAGCACCTCGCCGAGCCGCTCTCCCTCGGCGGTCGAGGTCGCGCCGATCACGTTGCCGCCCTCGAAGAAGATCGAGCGGCTCGTGT
>CAUJFL010000137.1 GCA_963169165.1 Myxococcota bacterium | reverse complement strand
CGATCGGCCCCGAGTGCAACAACAACTGCGTCTTCTGCATGGAAGAGGACCGCGAGGGGAGACGCGTCAACAACTCGGCGATGACGTTCGACCGCGTCCGCTGGATCCTCGAGCAGCAGCGCGGGGCCGAAGAGGCCTGCTTCACGTCGGGCGAGCCGACGATGCGCGAAGACCTGCCGCAGATGCTCTCGATGGCGCGACAGCTCGGCTACCGAAAGCTGAGCATCATGACGAACGGTCGGCGGCTCTCGCACCTGCCGTACGCGGCGGCGCTGGTGAAGGCGGGGCTCAACCGCGTGTACGTGTCCATCCACGGCCACACGCAGAAGCTCCACGAGGGGCTGACGCGCACGCCCAAGAGCTTCGCGCAGACGGTGGCCGGGATCGAGAGCGCGGCCAAGCTGCGCCGCTACGGGGTCGAGCTCCACACCTCGACCGTGCTGACCGACCGCAACCTGCCGCACCTGCTCGACGTGTATCGGTTCTTGCGCGGGCTGGGCGTCGAGCAGGTGGTGTTCAACGTGATGCAGGCCAACGGGCGCGCCGACACGTTCTTCGAGCAAATTTTCCCGTCGTACACCGAGATCGCCAGCGAATTTCGGCGCTTCCTCGCGGGCGTGGGCGAGGCGAGGCCGCAGGCGTTCCTGGTCGACATCCCGCTCTGCACGACCGAGGGGATCCCCGATTTTCACCGGGGTTTCGTCGAGAAATACGAGCACTACGAGCTCCTGTCGGAGAACAAACTCCCCAACCTCGACGTCGAGGCGCGCGCGCCGAAGCAGGGCAAGGGCAAGGGCCTCGTGCTGGTCGCGCGTGACGATCTCGATCAGGCGCTGCGGACCAAGCGGGCCGAGTGCGCGACCTGCCGGTACGATCGCAGCTGCGAGGGCGTCTGGTCCAACTACACGCGGCGCAAGGGGTGGGACGAGATGGCGCCCGTCCCGCGCGATCACGGATCGAGCTCGTCGCACACCGGCGGCCTGTCCTGCCCCAGCGTCGAGAGCTGAACCACGAACGCGTCGGCGGCGCGCCGTCCCTGTTCGTCCGACCAGAGCGCGGAGATGACGATCGTCCCCGTGGCGCGGCACACCGGGAGCGCGGCCACGCGCAGGCGGATCGAGGTCTCGGGCACGGCGAACGTGCGCGCGCTCGCGAGCCCGAGCGACGTCGGGAGCGTGCCGTTCGACACGACTCGCATCGAGGAGCGCGTCGCGCGCCCGAGCGCGGCCGCGACGCCGTCGAACAGCGCGGCCTGGCTCGCGGTCGTCGTCGGTTCATCCGACAGCTCGACGAGCAGCATGAGGGCGCCCCGCTCGCGGCCCTTCAGCGTGAGCGTGGTCGGCGCGTCGCCCGACTCGGCCACGAAGCCCGGCCACGCCGGCACGCGGAGCCCGAGATACGGGCTGTCCCACGACGTCATCGCCCGCAGCCACGGGCCCACGACCGGGCGCGGTCGCACCGGTGGGATGGTGAGCCCAGCCGCGATCGGGCGCGCGGGGAGCGGCGCGCGCGGCGCGGCGTGGAGCGCGGAGATCAAGGGTTCATGTGGGGTGTCGCCGAGGCCGCGGACCACCGCCACGTGACGCCCCGAGCGCGCCACGGTCGTGCGGGGTGAGACGCTGAGCCCTTCGCTCCTCGCCGCGTGGCGGAGGCAGGGGCTCGAGAGCGCGGCCTCGAAGCGCTGCGCCGACGCCTCGTCGTCCCAGGTGGTCGCCCACAGCAACCCGAGCCGTCCGCCGTCGTCGGTGACGATCCGGTACGCGTCTCCGCCCCAACCTTCAGCGGCCTGCCGTGCCTCGGCTCGCGACGAGCAGCGACCGAGCGCGACGCCGATCAGCAGCTGACCCGCGGTCCCAGCCACGACCGAGACGGCGCCGCTCGGCGTGGGAGGGAGCTCGACCGGGACGGCCTGCTCGCCGTCGAGGTAGCGACGAGGTGACAGCACCTGCTCGGTCGTCGTGGGCGGCTCGACGAACGCGCGCTCGACGAGCGCGAGGCCGCCCGCGCGGTGAAGATCGGACACGAACGCGAGCCCTGCTTCGTAGGGGAAGAGCAGGCGCTCGCGCTCGAGCGCGGGAGCTCGCGCGAGCACCTCGTTCGATTTCGTTTCGGCCGCGAGCCCGTTGACCTGCGCGGCGCGCGCGACGTCCCCGAGCCTCGCGACGACGCGCCCGAGCGGCCAGCGGCGACGGACCGCCAAGTGCGCGAGCGCCGTGAGCGACGCGTCCCCCTCGAGCAGCGCGCCCCACGCGAGCCGCGCATCGTCGGTCGGAGGTGCCGCCGAAATTCGCGCGCCCATTCGCTGATGCTGCAACGCGTGCCCGAGCTCGTGCGCCAGCACGAACCTCGCGACGGGGCGCTCTGCTTCGTCGCGGCGAAGGTTTGCCGACCTCACGTGGATCTCGCGGGTCACCTGGTCATAGAAGCCGAGGAGCTGCTCGTCTGTCAGCGCGTCTCCGGTGACCGAGCCCGCCCGTCCCGGTGATGTCGTCGGTTGCTCGTCGAGATCGAAGGCGAGCGCGAAGGCGACCGTGTCGCTCGGCAGCGAGGGGAGCGCGTCGTGCGCGAGCTTCTGGCGGACAGCGATCGCGAACGCGGCGTCGTCGTCGAGGAAGATCGGCACGCTCGGCGCGCGCTCGCCCCTCGCCGCCGCGGTCTCCGCCACGAACGCCGACGGCGCGGCGCGCAGCTCCTCGAGAAAGCCACGGTGTTGCGGCGACGCGGCCGGCGCGCAGGCCGTCAGCGCCACGCCGAGCGCCGTGACCGCGCGCCTCACGTGGAGGGCGTCTCCGCCTCGAGCTTCGCGACGCGCGCGCGCAGCTCGGCGTCGCGGCGCTCGAGCTCGTCCACGCGATCGGCGAGGCGACGGAGGTCGTCCTTGTCCGCCGTCGCGAGGTCACGGAGCGCCTCGCGCATCCGCCGACGCACCCGCGCCTCACGCTCGCGCCCGAGCGCGCGGCCGATCGCCGCAGCGCTCTCGGGCGCGCCGAGCTGCAGCAGCGCCGCGATCACCTCGACGCGCACGTGCGGATCCCGATCGTCGAGCAGATCCTCGAGCGCCTCGCGCACAGACTCCTCTCGAGACAGGCTCGGGAGCGCGCGGATCGCGGCCCGTCGCAGCCGCGACGGGGTGACCGGCGAGGTGCGGGCCAAGAGCGGCTCTACCGCGCGTGGATCACGGAGGGACGCGAGCCCCTCGGCCGCCCCGCACGCGATCGTGTCGCCCCACGAGGAGCGCGGCAAGGCGGCGATCAGCGCGTCGAACGCGGAGGGGTGGCGGCTCTTGCCGAGCGTTCGTAGGGCCTCGGCCTCGACGAGGATGCTCGCGTCGCCGCCCGCCGCGGCGGCCACCGGCGCGCTCGCGGACTCGCCCCGCCACGCGCCGAGCGCCGCGATCACCGCCCGCCGCACCTTGGGGTGGCGGGTGCCCGTCGCCGCGACGAGGGCCTTGTGAGCCGCGTCTCCACGGGCGTCGCCGAGCGCCGTCGCGGCCATGACCCGGACGCCCCAGAACTCGACCTCGTCGGCCAGCGTCGCGGCGAGCGCGGCGAGCGAGCGAGGGTCCGCGAGCCTCCCGAGCGCGGTCGCCGCGAGCCACCTCGAGCGCGCCGTCTGGCCGAGCCTCAGGGCGCTGCGGTGCCAGTCGGCCGTGAGGTGCGTGGTCAGGTCTCCGACGAGCAGATGGCGCGGATCGACGGCGACGTGCGCCGGGCGCTCCGGGCACGCGAAGCGCGCGCGCGCCTCTGGGCCGTCCAGCCGCAGCGTCTCGGTCCTGTACGTGCCGTCCGCGTCACGGACCTCGAGCTCCAGGGTCAGCGCGAACGCGCGCGCGGCGGGTTGACGCGCGTCGACGCGGAGCGCGCCGTCGGACCACGTGACCGAGACGGAGACGTCCGCGTGTCCCGGGCGATGGACCCACTCGTCGAAGAACCGATCGAGCGCCCTGCCGCTCGCCGCCTCGAGCGCGCGCATCAGATCGCGGGTCTCGACGACGCCGTGCGCGTGCGCCCGCAGGTACGCGCCTACGCCCGCGAAGAACGCGGCGTCGCCGAGCCCGCGACGCAAGAGGTGGAGCACGAGCCCGCCCTTCTCGTACAGGTGTCGATCGAACAAATCTATCGGTGCCTCGTAGGTGTGAGACACGATCGCGCGCTCGTAGCGCCCCTTCGCCTCGCCGAGGTACGCTTCCTGGTCGACGCGCAGCCCCCACAGGTAGTCGTCGTCGCCGAGGTGAGCCTCTCGATCGAGGTGCTCGAAGAAGGTCGCGAAGCCCTCGTTCAGCCACCCGTGCGAGAAGTCCCGGCACGTCACGAGATCGCCGAACCAGTGGTGCGCGAGCTCGTGCGCCACGAGATCGTCGGAGGTCACGTCGAGCGCGGCCCGCTCGTCGAGCAGCGCGTGCTCGTACAGCGTCGTCGCGGTCGTGTTCTCCATGCCGCCGAAGCTGAAGTTGTCGACGACGATCTGCGCGTATTTCTCGAACGGGTAGGGCACACCGAGCAGCGCCCCGAAGCGCTCCATCATCGCGCGGGTCCGTCCGAGCGAGCGCGCCACCGCCTCGGTCCGGCCGCGCGGCACCCAGTAGGACACCGCCGCGTCGCCGACCGCGCCGTCCTCGACGATCTCGAAGTCGCCCACCGCGATCGACACGAGGTACGCGGGCAGAGGGTGCTGCATCACCCAGTGGAACGTGCTGTGGTCTTCGTGCTCGACGCGCTCGCGGAGCGCGCCGTTCGACAGCGCCGAGAGCCCGCGCGGCACGGTCAGCCGGGCCTCGAAGGTGAACTTCTCGTGCGGTTTGTCGATGCACGGGAAGACGTGGCGCGCGTCCTCGTCCTGCAGCTGCGTCCACGCCTGGGGCGGGCTCCCCTCGGTCGCGAAGAAGTACATGCCCCGCGCGGGGTGCGCCGAGTACTCGATCACCACCTCGTGGGTCGCGCCGTCGGGCACGTCGATGTGCAGCGCCTCGCCGTCGTCGACGAAGCGCGCCTCGACCCCGCCGATCGTCACGCGAGACACGTCGAGCGACACCGCGTCGAGCCTCAGCGTCCGCGCCGCCGCATCGACGCGCTCGATCGCCAGCGTGGCCCGCCCCGACACCGCGCCGCCCGCGAGATCGATCGTCAGCTCGAGCGCCAGCGACGGCGCGCGAAACGGGCGATCCCGCTCGTACACCGTGCTCGTGTTGGGCAGCGCGAACTCGCGCGGAGAGGCGCCCCGAGAGGCCCGGCATCCGACGTGGTGGCGATGGTTCATCGCGACCGTCTACCGCATGCGCGCGCCGCTCCCAAGCCGCGGACCAAAGTAGCGTGACGCCGCGAAGCGGTCGCTGCATGGGGCCCGGATGAAGACCCGAAGCCCGCTCGTCGTCGCCGCCATCTCGGGCCTGCTCTCCGCGCTGTCCGGCTGTGACAAGAAGGCCGAGCCGAGCGCCGCGCCGCCGACGGAGTCGCGCCCCTCGGCCGAGGCGCCCCCGAGCGCCGCGCCGTCGCCGCCGTCCGCTGCCCCGGTCGATGCGCCGTCCGCTGCCCCGGTCGACGCGCCGTCCGCGACGCCGCCGAGGGCGAGGGCGAAGACCGCGAGCGTCTCGAAGCTCCCCGAGGTCGTGCCGTCCGCCACGCCGGAGCGCCACGCCTGCAAGGGGACGAACGCCTGCAAGGGGCTGGGGGGCTGCCGCACTGATCAGCACGCCTGCAAGGGCAAGAACGAGTGCAAGGGGCAGGGGGGCTGCGGCCACTTACTGATCCGGCGTCGCGCTCGCCGAGCCCGCTCGAACGGGCTAATAGTGCGGCGGACATGGACCGCGTACCGATGACGCCGAGCGGACAGCAGAAGCTCCGCGACGAGCTCCGCCACCTGAAGGAGGTCGAGCGCCCGAAGAACTCCGTCGATCTCGGCGCCGCCCGCGAGCACGGCGACCTCAAGGAGAACGCCGAATACCACGCGGCCCGCGAGCGACAGAGCTTCATCGAGGGGCGCATCAAGGAGATCGACTCGTACCTGTCGCGGGCCGAGGTGATCGATCCGTCGAAGCTCACCGGCCCGAAGATCCGCTTCGGCGCGACCGTCACCCTGGCGCTCGAGGACTCCGACGCCGAGATCGTCTACCAGATCGTCGGTCCCACCGAGGCCAACATCGACGCGGGCACCATCAACATCTCGGCGCCGATCGCGCGCGCGCTGCTCGGCAAGGAAGAGGGCGACGAGGTCGAGATCCAGACGCCCGGCGGCCCGAAGCGCCGCTACGAGATCCTCGCGGTCGCGTACAAATGACCCGCGGGGTGCGCGCGGTGACGTGAAGCTCCTCATCGCGGCCTCGGACGCGCTCCTCGCGGCGCTCGCGCTGCTCTGCGTCGAGGGGGTCGTGCTGGTGCTCACGTCGGGGCACGAGCTCGCCGGCGGCGGGGAGGCGAAGCAGCTCATGCGGACGCTCCCGGCGCTGACGTGGCTGGTCGCCGCGCCCGTGGCGCTCCTCGGCGCGGCGCTCGGACGCGTCGCGCGGCGGGAAGGTCGGCTGGAGCGCGCCAGCTCCGCGCTGGTCGCCGCAGCGGCGGGGGGGGCGGGCGCGTGGGGAACCAGCTTCGGGCGTCATTTCGCCGAGCCGCTGGTGCGCGGCGCGTGGGTGCTGGGCGTGGCGGTCGTCGCCGCGCTCGTCGTGTTCGTCGCGCAGCCGCTCGTCGCGCGGCAAGCGGAGAGGCGCCCGCTCTCGTCGTCCGCGGCGTGCCTCGGGGTCTCGCTCGCGCTCGTCGTGGCGGACCGGCTGGTCTTGCCGCGGCTGTATCCGGCGTTCCACCACGGGCTCGCGGCGCTGTCGCTCGTCGCCGCCGTGTGGGCCGCGGTGGGGCTCCGGTCGCCGTCGCCGCCTTCGACCCCGCGCCGCGTGGTCGTCGCCGTGACGGCGCTCGGCCTCGCGCTCGCGCTCGTCCTCGCGCCGTCGCTGGCCCGGTCGCTCGCGCGCGCGGACAACACCCGCTTCATCGCGTCGAGCAGGGGCACGTTCGCGCGGTACGGCGCGGCGCTCGTCGCGCGGCTCGTCGACGAACCCTCGGCCGACGCGCCGGTCGAGCTCGCCGCCGAGCGAGACGCGGCGATCGATCTCCGCGGCCGCGACGTGGTGCTCATCTCGATCGACGCCCTCCGAGCAGATCACGTCGGAGCATACGGATACAGCCGCGCGACCACGCCGAACCTCGACGCGCTCGCGAAGGAGGGCGTCGTCTTCACCGCCGCCTACGCGCCCACTCCGCACACCTCTTACTCGGTCGGCTCGCTGATGACGGGCAAGTATCTTCGCCCGCTGTTCGCGCTGGGCGCGGGCGACCCCCCCGATACGCTCGCGAAGCTGCTGCGGGCCTACGGCTACCGCACCGCGGCCTTCTACCCGCCGGCCGTGTTCTTCATCGACGGCGACAGGTTCGGGGCCCTGCGCGACACGGGGCTCGATTTCGAGTACCGCCGGGTCGAGTTCCTGCCCGCCGCCGCAGGTCGCCGCCTACCTCGACAAGGTCAGCCCCGAGCGTCGGGTGCTGCTCTGGGCACACCTGTTCGAACCTCACGAACCTTACGAGCGCCACGCCGCGCACGATTTCGGAGAGCGCGACGTCGACCGCTACGACGGCGAGATCGCGGCGGCCGACGAGGGCGTCGGGCTCATCGTCGCCGAGGTGCGGCGGCGCAGGCCAGGGTCGGTCATCGTGGTGACGGCGGACCACGGCGAAGAGCACGGCGAGCGCGGCGGCCGATACCACGGCACCAGCGTCTACGACGAGCAGGTGCGCGTGCCGCTGATCGTGGTCGCGCCCGGGCTGCTGCGGCCGTCGCGCGTGACGGTCCCCGTGCAGACGATCGACGTGATGCCGACGCTGCTGGCGGGCCTGCGGGTGCCGCGACCGGCGCGGGTGAGAGGGCGCGATCTCGGGCCGCTGCTCGCGGGGCGCGCGTCCGCGGACGACCGAGGCTTCGCCTTCGCCGAGACCGACGACGCGACCCTGCTCGCCGAGGGTGAGCTCCGACTGATCTGCGCGCGCCGCGCGGCCGCCTGCAAGCTGTTTGACGTCTCGAAGGATCCTGGCGAGACGCGCGACGTCGCGCCGCTGGAGGCGAACAGGTTCGCCGCGATGAAGCAGCGTCAGCGCGAGCTCGGGGCCTCGCACGGCAAGTACGAGGCGCTCGGCCTGAGGAGAGAGGGCAAGGCCTGGCCCGAGGCGCTGCGCCGGGGGATGGCGGGCGACGCCGACGCGGCGCCCGACGTCGCCGCGCTGCTCGACGACGTCGACGTGGGTTTTCGTCGCAAGGCCGCCGAGGTCCTGTTCGAGCTGAAGTCCAAGTCCACCGAGCGCCAGCTCCAGCTCGCGCTCTCCCGCGACGAGGACGACGAGGTCCGCAAGATGTCGGCCCTCGCGCTGACGAGGCTGGGCGGCGGCGCCGCGCGCACGCTCGAGCTGGTCGACGACGCGGATCCGCGCATGCGTCGGCTCGCGGCGCTCGCGCTCGCCGAGACCGGCGACGCGCGCGGTGAGGGGACGCTCGTCGCGTGGCTCGAGGCGCGCGATCCGAGCTTCACGCGGATGAAGGAGCTCGTCGCCGCGCTCGCGCACGTGCGCTCGAAGCGCGCGGTCCTCCCGCTGACGAGGCTGCTACCCGACGTCCGCCTCGGCGCCCATGTCGCGCGCGCGCTGGCCGAGATCGGCGAGCCTGTCGCGCGCCCGACGCTGCTCGAGCGGTTCAAGGTCGAGCGCTACGTCACGGCGCGGCTCGAGCTCGCGCGTGCGCTGGTCGCGCTGGGCGCCGGCCCCGAGCTGGCCGCGCCGCTGACCCGCTGGCTCGGCACTCCAGACCCGCTGCCCGAGGGTCTGGCGCTCGCGCGTCGCGCGGGGATCCTCGGCGCGGTGGGCGGCCCTGATCGCAAGGACATGCCGCGGCTGGTCGCGCGCGGCGCCTCGACGTTCCGGGAGATGGTGCTCGTGCCGGGGCCGGGTCACGGCAAGGGCGCGCGCTTGCTGCTGCTCGGCCACGCGCTGGGTGACACGACCTCGCGCGTGCGGGTGTCGCCGTCGGGCCCGTCGGCCCGCGAAGACGGCCCGCCGCCCGAGGTCGACTCGCGCGCGCACGTCTCGCTCGAGCTGCCGCCGGGCGCGCCGACCGAGGTGTACGCGGCGCTGCCGGACGCGTGGGCGATCAAACCTGGAGCGCCCGCGTACCTCGTGCTCGAGCGCCCCGCCGACGTCGAGCTGCTGGCGCTCGCCGTCGTCCCGCTGGCCGATGACTTGCCACCGCCGCCGCCGGAGCCGTGGAAGCCGGGCGAGGGAGACCTCGTCGAGCACGTGGCCGACGACGGGCGCTAGCGGCCGGTGGCGTGTTAGATCTCGGGCGTGCGGCACCGCGTCCTCTTCCTTTCTCTCGCGCTCGCGCTCTCCTCTGCGCCCGCCCTCGCGCTCCAGCAGCCCGGCGGCGGCGCCATCCCGTCGAACGGCAACCTCAAAGGTTACCTCGATTCAGAGGGCGACAACACGATCGATCCGGCGACCGCGGCGGCCGTGACTCCCGAGACGTTCGATCCCGCGTGCAACCTCACCTTCAAGGTCATCGCGCGCGGCGGCGGGCAGCTCAACAGCTTCGGCTGGTACAACGTCACCGGCCAGAAGCCCGCCCCGAGCGATCTGCACGAATTCCTCGGGTGCAACGACGGCGTCGGCGTCACCCGGACGCTCGCGATCAAGGCTGATCCCGCCTACAAAGGCGGCAAGATCGGCTTCTTCATGGCGTCGACCGAGGGCAAGACGGGCACCAACTGCGTCAAGTTCGGTCCTGCAGGTCCTGACAAATCTACCCTCGGCTATCTCTACTACTCCGAGGCCAAGTACAACGATGACAACATGGGGGCGAACAGCTTCATCCACCTGGTCATCCTCGACAGCGTGAAGTACCCGAAGGCCTTCTACTTCGGCTGGGAGGACCTCTACGGCGGCGGTGACAACGATTTCGAAGATCTCCTCACGCGCGTCGAGGGCATCTCCTGCGCCGGCGGAGGTGCCGTCTGCGACACTGGCAAGATCGGCCTGTGCGCCGCCGGCGTTCGCCAGTGCAAGGGCGGAGCGCTCGAGTGTCTTCCCGTCACGGCCCCCGGCAAGGAGACCTGCAATGGCGTCGACGACGATTGCAACGGCAAGACCGACGACGGCGACGTGTGCCCTGGCGCGCTCGTCTGCTTCAAGGGCAGCTGCGTCGGCAAGTGCGGCGCGGGCGAGTTTCAGTGTCCGTCGGGCCTGACCTGTGACAGCGCGAGCGGCCTCTGCGTCGACCCGGCCTGCCAGGGCAAGACCTGCCCGGCCGGCGCCGTGTGCCGCGCCGGCGAGTGCAAGTCCGCGTGCCAGGGCGTGAGCTGCCCCACGGGCCAGGTCTGCAAGGACGATCTCTGCGTGGATCCCTGCGCGGGGATCACCTGCGACGCGAGCAGCGTCTGCGAGGGCGGCGTCTGCAAGGACAAATGCGGCTGCGGCAGCTGCCCGTCGGGCAAGGCGTGCGCGACCTCCGGCAAGTGTGTGGACGCCGGCTGCGAGGCGAAGACCTGCCCCGCCGATCAGGCCTGCAAGGCGGGCGCCTGCGTCGACGCCTGCGCGGGGGTGAAATGCCCCGAAGGCCAGACCTGCAAGAGCGGCAAGTGCGCGGCGGCGCCCGGCGCGGGCGGCGCGGGGGGCAAGGCGGGCTCGAGCGCCGGAGGCTCGACCTCGTTCGCTGGCACGACTGGCTTCGGAGGCAAGGCAGGCGCGGGCGCGAAGGCAGGCTCTCTCGGAAAGGCGGGCGGCGCCACCGGCGGAAAGTCCGGGGGCCTCTCGATCGATGCTCCCACCGACGAGGCGCCGTCGTCCGGCTCCTCGGGGTGCGGCTGCCAGACCGTGGGGCG
>CAUJFL010000136.1 GCA_963169165.1 Myxococcota bacterium | reverse complement strand
GGACGAAATGGTGCAAGATGCGGCGGTGTCCGAGGCCCGGGAGGGAGCCGACCCCACGCCCGACGTCGACGCCCTCGGCGCGACGGAGGCCTTCGTGTCCGCGAGCGACACGGCGCCCGACGACCCTTCAGGCGTGGCGCTCGCCAAGGCGCCGCAGGGCACGGTCGTGCTGGGGCACGCCGCCACCCAGATCTCCCCCGCGGGCGATCGCGGCGAGCTGCGACCGTTCGGCCCCTACGGTGCAGTCGAGCCGCTCTCGTCGCAGGGCGCGATGGGCATCGTGGCGCGCGCGTACAACACCGCGTTCGACCGCTGGGAGCTGGTGAAGTTCTTGCGCCCCGAGCACGCGGCGCGCGCCGATCTCGTCCGGCAGTTCGAGCGCGAGGGCAAGGTGCTCGCGCGCCTGTCGCACCCCAACGTGGTCACCGTGTTCGCCGTGTACCAGGAGGGCGGTCGCCCGTGCCTGGCCATGGAGTTCCTCGAGGGCGAGTCGCTCGGCGCCCTCGTCGAGCGCGACGGCCCGCTGCCCGTCGAGCGCGCCGCCGGGCTCTTTCTGGACGCGGCGCGAGGCCTCGCGGCGGCGCACGACGCGGGCCTGCTGCACCGGGATCTGAAGCCGGACAACCTGTTCGTCGTGGCCGAGAAGAAGGGCGCGTCGATCGGGCTGAAGCTGATCGACTTCGGCCTCGCCACGGCAGAGCGCGGCGCGGCGATCTCCGAGAACAACCCGCAGCTGGTCGCCGACATCACCGGTGGCACGCCACTCTACATGGCGCCCGAGCAGTGGCGCGGCGGCGAGGCGACCGCGTCGACCGATCTGTTCGCGCTCGGGCTCTCGTTCTATGTCGCGCTGGCCGGACGGCTGCCGTTCGAAGCGTCGAGCACCGACGAGGTGCGGCGCGCGATGCTCGCGGAGGGAACGTTCGCCGATGTGCGGACCTTTCGCCCCGAGGTGCCGCGCGCGCTCGCGGAGGTGCTGGCGCACTGCATGGAGCGCGCCGTCGACCAGCGGCTCGCCACCGCCGACGAGCTCGTCACAGCGCTCGTCGCGGCGCGCTCGGCGGCGCGGCCGAGGCGGGTCCCGGGCTCGGGGCCGTACCGCGGCCTCCTGACCTTTTCGGCGGCCGAGCGCGACGTGTTCTTCGGCCGAGACACCGAGGTCGCCGAGATCGTCGAGCGGCTGCGCCGCGAACCGGGGCTGGTGGTCGTCGGCCCGAGCGGCGCGGGCAAGAGCTCGATCGTACACGCCGGCGTCGTCCCGTCCATCCTCGACGGCGCGCTCGGTTCGGGGCTCGTGTTCGTCGAGGCGAGGCTCGAGCCGCGGGAGCGCCCGCTCGCGTCGCTGTCGGCGGCGCTCGCCGGGGCGCTCGGGAAGAGCGAGCGCGAGTTGTACGCCTTCCTCGCGGCGACGCCCGCGAACCTCGGCGCGGCGCTGCTCTCCGCGCTGCCGGCGGCGCGGGGCGTGCTGCTCGTGATCGATCAGCTCGAGGAGCTGGCGACGCTGGCGCTCGACGAGGGCGAGGTCGCGGCGTTCGCCAAGGCGGTCGGCGCGCTGGTGTCGGCCGCGTCGCCTTCCCTGCGCGTCGTCGCGACCGTCCGCGCGGACCTGCTCGACAGGCTGTTCTCCCACGATCCGCTGCGCCCGCTCCTGACCCGCGGGTTCCACCCCGTGCGCCCGCTCCGCGGCGAGGAGCTGCGTCGCGCGGTCATCGCGCCGGCCGAGGCCGCGGGCTTCTCGGTCGAGGAGCCGACCCTCGTGGACGAGATCGTCGCGGACGCGGACAAGACCGACGTCGCGCTGCCGCTCGTGTCGTTCGTGATGGCGTCGTGGTGGGCGCTGCGCGACGAGGCGAACAAGCTGCTCCCGTCGCGGGCGTACCGGACGCTCGGGGGGCTCTCGGGCGCGCTCGCGCGCCACGGGGACGCGCTCTTCGACGCGATGAGCGAGCGCGAGCGAGCGGCGGCCGAGGCCATCCTCGCGCGGCTCGTGTCGCACGCGGGCACGCGCGTCCGGGTCGACAGGAAGACGCTGCTCGATCCAGCGGCGGTCGGCCCCGCGGCGGAGGCCGCGCTGTCGAAGCTCGTATCGGCGCGCATCGCCGTCGAGTCTGGAGGCAAGATCGAGATCGTGCACGAGTCGCTCGCGACGAAGTGGCCGCGGCTCGCCGCGCTCTTGCAGGTGAGCGGCGACGATCGCGCGTACCGTGATCGCGTCTCGGCCGCCGCGCGCGAGTGGGAGGACCAGGGTCGACCCGAGGGCATGCTCTGGACGGGCGACCTCGCCCAGCGCCTCTTCCGGTGGGTCGAGGACACCGCCGCGCCGCTCGGACAGTCCGAGCTCGCGTTCTACGAAGCGGTGCGGCGCCGCCGCGATCGGCGCCGCCTCGTGTCGCGCTCGGCCGTCGTCTCGATCAGCCTCGCGGCGCTGGCGGTCACGCTGATCGCCAAGCGGAGCGAGCGAGATCTCTCCGACAAGCTGCGCGCGACCGAGGCCCTCGCGAGCGCCGCCGCGTCCAGCTTTCGGCGGTCCGAGGCCAGGCTGAAGCGCGCCGAGGCCGAGATGAAGCTCGGCGACGATCCGGCGGGTGCGCTCGTGCTCGCCCACGAGAGCTGGGAGCTCCACCACGACGCCGGGCTCGACGTGATCGCGTGGAAGGCGCGCGCGCTCGGCGTGCCTCGGCCGCTCCCGCCGCACCCGCGCGGGGCGACGCTGGCAGCCATCAGCGGGAACGGCGCGTGGCTCGCGAGCGCGGGCGCGGGCGGCTCGGTGCACGTGCTGTCGTCGACGACGCCCGAGCACGCGTCGTTTCGCGCGTCCGCCACGCCGCACGGGATGCCCCGCGCGCTCGCGTTCTCGTCGGACGGAGCGCTGCTGGCGGTGGGCACGTCGGCCGGCGAGATCGTCTCGTCGCTGGCGCCGAAGTTCAAGCCCGAGCTGGTCGGGCGCTGCGCGGGCGGCGTGCAGGCGATGGCGGTGGCCGCGCGGACCATCGTCGCGACGTGCGCCGACGATCCGCGGGGCGCGGTGCGCGTCGTGCCCAGCGCGCGCGAGGTCACCGCGCTCACGAAGGGCAAGGTCGCCTCGGTGGCGGTGTCCGACGGCGCGGACGCGGGCGCGTGGCTGTCGGCCACGGGCGACGTGGGCGTCTTCGCGCCGAGCTCGGGCCGAGCGATCGCCGAGGCGCCCGGCGCGGGCGCGGGCGCGGTGGCCGTGGCGATCTCGCCGAGCGGCGCGCGCGTGACGCTCGCGTTCGCCGACGGCGCCGTCGCGCAGCTCCACGTCTCCGAGGGCGCGATGTCCCGACCCGAGCGGCTCGCCGGACGCGCGGGCGCGAAGCCCGGCGCGCTGCTCGCGCTCGGCGAGCAGGCGGCGCTCACGCTGTCGACGGACGGAGGCGCGCGGACCTGGCGCGCGCACGAGCCCGGAGCGTCGCGCACGCTCGGCAACGCGTCGTGGGAGGGACCGCACGCCGTCGCGTGGCGCAAGCGAGTCGGGGTGTTCGTCGCGCGGGGCGGCGACGTCTTCGTGCGCTCGCTCCAGGACGGCGCCGAGCTCGGGCGACTGCTCGGCGCGACGCTCGACGTGACGTCGGTGGCGATCGACGCGGGGGCGCGCCTCGCGGTGGTCGGCGCGCGCGACGGCGGCGTGCGTGTGTATTCGCTCGACGAGGGCGCCGCCCTCGCGACGCGTCCACGCGCCTCGGAGGACGTGGCGTGCGCGCTGTCCCCGGACGGCGCGGCCGCTGCGTGCGCGGACGCGAGCGGCGTCGACGCGTTCGGGCTCGACGGCTCGGTGGGCGGAGCGATGGCGCCGCGCGAGGTGTCTCGAGGCGACGGTCAGCGAGTCGTC
Source organism: Myxococcota bacterium (assembly GCA_963169165.1). GTDB lineage: Bacteria > Myxococcota_A > Polyangia > Polyangiales > Polyangiaceae > JADLFU01. Next base: position 8,804 of record CAUJFL010000136.1, on the reverse strand, counting down.
GCCGTGTCACCGCGCGGCGAACACGTCTCCACCGCGACGTCGACGGCGATGCAGATCGACGGCGCGCCGCTGGCCGACGCGACGACCTTCCAGCTCGGCGCGTACTCTCCCGATGGCTCGCAGATCGCGCTCGCGGGCCGGCGCGACAAGGCCGGTCACGTCGAGCTGCGCCGCATGGGCGCCACGAGGAGCGTCGAGCTGCCGGCCCCTCCGAACGTGCTGCTGTGGTCCCGCGACGGCGGCAGGCTGCTCGTCGGGACGCTCCAGGGCGGCGTCGCGGTCATCGACGCGCTGGGCGGACGGCTCACTCGCGTCCTCACGCTGTCTCAGCTCGAGGGCGACGCCTCGGCGCTCGCGCTGACCGACGACGGGGCGCTCCTCGCGGCGAGCGGCACCTCCGGCAAGGTCGTGCTCGTGCGCGAGGACGGGACCCGCGAGCGCGTGCTCGCGACGCTCGGCGCGCCCGTCACGTGCCTCGCGTTCTCGCAAGACGGGCGAGGCATCGTCGCGGGCGCGGCTTCAGCGCGCCTCGCCGTGATGGACATCGACGGCAGCGGGACGTTCAGCCTCGCGTCGGCGTCGAGCGCGAGCGCGTGCGCGCGCAGCCCGATCGGGGACCGCTTCTCGTTCGTCGGCTCGGACGGCCGCGTGTGGATCCGCGCGCTCGACTTCTCGCCGCTCGTGGCCCAACGCGCCCCCGACTCGGCGCTCGACGGGGCCGCCCTCAGCGTCGACACCTGGCGCGGCCTGGGCTGGAAATAGCCCGCTCGACCCGGCTGAAGCGGTGGACTAGGCTCCGCGCAATGCAGGATCTCGACGAAGATCTCGAGCGCGCGGCGGCGGCGCCCGACGCCCCGCCCGTCGCGGTGCCGACGCCCGCATCGCCCAAGAAGAAGGGCAACGTCGGCCTGCTGGTGGGGCTCGTGCTGATCGGCGGCGCCGTGCTCGCGCTGGTGCTCTCCTTCAAGGACGCGGCGGTCTACGCCAAGTCGGTCGACCAGGTGGCGGCCGAGCGCGACAAGCTCGCGGGTCGGGCGCTGCGCGTGGAGGGCAACCTGGTCAAGGGCTCGCTCGTGCACCAGGAGCAACCCTGCGAGTATCGCTTCCGCCTCGAGGAGAAGGGCCAGCAGCTCCCCGTGCGTTACGGCAACTGCGTCGTCCCCGACACCTTCCGCGACGTGCCGGGCGTCGACGTGCGCGTCACCGTCGAGGGCAAGCTGACGGCCGACGGCGGGTTCGACGCGACGCTGGTGATGGCCAAGTGCCCCTCCAAGTACGAAATGAAGGATCGCGCCGCCAAGGGCGAGGCGATGCCCCACGACAAACCCAGCAATTGACCCCGCCGAAGCTCCCCCTCCGCGCGATGTCGAAGCGCGACTACGACCACATCGTCACCGTGATCGACACGTGGGCGGGTGGGATGTCGCGCGATCTCGGTCACCCGCTGTTCTTTCACGAGCTCGGCGAGCTCAACCGTGTCATCGGCGACGAAGACGCCATCTTCGGCTTCTTGTTCGGCTTCGTGACGCCGCGCGCTCGCCCCGAGGGCTACGTCCACCTCGTCGGCGTCCACCCCGACCACCGCCGCGGCGGCCACGGTCGCGCGCTCTACGAAGAGTTCGAGCGCGAGGTGCGCGCGCGCGGCTGCGAGAACGTGAAGGCCATCACCACGGTCGCCAACCAGGCGTCGATCGACTTTCATCGCTCGATCGGCTGGAACGCCGAAGAGATCGCCGACTACGCAGGGCCGGGGCGCCCGCGCGTCGTCCTCAGCAAGCGGCTCGGCTGACGGGCCGTGGATCCCGACACGCTGATCATCCTGGGCATCTGCGCCCTCGTCGCCGCACCGATCGTCATCGGCATCACCCGCGCGAACGAGCTCGTCGTGCTCGACGCGCGCGCGGGTAAGCTCGAGGTGAGGCGCGGACGCGCCCCCGCCAAGCTGCTGCGTGAGCTCGGCGAGGTGACGCGAAGGGCGAAGCTCGACGCCGTCTCCCTCAAGATCGTCGCCGAGGACGCGCGCCCGCGGCTGGTCCTTGGCGGGACCGTCGACGACGGCGTGGCGCAGCGACTCCGAAACGTCGTGGGCCTGTTCACCCTCGCAGAGCTCCGCCAGCGCCCGAAGTCCTGACGCTCGACAGCGAGCGCAAGAACCCACGCAACGGCGCAAGATATTCACCTCCGCGGGCCGAGAGGACCGCGGATCGTCGACGAACCCGCGCGTCGGACGGACGCGGCGTGGCTGGCACGCATCCTGATAGGCGCCGCTCGAGTGACCGGCGCGGTCGGAGTCTGACGGGCGCTCGGTAGACGTTGGGCGCGAGCAGAGCCGCGCCCACACCAGAAAGGACTAGCATGCGCGCACCCATCCTCGTCGTCTCGACCCTCCTCGCGACCGGCCTCGCCGCCGCGCTCTTCGTCGGCTGCGAGAACCAGCACGAAAAGAAGAAGGCGTTGGGGACCGGCGCGCTGGGGGCGTCCGCCAACATCCAGGACCTGATGAAGGCGCGCGGGCTGTCCGAGGCCGACGTCGAGGCGGCGCTGAAGACCTACGTCCCGTCGGGGAAGATGGACGAGTACTACATCTTCGCGTCGGGCGGCCAGTCGGGCAACGTCAACGTCATCGGCGTCCCGTCGATGCGGATGCTCAAGGTCATCGGTGTGTTCACGCCCGAGTCCTGGCAGGGCTGGGGCTACGGCGGCGACAGCGACCAAATCCTCGAGCAGGGCAACCAGGGCAAGCACAAGATCCGCTGGGCGGACATGCACCACCCCAACCTGTCGGAGACCAAGGGCGACTACGACGGTCAGTTCCTGTTCGTCAACGACAAGGCCAACGCGCGCGTCGCGGTGATCGACCTCGCCGACTTTCAGACGAAGCAGATCGTGACCAACCCGCTCGCGGCGAGCGATCACGGCGGCGCCTTCGTCACGCCCGACACCGAGTACGTGATCGAGACGAGCCAGTACCCCGCGCCGCTCGGCCGAGACTACGCGCCGCTGTCCGAGTACAAGGACAAGTACCGCGGCGTGGCGGTCTTCTGGAAGTTCGACCGGCAGAAGGGCCGCATCGATCGCGACAAGAGCTGGGCCATGGAGCTGCCGCCGTACACCCAGGACCTCGCCGACGTCGGCAAGCTCGACTCGGACGGTTGGCTCTTCATCAACTCGTTCAACACCGAGATGGCCGTCGGCGGCACCCTCGAGGGCAAGCCGCCGATCGAGTCAGGCGCCAGCCAGAACGACATGGACTACCTCCACGTCATCAACTGGAAGAAGGCCGAGCAGCTCGTAACGGCCGGCAAGACCAAGACGATCGCCGGGATGCGCGTCCTGATGATGGACGTCTCCAGCGCCGAGGGCGTGATGGCGCTGGTGGGAGAGCCGAAGAGCCCCCACGGCTGCGACGTCACGCCTGACGGCAAGCAGCTGGTGATCGGCGGCAAGCTCGACACGCACACCACCATCTACGACTTCGCCAAGATGAAGGCCCTCATCGAGCAGAAGAAGTTCGAGGGCAAGGATCACTACGGCTTCCCCATCATGGCCTTCAAGGAGGCGATCTCGGGCCAGGTCGAGGTCGGCCTCGGGCCGCTGCACACCGTGTTCGACGACAAGGGCAACGGCTACACCTCGCTGTTCATCGAGAGCGCCGTCGCCAAGTGGTCTTACAAGGATTTCAAGAAGCCAGTCGAGAAGCTGAAGGTCCACTACAACATCGGCCACATCCTCTCGGCGGAGGGCGACACCGTGAGCCCCGACGGGAAATACGTCGTGGCGATGAACAAGATGTCGATGGACAGGTTCCTCCCGGTCGGGCCGCTCTACCCGCAGAACTTCCAGCTCATCGACCTCTCTGGCGAGAAGATGCGCATGCTGATGGACATGCCGCTCGCCAACTCGGAGCCGCACTACTCGCAGATGATCAAGGCGGACAAGCTGAAGCCGCTGAAGGTCTACAAACCCGGCACCAACGCGCACGGCGAGATCGACCCCAACAAGCCCGAGGGCGGCAAGGAGAAGATCGTCCGAAACGGCAGCAAGGTCGACGTCTACATGACCGCGATCCGCAGCCACTTCACCCCCGACCAGATCGAGGTCGAGGAGGGCGACGACGTCACGATCCACATCACCAACCTCGAGACCGCCGAGGACCAGACGCACGGCTTCACCATTGACATGTACAACGTCAACGTGAGCCTCGAGCCCGGCAAGCACGAGAACATCTCCTTCAAGGCCGACATGGCCGGCACCTACCCGATGTACTGCACCGAGTTCTGCTCGGCGCTGCACCTCGAGATGGCAGGCTACTTCCTGGTGAAACCGAAGAAGAAGTTAGGAGGAACACCGATGTCCGAGAACGTCTCAGGGGGTGAGCAAATCGGGCGCCGTGAGGCGGCGCCCGGCGGGGACGGCCACGTCCACCTGCAGCTCGCTGAGGCGAAACCCAAGGCCGTCGCGCCCGCCAGGCCCAGGTGGGACTGGGCGCGCTGGCCGACGGTGACGCTGGCGATCTCGGCGCTGGCGCTGTTCGGGCTGTCCTACAGGCAAGTGTGGTGGAAGTTCTGGCTGTACGCGCCCCAGTATCCCAACGGCCTCAAGCTCCAGATCTCCCTGACGGGCATGGGCGGCGACGTGCACGAGATCGATCTCTTGAACCACTACATCGGCATGAAGCACCTCGCCGACGCGGCGCCCACCGAGCGGCAGCTCGGCGGCTACGGAGTCGCGGCGGTGGCGGTGATCACGCTCGTGCTGCTCGCGGCCGCCGGTAAGAAGCTCAACAAATTCGTCGCGCTGCCCGCTATCGCGTTCCCGCTGGGGTTCCTCGCGGACAGCTTCTACTGGCTCTACTCTTTTGGGCACCAGCTCGATCCCAGGGCGCCCCTCCGCATGTCTCCCTTCACTCCAGAGATGTTCGGCAACGGGAAGATCGGCCAGTTCGAGACGTTCGCGCAACCGTCGATCGGGTTCTGGATGGCGGTCGCCGGCGTGGGGTGCGCGATCGCGAGCGCTCTGCTCCGGTCGCGGGTGTGTGACAACTGTGAGCACGCCGAGACCTGCGGCGCGGTCTGCCCGAGGGCGATGGTGCTGCCCGAGAAGAAGGGCACATGAGCCCGCGCCGCCTCGCCGCCTCGGTCGCCCTCCTCTCGGCGCTCGTCGGGGCCGAGGGGCCCGCCGCGACGCCGAACGAGCCCCCGGACACCTCGACGCCGGGAGCGGCGCGCGCGAGATCCTTCGACGAGCTCAGCGCCCTCGTGCGCGATCCCGCGGGCCCCGCCGTGATCGAGCTCGACGCCGGGGTGCACCGCGGCGACCTCGAGATCCGACGCCCCGTCACGCTCCGAGGTCGCGCCGGCGCGGTCCTCGAGGGGACCGGCACGGCGACGGTGGTGGACATCGCGGCGCACGACGTCACGCTCGAGGACCTCACGATCCGGCGCTCGGGTCGGCGGCACACCGCCGAGGACGCCGGCGTCAAGGCGGGCGGCGAGCGGGTGCGCGTCGTTCGCGTGAGGGTCGAGGACTGTCTCTTCGGCGTGTCGCTCGCGCAGTGCAAGGACTGCCTGATCGAGCGAGCGCACGTCCTCGGCCGCGACGACGACGCCCAGCTGCGGGGGGACGGCGTCAAGCTCTGGGAGGCGCACGGCTCGATAGTCCGCGACACCACCATCGAACGCTCGCGCGACCTGGTCGTCTGGTACACGCGGCGCGCGGTCCTCGAGGGCAACACCGTGCGCGCGGGGCGCTACGGCTCGCACTTCATGTACGCGCACGACGCCGTCGTGCGCAAGAGCCGCTTCGAGGGCAACGTGGTCGGCGTCTTCGTGATGTACAGCGCGCGCGTCGACGTCGAGCACAACCTCCTCGCGGGCGCGCGGGGCGCGGCTGGGATCGGCCTCGGGTTCAAGGACAGCGACGCCGTCACCGTCAAGGGAAACTGGATGGTGGGCAACACCGTCGGCACCTACCTCGACAACACCCCGCGCGTGCCGACCCAGCCGGTCATCCTCGAGGGCAACGTGATCGCGCTCAACGACGTCGGGGTGCGGCTGCACAGCTCGGAGCGCGGCGTGCGCGTGACCGGCAACGATTTCCACCACGACGCCACGCTGGTCGAGGTCGAGGGCGGCGGAGACGCGCTCGCGCTCGACGTCCGCGGCAACCGATACTCCGACTACGAAGGCTACGATCTCGATCGCGACGGCACGGGCGACGTGCCGCACGAGGTGAAGATGCTGTCCCGTGAGCTCACGGAGTCACGCACGTCGCTCAAGCTGTTCCAGGGGACCGCGGCGATGGGGTTGATCGACGCGGTCGCGCACGCGCTACCAGTCTTCTCGGCGCGGCGCCTCTGGGTCGATCCCTCCCCGTTGACGCAACGCCCCTCCATCGCCCAGCCATGATCACTGTCGCACAGGTCCACAAATCTTTCGGCAAGGTCGTCGCGCTCGACTCGGTGTCGCTCGGCATCGAGCAGGGCGAGCGGGTCGCGTTCGTGGGCGCGAACGGCTCCGGCAAGACGACGCTGCTCCGCTCGCTGCTCGGGCTGCTCCGCTTCGACGGCAAGATCACGATCGCCGGCAGCGACGTCGCGAGGGAGCCCGAGGTAGCGCTCCGCAGCGTCGCGTACATCCCGCAAATTGCCCCGCCGATCGACGCGCCCGTGCGCGAGGTCATCCGCGCGTCGGCCGCGCTGCGCGGTGTGCAAGTCGGCGCCATCCACGCGACGGCAGAGAGGCTGGGCCTCGACGTCGACGCTTGCGTGCGAAAGCGCTTCCGAGATCTCTCCGGCGGGATGAAGCAGAAGCTGCTCGGCGCGATGGCGCTCGCCGCGGCGACGCCGATCCTCGTCTGCGACGAGCCCACCGCCAACCTCGACGGCGAGGCCCGCGCGGCCTTCTTCGAGCTGCTCGCGGCGCGCCCCGCCTCGAGCGTGGTCGTGCTGTGCTCGCATCGCATCGAGGAGGTCCGCCAGATCGTCGACCGCGTGGTCGAGCTGTCCGAGGGTCGGATCGCCCGGGACGCGCCGCTGTCCGAGCTGATGAAGGAGCTGCGCGCGTTCCGGATCGAGGTCGCGCTGCGCGAGGGCGCCGACGGCGTCGAGGCGACGCTGCTCGGGCGCGGGTTCGCGCGCTCGGGCGTCCGAAGGTTCGCGATCGAGGTCGCCCAGCAGGGCAAGCTCGAGCTCGTCACGCGCCTGCTGAAGGAGCACGGCGAGGCGCTCTCCGACGTCTCGGTCGTCCCGCTCGACGAGCTCGGGGCGACCGCGCCGCGGCGCCCCCGCCTCGAGGTGGTCGCGTGACCCGCCGCGCGTGGCTGGCATGCGCGCTGGTCGCCGTCGGCTGCGCGCGCTCCAGCGACCCCGTCGATCCGGTGTGGGGCAAGGAACCCTGCGCGCACTGCCGCATGCTGGTCGGAGACAAGGCGCACGCGGCGCAGGCGACCCGCGACGGGGACAGGTTCTACTTCGACGATCTCGGCTGCATGGTGCTGTGGCTCGACGACAAGCGGTTCTCCGACGCGCGAGCCTGGGCGCGCGACGCGAGCGGCAAGTGGGTCGACGCACGCGCCGCGCGCTACGGAGAGGGCGCGCGCACCCCGATGGATTTCGGGCTCTATGTGCAGACGGGCGGCGCGCTCGGGTGGGAAGACGCCCGCCTGCGCGTGCACGACAAGGAGAGACAACCATGAGCGCGACGAGGGTGATGCTGCGCCTCGAGCTGGCCGACGCGGGCAGGTCCCGCTGGGCGCTGTTCACCGGCGGCGTCTATGTGTTGGTGTTCGGTTTGTTCATATGGCTCGGCTTGCGAGAGAGCACGGTGCTGGGCTTCACCGGGCTCTCGCGGGTCATCCTGAACGTGGCCAACGCGGTCGTGCTCGCGGTGCCGCTCGTCGCGCTGGTGGCCACGAGCCAGACCGTGGTGCGCGCGCGTCACAGCGGCTTCTTCGAGCTGCTCCTGGCGCAGCCCGTCAGGCGCTCCGACTGGTTCTACGCGGCGGTGGCGGCGCGCCTGATCGTCGTCGTCGGCCCCCTCGTCCTCCTGCTGTTGCTCGCGCTCGGGGCGAGCGCGCTCACGGGGACGGGCGACGCCTCCGTCGCGCGCGTGGCGCTCCGCTCGCTCGGCGTGACCGCGTCGCTCGCGTGGGCGTTCGTGGGGGTCGGCTTCCTGATCTCCGCCTCGTCGCGCACCGCCGAGCGCGCGATCGTCCTCGCGCTGCTGGCGTGGCTCTTCGCGAGCGCGCTGCACGATTTCGCGCTCATCGGCGTGCTGCTCAACGTCAAGCTCCCGCCACACGTCGTGTTCTTGCTGGCGGCTGCCAACCCCGTCGAGACAGCGAGGATCGCGATCCTCGGCGGTGTCGATCCCGAGCTATCCGTGCTAGGACCGGTCGGGTTCTGGATCGCGAACAGCCTCGGAGCCCGGTTCACCGTCCTCGCGGGCGTCGCCTGGCCTCTCCTCGTGGGGACCGCCAGCCTCGTCCTCGCGGAGCGTCAGCTGATTCGTTCCGATCTCGTGGATTGAGATCCTCCACACAACAACCCAACAAAAGGAATTCACACCATGAAACGTCTCGTCTTGGTCTGCGCGGTCGTCGCGTCCGCCGCCCTCGCCGTCGGCTGCAGCAAGGACTCGGCCCAGGGCACTGGCAGCACGCAGGCCGCCGCGAAGAAGATCGACATGGCCGCGGCGAAGGCCGAGTTCACCACGCGGTGCTCGTCGTGCCACGGCAACGGCGGCCACGGCGACGGCCCGGCGGCCGCGGCGCTCAACCCCAAGCCCCGCAACTACACCGACAAG
>CAUJFL010000135.1 GCA_963169165.1 Myxococcota bacterium | reverse complement strand
GGCGGCCTCCTCCTCGTGACCCTGCGCGACGAGCGCGAGCGCGAGGCAGACGCGGGCGCCGATGCGCTGCGGATGCAGCTCGAGCGCGCGGCGCAGCTCGACCTCGGCCTCGGCGTGCTCGCCCGCGACCCACAGCGCGTCGCCGCGGTGCGCGTGGACCGCAGGCCCGACCGTGCCCCACATGGTCGCGACGCCTCGCGCCGAGACCTCGAGGGCCTTGCTCGCGTCGCCAGAGAGCGTCTCGACGGCGGTGAGGCCGATCCACGCCCACCGCGTCGCCCCCGAGATTTCGAGCGTCCTGGTCAACGTCGCCCTCGCCGCGGCGAGCTCGCCCGCCCACAGCTCGGCCTCTCCGAGGTGGCACAGCGGCAGTGAGCTGGTGGGGAAGGCGGCGGCGAGCTCGCTGAGCCGAGCGCGCGTCTCGTCGAGCCCAACGAGGCGCATCAGCTGCAGCGCTCGTCGTGCCTGGAGGCGCACGCCCGGCGCCCGCGGCACGAGCTCGAGCTCACCGTCGACCACGCGCGTCGCGCGCGGAGATCGATTGCCGACGAGCGCCGCCCTCGCGGCGCGGAGCACGTCGCGGCACGCCGCGGCGCGCCCGTCGGCGAGGACCCCGCGCGCGCCCGGTACGAGCAGCTCGGCGGCGTCGGCGATCTCTTGAAAGTTCGCGAACGCGCACCGCGCGTCGGCCTCGGAGGCCGCGGCCTCGGTGACGGTCGAGAGCGCGCGCAGCAGCAGCGCGGCGAGCGAGGCTCCGCCCGACGCCGCCACGGCCGCGTGGAGCGCCGCCTCGGCCGCGCGAAAATCGCCGCGCTCGAGCTCGAGCTCGCCGAGCCAGGTCCAGGCCTCGGCGTCGTGGGGATCGCGCGCGACCGTCCGCCGCAGGCGCGCCTCGCCCCGCGCTCGTCGACCGGTGAGCAGCTCGACCGCGCCGAGGCACCGCTGCGCCGCCGGATCGTCGAGGCCCTCGAGCCCGGACGCCAGCGCACCCAGGCGCGCCTCGTCTCCACGCCAGAGCGCGAGCGAGGTCAGCCGCACCTGAGCGGCGGTCGAGGGCGCCGCCGCGGCCGCGCGACGCAGCCGCTCCTCGGCCTCGGCGAACGCGCCGGCGTCGAGGAGCGCGTCGACGACGTCGAGCTCGAGCGAGTCGGGCGGCGGCGTCGCCGAGAGCAGCGCGATCGCCTCGTCGGCGCGCCCGAGCTCGGTGAGCACCCGCGCCCGCTGCACCACGAGAGCGCCGGGGGAGCCGAGCAGCGCGCAAGCCCGCTCGAGGTGCGCCGCGGCCCCCGGCCAGCTTCGCCGCGAGAGGTGGAGGCGAGCGGCGTTCGCGTGAGCGCGGCCGTCTCGCGGCGACGCGGCGAGCCACGCCTCGTCGGCGGCCTGGCGATCGCGATCCCAGCCGAGCCACGCCGCGCGCTCCGAGATCGCCGCGTACAGGCGGGGCGCCGACGCACGTGACAGCCTCGCCGCCTCCCACAGGTGCTCGAGCGCCTCGGCGTGGTCTCGCGTCACGAACAGCACGAACCCCGCGATGGTGCGCACCGACGCGTCCGACGGCGCGCGGGCGACGGCGCGACGCACCCGCGCGCGCGCGCTCGACGGGAGCCCCCGGCGGGCCTCGTGGATCGCGGTGAGCAGCGCCTCGTGGACGCGCGTCGGCTCGGGCCTCGCCCGCGCCGCGCCGAGCGCCCGCGTCACGTCGTCGACGGTGACAGCGGAGGGATCGTCGGCCCGCGCGCACAGCTCGATCAGCGCCTCGATCAGCGAAGGTTCATCGCCGGACGGATCTCGCCGCAGCAGCTCACCGCCGAGCTCGGCCACGCGCGCCACCCGCGCGTCGCGGAACCTCCACGGGGCCGCGGGCAGGTATCCGTAGCGCGCGCTGTTGTCGTCCGACGCCCGCGCGAACTCGTCGACGAGCAGCCCGTCACGACGCGCGAGGTGATAGAGCGCCGTGTCGGGGTAGAGGCGCGCGCGCGACAGCAACAGGTGCCCGCGCAGCTCCGAGAGGCGCGTGCGGCGCACGCCGTCGAGGTTCGCGCGCAGGTCCTCGAGCGTCGTCCACGGCGTGAACAGGATGAACCCGAACGCCGCGTGAGACAGATCGAGCGTGGGCGCGTGCTCGGCGCGCCAGGCCCACAGCCGCTCGAGGAAGCGGACGTTGGTCGCGGCGTCCATCGCCTTGTTGAAGCGGTCGAGCTCCGGCTGCGAGAAGCTCTCGACTCCGACCAGGAACGGACAGAGCCGGATCGACGCGCGACTCGCCGCCACGAGCGCGCGGATGAAGCGCGTCTCGCTCTGCAAGAACCAGTCGGCGCGCGACTCGAGCAAGAGGGAGAACGGGCCGAGCCCCTCGCGCGCCGCGGCCTCGACGAGCTCGGTGAGATAGTAGAACGGGCTCTGATCCCGCAGCACCAGCGTCGTCAGCTCGGGCGCGTGAGCGCGCAGGTAGCGCAGCTGCACGAGCGCGTGCTCGACCGCCTCGTCGCGCGCTCTGTGCTCGTAGTGGTTGCCGGTGGTGCAGAACGCGCAGCCGCGTCCCATCCCGTCGGGCAAGGTCACGCCTGAAAAGAGCGGGTTGGCGCGCGCGTCGTCACCGTGCGGGCACCCGAGGTTGCCGACGATCGGAAAAGACGGCGGTCCACCCGGGTGGCGCGGGGTGGCGACGATCGGCCGGACGATCGGCGCGTAGCCGATCGCGGGAGGCAGAGGCGCGCGGCCAGCGAGCGCGAGCATGGACGCCTGCACCCGCGCCGGCTCCGGGCCGAACACGTGGTCGGCCTCCGCGCCCTCCATCGGGTGCTCTCCCCTCACCCGGACGAGCGTCACGTGCGGCAGCTCACGCCGCAGCCGCCGCGTCAGCTCGCCGCTCCAGACGCGCTCGTAGAGCACCGTCTTGTACGGCGCGAGCGTCGAGATGAGGTCGCGAAAGGACGCCTCGAAATCGTGCGCCGGCAGGTGCGCGACGACCAGATCTCCCTCGAGCCCCAGCTGTCTGAGGCCGCCGGCGAGGTGGTGCAGCGCGACGTCGTCGAGGAACGATCTGCCGTCGTGGCTGTGGAGGCTCAGCACGGCGAACGGCAGCGCCGCGTCGCCGATCGAAGCGGGCGAGGGATCACTCGGGCGGTGCAGCGGGAGCGGGCGCTTCAACGCGCGACACCGTAGCCGGTCCAGAAAGAGTTGCCTCACCCAACCGGAGAAAATAGCCTCGCGTGCGTGGTCGACCCCGCGCTGTCGCGCCCCGCCGCGCTCGGTGACGGCGCGCGCGAGCTCATCGGAGACCTCGCGCGTGAAGGCGTCGACGGCGACCTCGACGCGCTGCTCGACGCGCGCCCGCGAGCGGTCGTCGTGGCGGCGGGCGGAGAGGCCGCGTTCTTCCGGGCGAGCGCGGCGATGGAGCGCGGCTGCGCGCGGGTGATCCTGCGGCGGGGTGCGCTGCCCCTCGAGTGGGTGACAGAGCTCGCGCACCGCGCCTCGAGGCTCGGCGCGTCGCTGTTCGAGCACGATGACCAGTCGGGCTATCGCAGGGTGACGCCGTCAGGTCGGCCCGCCCGCGCGCAGGTCGGCGCGGCTCCTCGAGCGCTCGATCCGTGGTTCTCGGCTCGCGCCGCGCTCGACGGGCCGCTGCTCGAGCTCGACGCCCCGCTCACCGGGGTCCCCGCCGATCTCGAGGAGCGCGCGTTCGCGGCGGGCTGCAAGCCCGTCCTGTACCTGGTGAAGCCCCGCGAGCCGGCGGCGGCGCTCGTCGCGCGCCACCCGGGCGCGCACGCCGCCGTGCGCGACGAGGCGATCGGCGTCGACGCAACGACCGGCACGCGGAGCTACGGCGCGGGTGAGCCGTCGGCGCACGTGTTCCTGTCGGCGTCGCGCGACGAGGCCGAGCGGGCCGCCGCGCTGTGGGCCGCGGGCTCGTCGGCGCACGCTCGCGAGCTCGGCGCGCTGCTCGGCTACCCGCCGTGCTGCGTCGCCGCGTTCGAGGCGCTGCCGGACCGCGGAGACAACGCCGCGCTGATCTGGATCACGCATGCTCGCACGCTCGCGCTCGGCGGGCGTCACGCGTCACCGCTCGACGTCGTGGTCCGCCGCGTGGTGCCCTTCACGCCCTGCGGGTTCGGGTGCCGCGCGGCGGTCTCCCAGGCCGAGCGAGTCCTCGCGGCGCTCGGTCACGACGCGTCGACCGCGCTCTGTCGCGCGCTCGCGCGCCCCGTGCTGTACCTCGACGAGGCGCGCGCCGTGGTGTTCGACGGGGCAGCGCTCGTCGGCGGTCGGCTCCGCTACGACGCCGCGCGCCTGGTGAGAGACGACGGCTCGGCCCACGCGGCGGCGGCGCGACGCGTCCTCGGCCCGCGCTTGCCACCGCACGCGCGCCTCCGCGTGCGCGGGCGCGGCGTCGAGCTCGACGGAGAAGAAGTGGGCGCGCTCCTGCCGTTCGGGTGACGCTTTCGCAGCCGCCGGGCTCGTGACCCGGCCGCGCCGACTCACACGCGCGCGGCACGACCACACAAGTCATAACCAACAATCATGACATCGTGATCCGGCGCCCCCACGCCACGGCGGCGTGGGCACACCCGCGCGACGGCGCGCCCCCCCGACCGCGAGCGACGCTCACCCGAGCGCGACGCGCCCGCGCTGCCCTCCCGGCGGGAGCGCGGCCTGGTTCGGGCGGGGCGCGCCGGGCGACGGCGGCGCGTCGAGCAGGTAGCGCTTCACGGTCGCCTTGTCGAAGCGGCGGCTCATCCAGAACAGCCCGTGCTCGTTGAGCTTGTCGAGAGTGCGAACGCCTGCGCCCTCCATCGCGGCGAGGATGCGCGCGCGAGAGGCGTCGATCACTTCGCGCTTCTGCTCCCACGGCAGGCCGCCGACCTCGTCGTACGCCAGCGTGGTCTGCCCCGAGCGCAGCCGATCGAGCCCTGGTCGTACCCGGATGCCGGCCTCGGCCTCGTCGACGCCCATCCCTGGAAACAAGTAGAACCCTTGAAAGCAGCCGATGACGTCGATCTGCGTGGAGAGCGACTCGATGAGGCGGATCGTCTGCTCGACGTCGTCCGGGGTCTCGTGAAAGTAGCCAGCGATGAAGTTGACGCGGTTGACGATCCCGGCGTCGTGCGTGGCGCGCAGCGTCTCGGCGATGTCGCGCGAGGTGAGCCCCTTCTTCATCAGCGTGAGGATCTTGTCGCTGCCGGACTCGGCGCCGTAGTTGAGCAAGAGGCACCCGCTCTCGCGCATCAGCGCCGCGAGCTCGCGCGAGATGCCCGTCGGGCGGCACGAGTCGGTCCACTGCAGCCCGGCGCGATCGTCGACGAGGCGCCGGCACAGGCGCTCGAGCAGGCGAGGGCTCACGTTGACGAGGTTGTTCAGGAACACGAAGTCGCGCACGCCGTGGCGCTCGGCCAGCGCCTGCAGCTCGTCGGCGGACTTCTCGGGCGACTGCACGTCGAGCCACTCCTTCGCGCTGCAGAATTCGCACTTCGCGGTGCAGCCCTTCACGAACGCGTACGGCAGGTACGCGAACGGCTCGACCGGCGCCTCGTCGACGAGGCCGTCCGCTCGCAGGCGCGCGAGCAGTCCCTCGGGCGGGGGGCGGCGGTAGCGAGCCAGCTCGACGTCGTCGAAGTCGGGGCGCGGCATCGCGTTGAGGTGGGAGCGGAGCAGCTTGTTCTTCACGAGCGACGCGCCCGAGCGCGACCAGACGCCGGGGATGACGGAGGCCGGTCGATCGCCGTACGCGATCAGGTGCAGCAGCCCGAGCAGCGGCGCCTCGCCGTCGCCGTCGACGACGTAGTCGAACACGTCGGGCGCGCCGAGCGCGCGATCGCCGTCGACCTGATCGCGCTCACCTCCGAGCACCGTCGCGCAGCCGGTGCGCGCCTTCGCGCGGCGCGCGAGGCACGCGGCGACGTTGGCCTGAAAATGCCCGAAATAGTCGACGATCGACAGGCCGAGCAGGGGGCGGGCGCCGCGCGCGTACACCTCGGCGAGCGGTCCGTCGAGCTCGCGCCCGAGCTGCTCGAGCGCCGCGGTGAGCGACTCGTCGGCGGCGCCGGACAGCCACGCGTCGACGCGCGCGTCGTCGGCGAAGCACGCGAGCTCGTCGCCGCCATGGGTCGCCTCGAGATCCACGACCGCGGCGCGGAACCCGTGTCCCCGCGAGAACGCCGCGAGGCGCGCGGCGGCGAGCGACGGGAGCTCGAGCTCGTCGAGCGTGTTGCGAAACCGGGGGACGTGCGCGAGCACGAGCTCCACGGGGCGCGCGGCGACCCTCGCGCGGTAGGCCTGGACCGATCTCCGCGCCTCGGCGAGCGCGACGCCCAGGCCCGCGACGGACGCCGACGACGGCGAGGACGCGCCCCGTCGAGCGAGCGCGTGACCGAGCGCGCGCGCCTCCGCCGACCCCGAGCGGGGCACGGCGAGCTCTCCCCGGGCCAGCGCCGCCGCGCGTCCGAGCGAGGCGCCCTCCGCCAGGAACCGACAGGTGAGCACGCTCCGCGCCGTCACGGCCTCGATCTCGAGCGGCCCCTCGCCTGCCTGCTCCTCGTCCAGC
>CAUJFL010000134.1 GCA_963169165.1 Myxococcota bacterium | reverse complement strand
TCGCCCGCCGTCTTCTGCCACGCGGAGGTGAGCGCGGTGCCCGCGGCCTCCCTCAGGCGGCGGCCGAGCGGCGCGGCGTCACGCACGACCTCGCGGGCGAGCTGGATGGGGAACGCCATCGCCGGGAGCGTACCGCGTGCGGCGAGCGGTCGGGAACTTTCGGCAGGCTCGCGGCGGCGCGCCTCTCGCGGTACAGGCGGGGACGTGCTGATGCCCCCGCCGCTGCGTGACGGCGACACCGTCGCGGTGTTCGCGGGCTCGAGCCCGTTCGATCGCGCGCTCGTGTTGAGGGGAATGGCCCAGCTCGCCACGCGCTTTCGTGTCGTGTTCGAGCCGTCGCTGTTCGCCCGGCGCGGCTACCTCGCGGGGAGCGACGAGCGCCGCCGCTCCGAGCTCGCGCGGTGGATGACCGACGACCGCGTCTCGGCCCTGGTGGCGGCGAGGGGGGGGTGGGGATTGTTGCGTTGTGTCGACGGGCTGCCGTGGGACGAGTTCCTGCGGCGTCCCAGGTGGGTGCTCGGCTTTTCCGACGTGACGACGCTGCACCTCGAGCTGTCGGCGCGCGGCGTGGCGTCGCTGCACGGGCCCCACGTCTCGGCGCTCGGGCCGGCCGACGCCTGGACCCGCGCTCGCGTGTTCGGCGCGTTGACGGCGCCGCACGACCCTCTGCGCCTGGAGGGCGTCGCCTGGCGCGATGGTCACGCGCGAGGACCGCTCGTCGGGGGCAACCTGACGCTGGTGCACGCGCACGCGGCCGCGGGGCTGCTGCGGCTGCCCGACCGCGCGATCCTGCTGCTCGAGGACGTGACCGAGCGTCCCTACCGCATCGATCGGATGCTCACCGCGCTCCGCGCGGCTGGCGTGTTCGAGCGGGTCGCGGGGTTCGCGCTGGGCGAGTGGACCGACTGCGCGCCGGGTCGCGACGGCGTCACGGTCGAGCAGGTGCTCCGCGAGGCGCTCGAGCCGCTTGGCAAGCCGATCGTCGCCGGGCTGAGGATCGGCCACGGGCGGTACAACGCGCCGGTCGTGCTGGGCCGCGAGCACGCTGTGTCCGGCGGCGCGCTCGTGTCGATGTGAGCGCTCAGGCCGCCCGGCGACGCCGGACGAGCGCCCACGCGAGCCCGACCGCCACGAGCCAACCCTGGCCGGACGGCGGGCCCGCGACCGCGCAGCTCCCCTCTGCTGTGCCGTCGTCGAGGTGCACCGAGGCGTAGCCTGACTGACCGCCCGCGCCGCCGTTGACTGGTGCCCCCGCCGCGCCGCCGTTGGCTGGTGCTCCCGCCGCGCCGCCGTTGACTTGCATCGCCCCTCCCGCGCCGCCGTTGGCTGGTGCCCCCGCCGCGCCGCCGCCGCCCGCCGCGCCGCCGGTCGAATCTGGCCCGAGGGCCGCGTGGAGCGGCGAGGCCGATCTCGCCGCGTAGATCAGCGTCCCGTCGTGGATGCGGTCGACCATGGCCACCTCGATCGACGGATCGAGCGCGAGGCAGCCGTTGCTGCGGCCCTGTTGCTTCGAGCTGCCGTCGTCGACGTAGGACGCCTCGTGAACGACGATGAGGCGGGAGCGCGCGTTGGTGTTGGCCATCCCGTTCGGGCTGCCGTCGGGAGACAGCCCGTCGAGGCGCATCGAGTGTACGTGCGTGCCGTCGTAGATCTCGCCGGTCAAGTAGTAGCCGAGCGACGTCCGGTGGGAGCCGTCGACGTTGCCGAACACGTCAGCGTACCCGTCGTTGTCAGGATCGGTGCCGTCGCCGTGGGCCACCTTGTGCGGCTCGACGGCGCCGGTCGCGAGCTCGATCAAGAAGAAGCGGTCCTTGCCGGAGTGGGGAGTGAAATCGACGACGACGAGGAACTTCTGCTTGGGAATGTGCGCTTTGTTCTGTTCGAAGAACTCGACGGCGTCCTCGAGCAGCGCGCGCGGGACCAGCCCCTCCGGATCGAGGTGCGTCCACGGTGAGAGCAGCGCGGCGCGCTCGGCCGACGCCGGGGGCGGCAGCGTGAAGAGCGACGGATCGAGCGGCGTCGCGCGCTCCGCGAACGTGTCGCGGGCCTCTGGCTCGGGCGCCGAGGCGCAGGCGGTGACGACACAGAGCCCGACGGCGAGCGCGACGTGGCGGAGCGAGCGGCGCATCTCCCACACATATCACCTGCCGATTGGCCCCGCGCGCTCCGAGCCTGTCTGCCGCGCGCGACCGTGTCGAGCTGCGGCGAGCCTTTCGTCTTTACGCGCCGCGCGCGCCCGTGTCCCCTCTGCCGCGTGGACTCCGCGAAGGCCCGGCGTATCCGCGTCGGCGTGCTGCTCGCCGTGCTGGCGGCGGTGCTGGCGTACGCCGCGCTCGATCGGCACCGCCGCCTGCGCCGCAAGGAGTGGCTCGAGCCGCTGCCGATCGCCCTCGTCGTGTTGCGAAGGGGGCAGGTCGACGACGACGCGATCGCGGCGCTGCGAAGCAGACTCCCCGCGCTCGAGGCGCAGCTCGGGGCCGAGCTTCAGCGCCACCGCGCGACGGCCATGCGGCCGTTCTCGTTCGTCTTCCACGGTCCGGTCGACGTGGCGGCGGGCGCGCCGCTGCCCGACGGGTTCGGCGCGTGGGAGCTCGTCGTCAACACCTATCGACGCTGGCGTTACACCCGCTCCGTCGACGCGGCGGCGGGCGTCGGTGGTGGCTACGCGTCGCGTATCTACCTCGTCGTGAAGCCTGGGGACGGCGGCGGACAGCTGACCATCGAAGGGACGAGCGAGCTGAACGGGAGGGTCGGGATGGTCGAGGTCGAGCTGGATCGCGGCATGGTCGATTTCGCGCTCTTCGTCGTGACGCACGAGCTGCTCCACACCCTCGGCGCCAGTGACAAGTACGACGCGTCGGGGCACGCGCGGGTGCCCGACGGCCTGGCGGATCCGACGCAGACCCCGCTCTATCCGCAGGCGCGCGCCGAGGTGATGGCGCGCAACCGACCGCTCGGCGGCGGCGTCGAGAAGCCTCCGTCCAGGCTCTCCGAGCTGGCGGTCGGCGAGCTGACGGCGCGCGAGATCGGGTGGCGTAAGTGAGCGACCGGACAGCGAGGGCGCAGCGCAGTTGCCCGGCGGCCGCCCGATGTGTGAGGGTTGTATCAACATGACAAAAATCACTCGATCACTCGGTGGGCGCGAGCTGTCGTTGGGCGTCGCGGTCGCCCTGGCGGGCCTGCTCGGCGCCTGCGCGGCGATGAACGACGCGATGCAGAAGGCGCAGCAAGGTCTGGGCGGACCAGCGGGCTCCGGCTCGGGCGCCCCGGCGGCAGGTGAGGCGCCGCCCGGCGAGCCGGGCTCGGCGCCGGCGGGAGGCGATCCGAAGGCCGCCGACGGCAGCGGCGGCAAGACCTACTGTTGCCAGGGCCCCGACAAGTCTTCGATGGCGTACTATGACTGCAAGACGGTAGAGAACACCGCCAAATGCCTCGGAAACCCGTTCGAGATCAGCCCTTGCGCCCAGAAATGCAGCGGCCCGGACGCGCAAAAATGCACGATGAAGTGCATGGAAGACTACGGCCCGAACCCGGCGCGCGGCAACTGCACCGCCGTCCCCAGCAAGAACGCCGAGTGCAAGCAGTTATCACGGCACGCTGCTGAGCGGACGCGCCGATGGCGAGTGGCCCGACTTGCCGTTGCCGAGCTTCATCGCGTAGCCGCTCCCCCAGCAATGGACTCCGGTCGAGGTCGACGCGCAGGTGTGATCGGTCGCGGCCGACATCGTCGTGACGCCCGCGAGGGCGACCGCGCGCGGCGACGGGCCGCCCTGGCGATCTCCGGCGCCCAGCTCGCCGCGGCGGTTGTAACCCCAGCAGTGGACGTCGGTCGCCGACCACGAGCAGGTGTGTCGTCGTCCGCACGCGAGGCCGAGCTGGCCGCCGAGCGGGACCTTCTGTGGGGTCGCCGCCATCCCGCCAGACACGCCGAGCTGGCCGTCCCCGTTGTGCCCGAAGCAATACACGTCGCCCGTCGTGTTGACAGCGCAGGTGTGCTCGATGCCGGCGCAGGCGTGGGAGACCGCGCCCGGCACCGCGACGGCCTTGGGGGTCTTCGTGACGGGGTCGAGCGACGCGTCGCCCGTCTGCCCGCGATAGTTGGGTCCCCAGCACGACAGCACGCCGCCCGCGATGGCGCACTGGTGGGTCGTGCCGTACGACTGCGCGCCGTAGATCACGTGCTCGGTGATGCCTGGCAGGTCCAGCGTGGGGAAGGAGCCGCTCGGGTCGACGCCGCCGTTTCCGTAGACACCGTCCGCGAAGACGCTGTCAGGGCTCTCGGCCGAGTAGAACGCGAGCCCGCTCGGAGTCATGCCGACATGCCAACCGAGGATCGCCGTGGCGGAGGCCAGCTTCGAGGCGTCGGGCGCGTCGAGCAGCTTGCCCGTGGTCTCCACCGCGCCGAGATAGAAGCGCACCGCGCCGCCGCCCGCCAGCCAGACGTACGCGTGGTCGTCCTCGACGCCGAGCGACACTCCCTGGGGCGTCCCAGCGACGCTGGCCACCGTGGGCGCCGCGACCCACGCCTTCTCCGACGCGGGGTGACCGAACGCCCGAGGGCCTCCCCAGTACATCACCTTGTCGTCGCTGGTGACCGCGGCAGACGCGAACACGCCGGTCGTCAGCGAGCGCGCGGCGCCGAGCCCTGGCACGGTGAAGGGGGTCGTCTCATCCTCGAGGCACCCGTCGCCGAGCTGGCAAGCGATGTTGTCACCCCAGCAGTACCGTGCGCCCGCGGCCGTCCGCGCGCAGCTGCTCGCGAATCCATAGAGATAGCTCGAGCCCGTCGCCACCGCGACCACCGGATCTCCCTGCGGCAGCCCGCCGACCGCGCTGTAAGTGACAGAGGCTGGCGACACGTCGGACGAGCGGGCCTCGACCACCCCGTCGCCGGCGGCGGAGACGCTGAGGACGCTCTCCTGCGCCGCGATCCTGCTCGATTTTCCGACCGGGACGAGCTCTGGCGCGGTGAGCGCGCCGCCCGAGGCGCTGGACGTCACCACCGTGCCATCTGATCGTCGCGCCACGATCCAGGCCGCGCTCGTGATCGCGATCTCGACCGCGTCGTCGAGCCCGGGGACGTCAGTGACACCGGGCAGGTTCTCTCCCCAGCAGCTCACCCGTGTCCCCGTGCTCGCCCCTGGGCGGATCGCGCAGACCATCGGCCCCGTCGTCGAGGCCGACAGCGCGAGCGCGTCGGTGAGCCCTGGCACCAGCGTGAACCCGTGCGGCCCGTCGCCGAGCGGGCCCCCTCCGAGCGTGCCCTTGGCGCCGTGTCCGAAGCAGCCCACCGTCCCGCCCTTGCGCGCGCAGGTCGTGTAGAATGACGCCGTGAGCTCGTCGACGCCGGAGAGGATCGACGGGGCGATCTTCACCGCGCTCGTGCGGGGCTGCAGGTCTGTCGCGTCCGCCGAGCACTGGCCGTGGTCGTTCTGGCCCCAGCAGTAGACGTCGCCGACCGCGGTGAGCCCGCACCTGTGCCCGTACCCGCCGACCAGCTGGACCATCGGCGGCGCGTCCTCCACGGGCAGCGGGGAGAGGACGACCTCGGTCGCTTCACTGGTGCCCAGCATGCCGTTGTAGCCCCAGCAGTGGGGGATCCCATTGCTCGCGACGGCGCAGCTCGCCCCGCGCCACAGGATCATCTCGCGTGAGACGGCCTCGACCGCGCCGCCGCCGCCGCTCCCGCCCGCACCACCGCCGCTGTTCCCGCCACCGCCACTGTTCCCACCGCCGCCAGCGGTGCCACCGTTCCCGCCACCGCCGCTGTTCCCACCAGCACCACTGTTCCCGCCGCCGCCAGCGGTGCCACCGTTCCCGCCGCCGCCACCGTTCCCGCCGGTGCCACTGTTCCCTCCGGCGCCAGCCTTTCCTCCTGTGCCGCCGCTCCCACCCGAGCCCGCTGCCTGGCCGCCGCCCGTGGCCCCGCCTGCGCCGCCCTCGCCCGACACGCCCGCGCTGCCGGTCGAGCCACCCGAGCCTCCGCGTCCGCCGCTGCCGGCCGAGGTGTCGCGCTCGCAGGGCGCGGTCGTGGCCCGCGCGCAGGCGGTGGAGACGAGCAGCCGCGCTACCCGGCCGGCCTTCAGTTGTGAACACAGCTGCGGCGCGAGCTCGACGCGGCCGCCAGTGACGGTGTAGCTCGACGCCGGGACGAGGACCGGCGGAGACGCGCTCGACCACACCGCCCCGAGGTTGAATGCGCCAGCCGCCGCCGGGGCTGGGAACGCGCACTCGAGCGGCGCCTCGGTCGCGTTCGCCAGGCACCTCTGCTCGTCGAAGCAGTCGCCAGCGGCCGGGCGCGCCCCGCCGGGCGCCTCGGGCAGCGAGGCCCCGTCGACGTCGATCCCCGCGCAGGCGCCGTCGACGCAGGTCGTCCCCGGCGCGCAGGTGACATCGAAGCACGAGTAGGTGAGGCGCAGCCGCAACAGGCGCGTCGAGCCCTCGGCGAAGGTCACCCGCGACGTCCGCGACACGCGCACCCCCGACGCGTCGAGGCCGTCGAGCGTGATGACCGCCGGCCCCCCCTCGTCGTCGTCGCGCACGAGCGACAGCGTGCCGGGCAGCGCGGCCTCGGCCGGCAAGCGGTAGACTCGATCGTGTCGCGTCGCCCCGCCTCGCTCGACGCGCACGCGGAGGCTGGAGAGATCGGCGGGGATCGCGGCATCGGTCGACGCGGCGATCAGGATCGCGGTGGGCGGCTCGGTGCACGAGCAAGCGAGCAAGGCGGCGAGCGGGTACGAGCGACGCATGGGTCGTCGCCTACACCGCGTCGATCGTCGCGTCGATGGGGCGCCCGTCCCGCCGCGCGAGCCCGCGGCACCTTCAGGGCATCGGCCGCGAGCCCGACGACGGCGCGGCCGGGACGCTCGGCCACCCGTTGCTCCACTCGAGCCCATCGACGAGCACGACACGCCCTGGGTCACCCCC
>CAUJFL010000133.1 GCA_963169165.1 Myxococcota bacterium | reverse complement strand
ACGACCGCGTGCCCGGCGAAGAACAGCGCCACCCACGCCAACAAGAACGCCACCCGCCGCGCGCTCCCGCGCCGCCACCAGACGACCGCGCCGAGCGCCGCGAGCAGCAGCAAGAGCGGCGGCGTCACCGACGGATGAATCAAGGTGTCGAGCCGCGGCGTGACGACGGCGCGGAGCACGCGGAGCGGCAGGCTCGCGTCGACGCTGCCCTCGATCGTCCGCTCGTGCTCGGCGAGGAACGGCCCCAGCACGAACGCCGTGCCGGTCACGAACGTCAGCGCTCCGAGCCCGACCAGGCGCCGCCGCGGCGCGCGGCCGTCGTCGAGCAGCCACAGCTGGCCCAGGATGAGCGGCAGGAACAGGACGTTGAGCGGTCTCGTCACGAGCATCGCCAGCAAGAGCGTCGGCTGGGCCGCGGTCGCGACGGCGCGCACCGCCCGCGACCGATCGCACGCCGCGCGGTGGGTCAGCCCGAACACCAGCGCGGAGAGCAAGAGCGCCGGGATGAACGCGGTGTCCGAGCGCGAGAACCTGACGTGCGCCGGCGCGACGGCCACGAGCGCCGAGGCCGCGAGCGCGAGCCGCGCGTCGCCGAGCAGCGGCCGCGCGTGCGCGAGGATGGCGAGCGGCGTCAGGATCGCGACGACGAGGTTGGTCGAGTGCACGACGTCGACGAGCGTCCACGTCGCGCCCGCCGCGCGTGACGCCCACGCCAGCGTCGGCCCGTGGAACGCCTGCCGACCGATCGGCAACAGTCGACTGTAGGGCCAGACGTCGAGCGCCGCGTCCACCGACTCCACCAGCCTCACCGCCGCGGTCAGCGCCACCAGTCCCGCCGCGGCCCACCGGGTCCAGCGCGGCGCGTCCGACAGCTCCCTCCACGCGAGCGCGACGGCGAGCGAGGCGAGCGCGGCGAGCCACACGATCCCGTCCGTCGCCCATGCGACCAAGACGGACGGCGTGGCATTCGTCTCGCGCGGCGGCGGCAACCTGAGCCGAAAGAAGCCGCCGACGTCGTTGGCGATGACGCGCGCGGCGAGCACGTCGAGCGCGGCGTGCCCGGGGGGCGCCGCGACGAGCGCGAAGCTCCGCGAGCGTCTGGCGTCGGGCGCGGTCGTCGGGTGCGACAGCGTCAAGGTGGCGTGCGCGTCCGATGGACCGTCGACGACGACCCGGATCGCGCGCGCGCCGATCTCGACGTTCATCAGCCGCCAGCCGGGCGCGACCTCGTCGCCGAGCGAGATCGGCGCGAACAGCGCGAGCACCTCGCGCTCTCGCCCGGACTCGATCGACGGCGACGCCTCTCCGGCGGCGCGCGCCGTCGCGGCCATCATCCACGACGCGACGAACACGACCCACACGGCGAGCCAGCGCGGAGGATGGAGCACGGCGCGAGCCTAACCTGGCCCGACCCTCGCGGTTTCGGTTAGCATCTGCGACATGGGGAAGGTGACGCTTCGCGTGGGTGCGCAGATGGGGCTGCTGTGCGCGCTGGCGCTCGGGGCCTGCGCCGACAAGAAGGCGACGGCGATCGTCGTCGCCGTGAGCACCGAGGGCCGCGTGCCCGAAGACATCTCGGAGCTCGAGATCGTGGTCGAGCGAGACGGGCAAGCGCGCTTCTCGCAGCCCTACGTGATGCCGGCGGACACGAGGATGCCCGGCACGCTCACGCTGACGCGCGAGGACGACTCGAAGGGCCCCGCGCGCGTGATCATCCGCGCGAAGGACTCGACCTCGAAGGCGTGGCGCGTGGTGCGCGAGGCGCGCGTCGGCTTCTCCGACGAGAAGACCAAGCTGCTCCGCATGCCGCTGCGCTTCTCCTGCTTCGACGCGGGCGACTGCCCGTCCGGGTCGACCTGCGTCGGCGGCACCTGCGAGGACGCGGGCGTCGACGTGGAGACGCTGCCCGACTTCGACTCTCACGATGCGGTCGCCCGCACGAAGGAGCAAGGCGGCTGCTTCGACGAGGCCAAGTGCGTGACCGCGTGGAAGAAGATCGAGCGCGCGGAGCTTGGAGACGACTGCTCATTCAAGCCGACCTCGAGCGTCGGCGCCTTCAACATCATCGTCGAGTGGGCGGCCGCGAAGGGGCGGCGCGTCGTGCTCGAGGCCGACTCGCGCGAGGGGTTCACGCTCGACGGGGACCGCGTGGTGCTCGCGAAGGGGATCTGCAAGGCGCTCACCGGGCTGCCCGACGCGCGCGCGCGGGTCCTCGGGATCAGCGAGGCGTGCCCGACCAAGGCTCCCAACGATCCGGTGTGCGTCGACGGGCAGTCGAAGAGCGCGGGCGGCGCGGGCGGCGCCTCGGCCGGCGGGAGCACGGGCAAGGCTGGCACGAGCGGAGGAGGGGCTCCTCCAGCGGGGACCGGCGGCGTGGCTGGACAGAGCGGCGCGGTCACTGTCGACGGGCCTGACGGCTCGAAGGCCACGGTGCCCGCGGGCGCGACGTCGCAGTCCTCATCGATCGCGATCAAGGTCGCGATCCCCGCCGATATCCCGCCGATCCCCTCGAAGTACGCGCAGACGTCGACAGTATACGCCTTCACTCCCCACGGGATGACCTTCGCCGCGCCGGTCACGATCGAGGTGCCCGGCGCCGCCGAGCACGCGACGCCGCTGTTGCTGACCGCGCCACCGGGCGGGCCCTGGGCCGAGATCCAGGCGACGGCCGTCGGCGAGGACATGCGGGCGACCGTCCAGCATTTCTCGTTCTTCACCGTCACCGAGCTGCTCGGCTCCGGCGGGTCGTCAGGCTCCGGCGGCGCTTCGGGCTCCGGCGGATCGTCGGGCAAGGGCGGCGGCTGCGGGGACACGCAGAGCTCGCAGTCGAACTGCGGCGAGTGCGGGTACTCGTGCGGCACGAACCAGTGCAAGTTCGGGGTCTGCGCGGGGCTCGACCTCAACATGCCCAGCGCCCACGCGGTGCTCGCGGTCGACGGCGTCGTCTACTCCGCGGCGCTGTACGGCGACAGGATTTCGCGCACGCCCGACACTGGTGATCCCACCGGGAGCCTCACGCAGATCGTCGCGACGCCCACGCGTCCGTACGCGCTGCTCTACGACGCGCAGTACGTGTACTGGCACACGGTGGGGGGGCAGCTCGGCCGAGTGTCGCGCGTCGGCGCGATCGCGGAGAGCATCGGGACGGGGCCCCAGTACTTCGACGGCACCAAGTCTCCGGGCACCATCCTGCTCGACGGAGAGACCATCTATTTCACCCACATCGGCGTGACGTCCGGCGAGACGGGCATCTACTCGACGTCGATCTCCGGGGGCGCCGCCGCCCTGCTCATCCCGCTCGGGATCGAGGCACCTCAGGCCATCTTCGCGGACCCCTCGCACCTCTACTGGGCCGACCAGGACGGCACGATCAAGCGCGCGCCGAAGAGCTCGCTCGACATCTCCTCGGTCGAGGTGCTCGGCAAGTTGCCCAACGGCGTTCGCGCGCTGCAACAAGACGGGACGGACCTCCTGATCGCGAGCGCCGACGAGATCCACCGAATGCCGAAGGCGGGGGGCGCGACGACCGTGGTCACCAAGAGCAAATATGGAATCACCTCGGCGTCGCTCGTCATGCACGGCGGGCAGGTGTTCTATGGGCACTCTGGCGGACGCGTCGAGCACGCCCCGCTCACGGGCGGCGAGCCGCACACGCGGTGCGACAGCAGCGCCCCGACGCACCTGTTCTCCAACGGCGTCGCGCTGTTCTACCCGACGCTCGGCGCCAAGACGTTTCGCTGCGATCTGCCGTAATTCGTGCAGATAGAACAGCGTGGACGGGTCCCTGTCGGGCTCGAGCCGCACGCCGTGCCACCCGTCGGGGATCGACGGCTCCGTCCACCCGAACAGCCATTTGCCGTCGATCGCCGAGACGTTGACGCAGCCGGCGCTCTTCTTGTCGCCCCAGTCGTCGTGCCAGTACGCGACGTGGATCGCGTGCGGGCCGTGGAAGTTCTGCGCATACGGGACGTCCGAGTGGATGAACTCGCCCGGCGCGACCATCGTCGCCGTCGCGAACTTGCCCGTGATCGGGTACGCGCCGGCCGGCGTCGACGCGGTCTCGATCGGATCTCGCCCGCGCTCGGGGAGGCCGCCGCGGCCCGGCGAGATCAGCGTCGCATAGACCGGCGTCGTGCCCTCGTAGGCCACCAGCCAGCCGGAGAGGATGCTCGCGTCGAGCCAGGTCGCGCGGCCGCGCGGCGCCTTGCCCGTCGCGTCGGGTTCGCCGATCTTCGCGCCCCACGGCGAGACGTCACGCGCGCGAAGCACGGTGGCGTCGCTCTCGAGCACCCAGACCCCTGGCTCGCGCGTCTCGAGATATCGCTTGCCGGCGCTGGTCTTCGCCTCTCCGGTGAGCATGGTCCACGCCTGCCTCGCGAACGGCTCGCCGCTGGGCTCGAAGGCGCCCTCGGGGGTGATCCGCAGCCGCGGTCGCGGCCTCTGCTTGAAGAAGGCGAGCGGCAGCCTGACGTCGCCGCCGAGCTTCACGCCGTGGAACTGGGAGCGCGGGTAGACGGCGACGCGATCCTTCGGGACCCACGCGAAATCGCCGGACAGCAGCCATGAGCGCTCGCCGTCGAACCAGTCGCGCGACCACGAGACCGTGCTCAGCGGCAGCAGGCGCTTGCGCTCCTCGCGCAGCGTGGCCGGCAGCGTAGGTAGCCCGAGCGGCGCGGTCGAGCCAGGTGACAGGTCGACGCCGAGCAGCGACGCGTGGACGTCTCCTGTCGCCGCGCGCGTGAGCCGCGCCTGCTGCTCGGGTAGATCCCACTCGCGCCCGCGCTGCTGGGCCGACGTCGGCAGCTCGCGGTAGCGCTGGGCCCCGCGCGACTCGCCATACTGGTGTGGCCACGGCGAGGAGACGTCGGGCGCATAGGGCAGCAGCGCGAGCAGCTGGGGATCGTCCGGATCGAGCGTCGCCTTCTCGCCGTCGACGCACACGAAGCCGCGCGGCTTGACCTGGTACCAGGCCGCGCAGCCTCCTTGCCCGACGATCGGGCCCTTCTCGACGTCGGCGTAGCCGCCGAGCCACAAGAAGCCGCGCCACCCCGACGCCGCAGACGGCTCGTAGTGTACCCACACATAGCGGGTCTTCGCGTAGATGCGCGTGCCGGCGGGAGCCTGGAGCATCTCGCGCCAGTACGGCGTCGCGGCAGGCGGCGTCGCCGTCGGCGGCTGCGCTGACGACGCCGTGGGCGCGGCGACAGGCGGCGGCTGCGATGACGAGAGGGCAGGGGCCGCGGGCGGCGGTTCTCCCGACGCGGGCGCCCCGGTCTGCGGCGCGCACGCCGCGACCGAGCAGCACACGGCCGCGCCGAGGGCTCGTCTCATCGTGCGACGGCTCTAGCCCGATGGCGCGCGCCTGGCAAAAAGCTGGATGACGATTCGTCGCGAGCTTGACGTCCGGGGTGGCCGCGTGAAACATCAGCGCCGCATGCTCCCTCGAACGGGGACCTTCGCCCTCGCGCTCGCGTTGGTCGCGACGCCGCTCTCCGCGCGCGCCGAGGGCGACCCGGCGAAGCTTCAGGCCGCGGCCGAAGAGTTCGACGAGGGCACCAAGGCCTTCAAGCGCAAGGACTACGAAGAAGCCGCCGCGCATTTCGAGGCGGCCGATCGATACGCGCCCAGCCCTGCGGCGCTCGGCAACGCGATCCGGGCGCGCAGATCGGCCAAGCAGCACGCGCGCGCCGCCACGCTGTCGCAGCTCGCGTTGACCCGTCACCCCGACGAGAAGGGGCTCGCCGACCTCGCGCGCGGGATCGTCGCCGCCCACGAGAAGCAGCTGCAGCGCGTCGACGTGTCCTGCAAGCCCGCCTGCGCGCTCGTCCTCGACGGCAAGGTCGCGAGCGGCGAGGTGACGAGCTTCGTGATCTTCCTGGATCCGGGGTCCCACAACCTGGCCGCGGGCTGGTCAGCCGATCGCAGCCGCACCGTCCGCCTCGAGGCCTCCAAGGGCGGGGTCGACAAGGTCGACCTTGAGGCGCCGCCCGAACCTCCGAAGCCTGCAGAGGCGCCCGCCGAGCCCCGCGTCGAGCCGACCGCTGCGCCTCCGCCGCCGCCTCCACCTCCTCCGGCGCCCACGAAGCCGCTCGATCCTTGGGTCACCTACGCTGGGGCGGGCGCGACCGCGGTGCTGCTCGGCGCGTCGATCTGGAGCGGCCTCGACACGAAGAGCAGCCCCGGCACCCAGAAGGTCCGCGACGCCTGCGGCAACCGCCGCCCCGACTGCGACTCCCTCTACGACCAGGGCAAGAGCAAGGAGCTGCGCACCAACGTGCTGTTCGGCGTGACCGCGCTCGTCGGCGTCGCGACCGGCGTGGCCGCCGCTGGCTTCACCAACTGGAGCGCGCCGCCGCCGCCTTCGCAGGGCCGGCGCTGGTCGCCGGTGGTCCGCGTGTCACGGGGCGCGTTCATCGGCGCAGAGGGCACGTTCTGATGGCGCAGGCGCTCCCGACCGCGGCGCGACGCCTCGACCGATACGAGGTGCTCGCGGAGCTGGCGTCGGGCGGGATGGCGACCGTCTACCTGGGGCGATTGCCGGGCGCGGGCGGGTTCGAGCGCCTCGTCGCGATCAAGCGGCTGCACCCGCACCTCGAGCGCGATCAATCGTTCGTCGACATGTTCCTCGACGAGGCGCGCATCGCCGCGCGCATCCGGCACCCCAACGTCGTCTCGACCCTCGAGATCGGCACCGCCGAGCGCGGCTACTTCCTGGTGATGGACTACGTCGAGGGCCCGACGCTCGCGCGCCTCCTGTCGCGCGCGGCGCATGGCACCGACAAGATGCCGGTGCGCGTCGCCTTGCGCATCCTGCATGACACCGTCTCGGGGCTGCACGCCGCGCACGAGCTGAAGGACGACGGCGGCAACCCGCTGCACCTCGTCCACCGCGACGTCTCTCCGCAGAACGTGCTCATCGGGCTCGACGGCACCTCGCGCATCACTGATTTCGGCGTCGCGCGCGCGCTCAACCGCATCTCGCACACGCGCACCGGGCAGCTCAAGGGCAAGCTCGGCTACATGGCGCCCGAGCAGGCGCGCGGCGACGACCTCGACCGACGCGCCGATCTCTTCGCGGCGGGCGTCCTCCTCTGGGAGACGCTCGCGGGCAAGCGCCTCTTCAGGGGAAAGAGCGACACCGACGCCGAGACTCTGTCGCGCGTGCTCACCTCCGAGATCCCGCGCATCAAGCTGGTGAACCCCGAGGTGCCCGACGCGCTCGACGCGTTCGTCGCGCGCGCCCTCGAGCGCAAGATCGAGCAGCGCTTCGCGAACGGCGCCGACATGATCGACGCGCTCGAGGCGGCCGCGGGCCCGCTGCTCGGCACGAGCCGCGACGTCGCGAAATACGTCGAGGCCACGGTGGGCGAAGAGATCGCGAAGCGCCGCGACGCGCTGCGCTCGATGAGCGCGGTCCCGATGGAAGACGAGCTCGCCGGGGTGCCGCAGCTCTTCCCGTCGAGCGTCTCGTCGACCACGCTCAGCGTGGCGCATACGCGCCCGTCCGGGCCGGTGTCGGTGGTCGTCCAGCACGCGCCGCCGCCGCAGAAATCACAGGCGGTCGTGATCGGCGTGCTCGCCGGCGCGCTGATCGTCACGCTCGGCGGCATCGGGTTGCTGCTGTTCGCGAAGAGCACGCCGTCGCCACCGCCAGCGCAACGACCCGTCACCACGGGCAGCGCGGTGGTCGCGCCCCCGCCTCCCAGCGCGGCTCCGGCGGCCGAGCCCGCGGCGTCCGTGACGCCGTCCGCTTCTGCGGCGCCCCCCGCTCCGTCGGCGTCGGTCGCTCCGCCTCCGAAGGTGGGTGGCCCGTTGCCGAGGGGCACGTCCGCGCCCTCGGTCCCCAAGGGCGACGGCCTCGAGACCTCGCCGTACCGCTGAGGGTCGCTCGACTCTGCGCGCGGGTCCTGGCGTCGATCGCGCCCCGGGCCGGTCGTCGCCCGGGCGAGCTCGTCAAGCCGACGCGCGGCGGGTCACTCGGCGGCCGTCGGCGCCGCCTCCGGCACGTAGCGGGCGACCTGGGCCTTCGCGAGCTTGAGCACGCCGAGGGCCGCGAAGAGCCGGATCATCGCGTAGGTCGGATCGAATTCGAACGCGCGCACCGAGAACTTCACCGCCTGACCGTAGCGATGGTGGTTGTTCTGGAAGAGCTCGCCCAGCGTCAGAAAATCGAGCGGCAGCGTGTTTCGCGACTCGTCGTCGAGCTCGAAGTTCCGGTAGCCGATCATGTGCCCGCCCCAGTTGACGATCGCGCCGTGGATCGGCCCCATGAGGTAGTGCGCGGGCAGCAGCACGAACCAGCCCCAGTGGGGCGCGAACTTCAGGTACACGAGCGTGTACGCGACCGCGAACGCGAAGCGGACGAGCCAGCTCTCGCCGAGGTCGTCGAGGAGCTTCCACTGGGGGTAGCCGCCCTCGAACCTCGCCTCGGGCTCGCGCTGCCGACGCACGAGCGCGCCGTACAGCAGCGCGGTCTTCCACATCATGTCGAGGAAGTTCCTCGCGTGGTGCGGCGAGTGCGGGTCCTTCTCGGTGTCGCTGTACGCGTGGTGCTCGCGGTGCAGGATCGCGTACGCGCGCGGCTGCAGGAACGACGCGCCCTGGAACACGAACGTGCACAGATAGAAGAAGCGCTCCCACCCCTTGGACATCGTGAACATCCGGTGGGCGCTGTAGCGGTGCAAGAAGAAGGTCTGGAAGAAGACCGACAGCAGCCAGTGCCCGACGAAGAAGGACAGGATCAGCGCCACGTTGGGCGCGGACCCTCGCAGGGCGAGATCCCTGGGCGCTCTGCCGAAGGTCATCTTTTCGTCACGCGCGCGACCCTCGTCACACTTTGCATGCCCCGTACGACGGGCGAACATGGTGGCCATCTCACCCGCGCGCTCGACCAGGGACACCGTGCTGGGCGATCCGTCGCTGCGGCGAGCGCTGTGCGACGCCGCCCGGCGCCGCGCGCGCCCGGAGGAGGTCGACGACGTCGTCCAGGCCACGTTGACCGAGGCCCTCGCGTCCAGTCACGCGCCAGCAGACCCCGACGCGCTCCGGCGGTGGGTCTTCGGCGTCCTTCGCCACAAGATCGCCGACACGCATCGTCGCGGGCGGCGAGAGGGGGACGAGCTGCCAGACGTGCCCGCCGACTCGGCGCCCCACGACGCGCGCGATCTGCTCTCGTGGGCAGAGCGTGAGCTGCCGGGCGGCGCACACGATCCCGAGACCCTCGAGTGGCTGCTGAGAGAGGGAGACGGCGAGAAGCTCGAGTCGATCGCGAACAGCGCGCAGCAACCCGCGCCCCGCGTGCGGCAGCGGGTGGCGCGGCTGCGGCAGCACTTTCGCGCGAGGTGGGCGGCGCAGCTCGCCGCCGCGGCGCTGGTGGTCGGCGTCGCGCTCGCGCTGGGGTGGCTCGGGCTCCGCCCCCGCGAGGCCGAGATCGTGCGCGAGGTGCCGCGCGACGCCGGGCACGACCGCGCGGTCGAGCTGCGGCGCGAGGCCCTCCGCGCCTGTGAGCGCGGCGAATGGGACGCGTGCCTCCGCGGGCTCGATGACGCGCGCGAGCGCGATCCAGCGGGGGAGGACGCGGACGAGGTCCGCGCCGCCAGGGCGCGCGCCGCGGCCGCGCGGACCGCCCCGTCTGCGAGCGTCGACGCGCCCGTCCCCGCGCCCTCGGCGCCTCCGCGCGCGCCAGCGCCGACCCGCGCGCCCTCCCCGACCTCCGCGCCGACGGAGCTCGCGCCATTGACGAAGGCGCTAGTCCCGATGAAGCGGCGCGCGCCGACGCCGTTGTTCGGTTCGGGGAGTGAGAAGTGAGAGTTCGATGACGACCCTCA
>CAUJFL010000132.1 GCA_963169165.1 Myxococcota bacterium | reverse complement strand
GGCGGGGGGGGCACGTCGACCCTCGTGGAGGGCGTGGGCTCGGGCGCGGCGGGCGCGCGGCGACGAACGACGCCGGGCCGCACCTTCTCCTCGACGGACGGAGCGCGCTGGCGATCGAGCGCGCGCTTCACGCGCTCGACGTCGTCGGGGAGCACCGAGCTCATGTGATTCTTCACGTCGGTGAGGCCCATCGTCTGCATCAGCGACACGAGCGCCTTCTGCTCGACGTTGAGCTGCTTCGCCAACTCGTACACGCGCACCTTCGTCATGCGACCTCCGAACCCGCAAGCGCGGTGTGAACGGCCGCGGCCCTGCGCAGGCGCGCGGTGAGCGCCTCGCTGGTGACCACGACCCAGTCTGCTGCTTCGACGCCCAGGAGCGAACCAAGCTCCGCGCGCGTGCCCATCCCGATCGCGCGCCCGGCGCCGATCGCCTCGCTCGAGCTCGCCGACAGCTCGCCGGCGTCGACGGCGATCACGCGCAGGCCATCGCCCGCGTCGCCGAGCGCCCCGCCCGTGGCCGCGCGGGACAGCGCGTCGACCGCCATCGCTCGCGCCGCCTCGAGCGCGAGCGCGCGAAGCGCCGCGGGCTTCACGCGCACCTGACGGCGCAACGACCTCGAGAGACCTCGCCGCGCGGCGTCGTCGAGGCACCGCGGCCGAGGGTGCACGTGCACACCCCGCCCCTTCGCGTGTCCACGCGTGAAATCGACGAACACCGAGCCGTCGCGCGTGGTCATCGGGACGA
Source organism: Myxococcota bacterium (assembly GCA_963169165.1). GTDB lineage: Bacteria > Myxococcota_A > Polyangia > Polyangiales > Polyangiaceae > JADLFU01. Next base: position 3,611 of record CAUJFL010000132.1, on the reverse strand, counting down.
GCGAACTCGCCGCGTCGCGGCGACCGCAGCCCACGCACGTCCGCACCGGCCCGCGGGGGGGGGCATGCTCGCTGTCGTCGGGGGCGAGGGGCCTCGGATCCATGTCGTCGTTTCGCGAGATCAGCCCGAGTTCCGGGCTGCCTCGATCTCCTTCCACTCGGTCGAGAGGAAGCGCTCGGCGGCCTCCTTCAGGCTCGCGGCCTTGCGCTGCGGCAGCCCCGCGCGCTGGGCCAGTCGCCCTTCGTCCTCGCGCGCGACCGCCTCTGGGCTCCCGAACCCGGCCTCGATCAACGCGTCGACCGTGGTGCTGCCGATCCCGCGCAGCAGCGCGAGCCGCTCCTTGTCGGTGGGGGGCTCCGCGTTGGTCTTGAAGGCCTCGATCTGCGCGAGCCGCGTCGCCTCGACCGCCTCGGCCGCGCCCGCCCTCGCGCGCTCGGCCGCGTCGGGCTTCTCGAGGCCCACCACCGCCGCGAGCTCCTCGACGGTCGCGTCCGCGACCTCCTCGGCGGTGCGGAAGCCCGCGCGATACATGGCGCGCGTGAGCGTCTCGTCGACGCCCGGGATGACCTGCAGCGCCTTCAGCGCGTCGTCCTCGATCTGGCGGAAGCGCGACTCGCTGATGATGTCGAGCTTCCATCCAGAGAGGATCGACGCGAGCCGGACGTTCTGACCCTTGCGGCCGATCGCCAGCGACAGCTTCTCGTCGGGGACGACGAGCTCCATCCGGCGATCGGAGTCGTCGACGATCACCCGATGCACCTCGGCCGGCTGCACCGCCGCGATCACGAATTTCGCGGGGTCCTTGTCCCACGGCACGATGTCGATCTTCTCGCCGCGGAGCTCCTGCACGACGGCCTGCACGCGCGAGCCCTTCATGCCGACGCACGCGCCCACCGGATCGACGTCGGAGTCGCGCGAGGTGACCGCGATCTTCGTGCGTGCGCCCGGCTCACGCGCGACGCCAGCGACCTTGACGATCCCCTCGTAGATCTCGGGCACCTCGGCCTCGAAGAGCTTCTCGACGAGGCGCGGGTCCTGGCGGGAGAGGATCACCTGCGGGCCGCGCGCCTCGCGGTCGATCATCTTGACCAGCGCGACGATGCGGTCACCAGGCCGGTACGTCTCGCGCGGAGTCTGCTCCTTGGCGGGCAGCACGCCCTCGGTCTTGCCGAGGTCGACGATGATGTTGTTGCCCTTCTCGAAGCGGCGGACGATGCCCTTGATCAGCTCGCCGACGCGGTCCTTGTACTCGTTGAAGATGATGTCGCGCTCGGCGTCGCGGACGCGGGAGAGGAGCACCTGCTTGGCCGTCTGGGCGGCGATGCGCCCGAACTGCGAGCGCGCCTGGGAGATCTCGAGCAGGTCGCCGTACTGCGCGTCTTGCTCCTTGGCTCGGTGCGCGTCGAGCGGGTGCCAGAAGATCTGGAAGCCGAGGTCCTCGCCGAGCGTCGCCTCGAGCCCGCGGCCCGTGACCTCCTCGAGATCGATCTCGCGCTCGGGGTTCTGTACGTCCTCGACCACCGTCATGTAGAGGAAGAGATCGACCTGCCCCGAGTCGTCGTTGTAGCGGGTCTCCAGCTCGCGCCCGACGCCGAAGACGCTCTGCGCGGCCTTGAGGATGGACGCCTCGATCGTCTCGACGAGCACCTTGCGCTCGATGCCCTTCTCTTTCGCGACCAAGTCGAGGGCCGCGCCGAGGTGGATCTCCATGCCCGAGTTCGTCTGCGTCGCCATGCGAATCTCCGTCAACCCTGCTTTTTGCTCTTCTGCGCGCCCGGCTTGCCGCCGCCCTTGCCGGGCTTCGGGGCAGGACCAAAATCGAACGTCAAGTGCGCGGTCGCCACGTCGCCGAGCGCGAACGAGCGAGGCTTGCCGTCGCAGACCATCGTGATGACGTCGCCGTCCACCGCGTCGATCACGCCGCGCACCGCCCGCTGTCCGTCTGGCAGCGGCGCGCGCGTCTTCACCTTCGCGCCCTTGCCGATGAACCGCAGAAAATCGGCCGCCGAGCGCAGCGGGCGCTCGACTCCGGGCGAGCCCACCTCGAGGGAGAACGCGTGCGAGATCGGATCTTCGGCGTCGAACGCGTGGGACAGATCGCGCGAGATCTCGGCGCACCTGTCGAGCGTCACGCCGTCGCCTGGCTCCGTGCCGTTGGGGTTCTCGACCGTCACGCGCAGCACCCAGCCCTGCGGTTCACGCTGGAAGGTCAGCTCGACCAGCGCCAGGCCGTGCGCCGCGAGCACGGGCTCGACCACGCGCAGGAGCGCGTCTCGATCGTGAGGCTGCGGGGCGGGGGTGGTCGGCACGGCTGACAGGAGGATGGTCTCGGAGAGGGCGGGCTGAAGGGGTGACAGGGCATCCGGTCCCGGCGGGGCCGGCAGGGGCGCTCTGGCGCCTCTGGCTCTCCGAGAGGCGCGGCAGACATCCCGCCTTGCGGCAGGTAGGACGCGGGCCAAACTCGAAAAGCGCGCGCAACATACTCGGGCGCCCACGGCTTGCAAGCGAGACTCGACGACGCGCGCCAGATGACCGGTTCGACTGGAATTTTCTGTCGTGTTGATCGTGCGCGCTCGTTGCGATAACCGTTCGAGCGTCCCAATCCACGGAGCTTGGCCATGCGAAAGACCCCCTTCCTCGTCGCGTCACTCTTCATCGCGGGCGCCTTCGTCGTCGCGCAAGGCTGCGGAGGCTCGACCACCGAGGATCTCCCGGGCCCGACCGTCGCCGGCGGCTCGGCTGGCAAGGCGAGCGGAGGCTCGAGCGGCGCGTCGCAAGGCGGCACGTCGCAGGCCGGCAACGCCCAGGGCGGCACGTCGCAGGGCGGCTCCGCCCAGGGCGGGACGAGCGGCGGCACGAGCACGGGCGGCACGAGCACGGGCGGCAAGGCGCAAGGCGGCGCGCCGGGCGGCAGCGCCGGCAAGGGCACGGGCGGTGTCGATTTGTTCGACGCGAGCATCCCCGACGCGGACCTCGGCGACGGCCAGACGGCGGCCGGCTGCTACGACTGCACGAAGGTCGAGTGTCAGCAAGAGCTCGACGCGTGCGCGCAGGATCCCAAGTGCGGCGCGGCGGCGTCGTGCGTGCTCACCGATTGCCTCGACAACCCCGGCATCCAGTGCGTGGGACAGTGCGGGTTCGCCGCGGGGATCACCTCGCTTCAAGACCCGGCGCTCAGCCTCGTCACCGCCGTCGCGCAGTGCACGAGCGCGAAATGCCCCAATGATTGTCCGTCGTTCGGGCTCGGCCAGGGCGGCATGGGTCAGGGGGGCATGGGTCAGGCCGGCAGCGGTCAGGCCGGCAGCGGTCAGGCGGGCCAGGGAAGCGGCGGCGCGTCCGCGTCCACCTGCCAGCAGAACATCACCAGCTGCGGGCAAGCCTGCCTCTCGCAGGGCCTCAGTTGTTATCAGGACAGCACGTGCAGCGGCTGCATCCAGGCGCTGCAGAGCGGCGGCGCGCCGAGCCCCGCCTGCGCCAGCAACGCGCAGTTCAAGGGGCTGATCGACTGCGCCTGCTCGAAGCCCGCGCAGTGCGCCGGCTGCTGCTTCGCTCTCTGACTCGAGCGACGCCGGCCCTCAGCCCACGGCCTGGGGCCACGCGCCGCCGGGCCG
>CAUJFL010000131.1 GCA_963169165.1 Myxococcota bacterium | reverse complement strand
CCTCCTCCGTCCCAAGCGCGCCCAGGGATGGCGCCGTCCTTCGCGCCGCCGCGCGGGGGCGTGCCGCGCGGGGCCGTCGCGCCGTCGTTCTCGCCGCCACGCGGAGGTGTCGCGCCGTCTCGCTCGCACGCGCCGCCGCGCGGAGGCGTGGCGCCCTCGCGCTCATTCACCCCGAGCTTCTCACCCGCCCGCCCTTCGTCTCCGAGCTACTCGCCGCCCCGACCTTCGTCGCCGACCCGCGGGGCCGCGCCGACGCACGCTGGGCCTCGGATCGGCGGGGGCCGTCGGGGCCGATGACGAGCCGCGGGCTGCTGGCCCTCGCCGCGCTCGCGCTCGCGGCGTGCACCGTGGACCCCGATCCTGGGCCGCGCACCGTCTACGAGGAGCCGTACACGCGCGCGTCCGCGGCTGTCTCCGAGGTCGCGATCGTCGAGGCGCCTCCGCTCGTCTCGCCGCCCGGCGAGGGCGCGGGCGTCTTCGTCGAGGTCCGCGGAGACGGCGACTGGGCCGTCACGACCGCCTGCGATACAAAAATAACTAATCTAACATGTAATTGGGATCTCTACATAGAGGCGCGGAGCGGCCTGATCGACAGCGCGAAGCCGCCGCCTGGGCAGGTAGGGGGCGCTGCGATCACGCTCGTCGCGGGGCGCGCCGAGCTTCACGCGAGCGACACATCCGCCAATGACACCGTGCTGTTTCATGTGACCGAGCCGGGCGCGGTGGTGCGCGTCGAGGCGTGGCTCGACGGCAAGGCCGACCCTCGCGTGTTCTACTGGACCGGACCCGACGTGATCCACGAGGGCGCGCCGTCGAACCCCGTCGATTTCGTGCCCGGCGGCTGATCAGCGCGAGGCCTTGACCACGCGCGACGGGGCGAGGGCGCGGGCGGGATCGAGCACGGTCACGTCACCGAGCGACGCGAGGGCGGGCGCGAGCGTGGCCGCGTCGCCTTCGACGACGACGACGGGAGCCGACGGCGGCTGCTCCCCGAGGCTCTGCGGGAGGCGTGGCTTCGGCGGCAGCGAGGGTGCAGCTACCGGCTCGTCGCGCCCCATCGCGGCGAGCGCTGCCAGGCGATCGGCGAGCCGACGCGGCTGACCGGCGATCATCGCGTGTCCGCGCGCGAGCGATCTCAGCGCTCTGTCGCGCGACGGCGCAGGCGGCGGGGGCGCGTCGGGCGGCAGCGCGGCGAGCACCGCGCGGGTCTCGTCGACCAGCCTCGTGGGGACGGATCGCCAGGCCGCCACGACCGGGCAGGGCCCGTCTCTCAGCTCGACGAGGGAGAGCTCGAGCTCGGGGATCGTCGCGCGAAGGTGCTCGCGGCGCGCGCGCGCGTCGACGACGAGCTCGGGCCACGCGTCGTCGGCTCGGTCGAGCGTCAGCAGTCCCACGGTCACCTCGGGCGCGTCGCTGGGCGCGTCGATGACGAAGAACCTCGGCGCGTCGGGGGACACGGGCGGCGTCGGCCTCGAGGGCGTGGACCCCGCGCGCGTCGCGCCGAGCGCGGAGGCGACGGCGTCGTGCGCGGACCTCGCGTCGAGGGCGCCGACGGCGACCACCGTGATGGCGTCGGCGACGACGCGCGCTTCGACGAACCTCGTGACGTCGCGTCGAGGTGGCGGCGACGTCGGCGCGAGCTCCGAGTACGGGTGCACCGAGGCGGGGAGGCGAAACAGCGCGCGAAACAGGGCAATTTCCCCTGCTGGATGTGCGGCGCGCTCATCGCTCGTCGCGCCGACCTCGCGGAGCGCCGCGGCGACCGCGCGCGCCGAGGTGGCCGGCTCGGTCGACACCAGCGACACGATGAGCGCGTCGAGCTCCGCCGTGACGCTGACGCGGGCACCGAACGGGGGAGGCGCGGCGCGCAGCCTCGCCGACAGCGCCGAGGCCGCGGCCTTCGCGAGCGACGCCTCGGCGGCGAGCCCGGCGCCGCGCACGACGATCCGTAGCTCGGTCACCGTCCCCGCGCGCGCGACCGACACCGCGGCGAGCCCAGACTCCCCGCGGTGGCGCGCGAGGCGGACCGGCAGCGGCGGCGAGTCGAGCTCGGCCTCAGGCGGCGCGTCTTGTGGTGGCGCGGTGGCAGACGTGGGCAGCTCGGGGAGCGGCGCCTCGCGAGGGGTCGCGAGCGGCGCGACGGACGCTCGCGGAGCGGCGCACGACTCGAGCAGCGCGACGCTGACCACGGCCGCGGCGGCGCGCGCGTTCACCTCGAGGTCCTCGCCGTGAAGGAGGCCGACCACGCCTCGGTCGCCAGCGCGCTCGCGGCGCTCTGTCGGTTGGCCTCCCACACGAGCGCGAGCTCGCGCGCCGCGCGCCGCGCGTCCCCCTCGTGGAGCTCGACGAGCGCGAGCGTGAGCGCCCACTCGCGGGGGTCACGGGACAGCGCCCCTGCCTCGCGCGTCGCCCTGAAGGCGGCGACGTCCTCGGGCGTCACCCCGTCTCGAAGGAGCGCGGCGCGCGCGGTGGAGAAGCTCGCTTCGGCGTCACGCGCGGATCGGACCGCCAGCGAGATCGAGCGCGACGCCGAGCGGGGCCCCGCGGTGAGCTCGGTCGTCGTGCCCAGCCGGCGCGCCAGCGCGAACCACGCGAGCTCGAGCGCGGCGTCGGCCCCGACGCTCGACGCCCGGGCGCGCCAGGTGAGCGTGCCGGGGCGCGCGTCGAGCTTGGCGCGAGGAGGGAGAGGCTCGGGCGTGGAGCTCGCGCGAACGGGGGCCGTCGACGCGGGGACGTACCGCTCGACGAGGCGCGCCGCGCGAGAGACATCGGTGTCACCCACGATGATCCACGCGGCCCCCTGCGCGCGCAGCGCGCTCGCCGCCTCGCGGACCGCGTCGTCGCTCGGCGCCGCGCCGGTCGCAGAGCCTCCGCGCGCCGCGGCGAGGCGCGCGATCGCGAGCGCCGTGGCGGAGGGCGGCGGCGCGCTCCTCGCGACGCCCAGGGAGAAGAGCGAGAACGCGAGCTCGGAGGCGGGCGCCCTGTCGAGCACCACGACCACGCCGTCGCGGACCAGACACTCGCGGGTGACGCCGCGCGCGGCCGCCTCTTCGTGAGCTGGAAACGCCGCGAAGGCGCCGACGCGCGCGGCCTCGGGATCGAGCGCGCCGAGCGCTGATGCGCGCGCGACCACCAGCTCGGCCGAGCCCGGCAGCGACAGCGACGCGACCACCGCGCCGTCCTCGAGCACGCGCCGCGCGACGGCCGGCAGCGCGCGCGGCGGCCTCCGCGTGGCCGCCACGACGTCGACGCCCGGCTTCGGCGCGGCGAGGGCTGGGCCTGCCGCGAGCGCGAGCCACGCGAAGGCGGGGACGAGTCGGCGCACGCCCGACGTCTCGTCGACCGGCGCGTCGGCCGCAAGCCCGCGCGGCGCCTCGACAAGAATTCGCTCGCGCTCGGCCGGGGCCGTGCGAAGACATCGCCGCGTGAGTCGTCGGTTGGTCCCGAGCGTGGTGCTCCTCGCGTCCGCGGCGGCCGCGGCGCCGGCGCACGAATTCGTGCCGCCCGATCCGCGCGAGGACGTGCTGCTGGGCTCGACGACGCCGACCGGTGATCTCCCGGCGGCGCTCGAGACGCCGAGCGGCCTCGTCGCCGCGCCCGATCCGTTCAAGATGCCGCACGACACCGAGCGCGCGTACTCGCGCACGCAGGGCGCCGACGCGACCTTCACGGCCGACCGCGACACACGACGTGTCCCGCAGGTCGAGTACGAGGACCCTTTCACCCCGAGCGTCGCGCCTTACAAGCGCCTCAGCGCGTTCGACGCCGCGGGCGCCGACTCGTCGCTGAAGGTGGCGGATCGAGAGCTGCGCAAGGTCGTGGTAGGCGGCAGCCCCGGCGCGGGTGACGACGCGTTCTTCGGCGACGTCGTCGTCGATCTCACCCCCAACGAGCCGGTGCGCGTGCCGTCGCCCGGGCCGGGCACCCGTGTGCTGCGCGTGACGACGCAGCCGTCGACGGCGGTCGAGCTGTGGCGCGACGGCGCCGAGAACCTCTTCGTGAAGGCGGGCACGCGCGGCCGCGTCCGGCTGATCCTCTTCGTCGCGACGCCGAGGTCCGCGTTCGGCGGGCCGCTGCGCGACGCCGCGTGGAGCGAGCTGCCCGCCGCGCCTCCGTTGCCGCGCGGCTTGCAGTCCGAGGCCGAGGAGGTCCTCCGCGCGGTCGGCGCCTCCCGCGCGATGCCGTACCGCGAGGCGGTCGCCGCGCTCGTCGCATACTTTCGCGCGTTCACGACCACCGACGCGCCGATCGGCGCCGAGCGCGGCGACCTGTACCTCGATCTCGCGCTGTCGAAGAAGGGCGTCTGCCGTCACCGCGCGTACGCGTTCGTGATCACCGCGCTGGCGCTGCGGATCCCGGCGCGGCTCGTGCTCAACGAGGCGCACGCGTGGGTCGAGGTGCACGACGGCGCCGGGTTCAGGCGGGTCGATCTCGGCGGCGCCGCCGACAACTTCGCCGACGCGACCAGCCAGGACAAGCCTCAGCACCGCGCGCCCGACGATCCGTTCACGTGGCCGCCGGGCTCGCGGCCGGGGCGCGAGATGCTCGCGCCGTCGGGGGCAGGAGGCGCGGCGCCGTCGTCGAGCGTCGCGCGCCCCTCCGCGTCGACGGCGTCGGGGCCGGCCGACGCGCCGGGCTCCGCGGGCGCGCCTCCTCTCGATCCCTCCGACGATCGGCCGCCCGCGATCGTCTCCGCGCGGTTCCTCGAGGCCGTGATCCGCAGGGGCGAGGCGCTGCACGTCGAAGGCGCCGTCCGGGCGGCGGGGAGCCCCTGCGCGGCCGTGCGCGTGGACATCGTGCTGCAACAGGGCGCGACACGCGCGACGATCGGCACGCTCGCGACCGACGGTGACGGCGCGTACCGCGGCGCGGTCGCGGTGCCGCCCACCCTCGCGCTCGGGGGCTACGACGTGTCGGCTCAGACGCCGGGCGATCAGCGCTGCGGCACAGGGAGATCAGAATGAGCGACGTCCTCGTCCCCTTTCTCTACGAGCTCCGCGCGAAGAAGCTCAAGGTCGGCACGACCGAGATCCTGCAGCTCGCGCGGGCGCTCGGGCACGAGCTGCACGATTCGTCGCTCGACGGCTTCTACTACGTCGCCCGCTCGCTGCTCGTGCACCGCGAGGAAGACTACGATCTCTTCGATCAGGCGTTCGGCTCCTATTTCAAGGGTATCCCCGAGACGACCATCTCGCTGCTCGGCGAGCTCGAAGACTGGCTGAAGGATCCCGTCGCCATGCGCGAGCTGTCGCAGGCCGATCGCGACGCGCTCTCGGCGCTCGACATGGACGAGGTGCGGAGGCTGCTCGCCGAGCGCCTCGCCGAGCAGCGCGAGCGACACGACGGAGGAAACCGCTGGGTGGGCACCGGCGGCACGAGCCCCTTCGGAACCGGCGGAGAGAACCCCGCTGGTGTCCGCCTCGGCAAGGGCGGCGGGCGCAGCGCGATGGGCGTGGCCGACGCGCGCATGTACGCCCCGTACCGCAGCGATCTGGTGCTCGACGTGCGACAGATCGAGGTCGCGCTCCGGAAGCTCCGCGTCTTTCTGCGCGAGGGGCTCGAGGAGCTCGACATCGACGAGACGATCGACGCGACCGCCCGCAACGCCGGCGAGCTGACGCTGAAGACCCGGCCACCCAAGAAGTCAAACGTGCGCGTCCTCTTGCTGATGGACGTGGGCGGCAGCATGGATCCCTACGCCAACGCGGTGTCGCTGCTGTTCACCGCAGCCAAGCGCGCGTCGAACCTCCGCGAGGTGCGGAGCTATTACTTTCACAACTGCATCTACGGCAAGGTGTTCCCCACCACGCTGTTCAGCGGCGAGCCCGTCCGCGTGGCCGACCTGTTTCGCGAGCTCGACGATCGCTGGCGCGTCATCATCGTGGGGGACGCGTCGATGCACCCCGCCGAGCTGCTCGGCGGCGCCTGGGACAGCACGCTGGTCGATCGCGGCAGCGGCGTCGACAGCGGCCTCGGCTGGTTGCAGATGATCGCCGAGCACTATCCCAAGTCGGTCTGGCTCAACCCGGAGACCCCGCGCTACTGGGAGCAGGGCACCTGCGACGTCGTGCGCAAGGTGTTCCCCATGCACCACCTGACGGTCGAGGGGCTGGGCGAGGCGGTGCAGCACCTGTCACGAAAGCTCTGAGCGATGCGCAGGCTGACGCTGGCGTGCGTGTGGCTTGCGGCGTGCGATCCCAACAAGACGCCGTCGTCGTCGCCGGTCGCCAGCGTGGAGGCGCCCGCGTCGACGAGCGCGAGCGCCGAGCTCGTGCTGCCCATCCCGCCAAGCTCTGCCGCGGCCTCGTCGGCGAGCCCCGGCGCCTCGGCGTCGGCGGCGCCGGTCGAGGTGCTCCCGTGCCCACCAGAGATGGCCAACGCGGCCCGGGTCTGCGTCGACAGGTGGGAGGCGCACCTGGTCGAGCTCGGACCAGACGGCGCCGAGTCGGTCCACCCTCACACCGAGCGACCCGAGCCCTCGCGCAGCTACGCGGCGCGGAGCGCGAGCGGCGTGTTCCCCCAGGGGTACGTGTCGCGCGTCGAGGCCGACGCGGCCTGTCGCGCGGCCGGCAAGCGCCTCTGCACACTCAACGAGTGGACGCGGGCCTGCAAGGGACCCAGGTGGACGATGTTTCCGTACGGCGGCCGGGGGGAGTCGGGGCGCTGCAACACCTCGAAGGACCACCTGCTGTCGAAGCTGTTCGGCACCAACGGTCGCGCGTGGAAATACGACGAGCATTTCAACTCTCCGCGCCTCAACGCCGAGCCGGGCTTCCTCGAGAAGGCTGGCGAGCGCGAGCGATGCGTCAGCTCGGAGGGCGTCCACGACATGGTCGGCAACCTCCACGAGTGGGTCAGCGACAGCGTCACCGACGAGCTGGTCGAGCGCCTCGAGAAGGAGCCCGTCGAGCGAAAGAAGCAGCCCTGGCACGAAGGAAACGGCGTGTTCATGGGCGGGTTCTTCAGCACGACCAAGGAGCACGGCCCCGGCTGCTCCTTCATCACGATCGCGCACGAGCCGCGCTATCACGACTATTCGACCGGCTTTCGCTGCTGCAAGGCCCTCGCCGGCGAGCCCGAGAGGCAGCCGAAGAAGAAGCGGCCCAGGCGGGCGCCGTAGGCCGCTTGTCGCTGCGCAGACGGCGCGCTCGGTGTAGGGTCCGGCGCGTGAGGCTCTACGTGATGCGGCACGGCCCTGCCGAGGATCCCACGCCGCTCCTGCGCGATTTCGATCGCGCGCTGACGCCGTCCGGCCGTGACGTCGTGCGGCGGGTCGCGGGCGCGATCCTCGGCGAGGGCGCGCTGCCGACGCGCGTGCTGTCCAGCCCGCTCGTGCGCGCGAGAGAGACGGCCGCGCTCGTCGTCGAGCACGCCGCCCCGACGCTGACGATCGAGCTCGCGCGCGAGCTCGGACCCGGCGGTGATCTGCGCGGGCTCCTGCTGTCGCACGCCGCGCTCGGCGGCGCGCCGATGTTCGTCGGACACGAGCCGGACGTCTCGTCGGTGACGGCGCAGCTCACCGGCTCGCTCGGCTCGGGGTTCGACAAGGCGATGATCGCGGCGATCGAGCTCGAGCCGGGCGCGCGCGGGCGGCTCGCGTGGATCCTCGAGCCGCGCACCCTCCAGTTCGAGCGATGATCCGCAGACCGGCGTTCGCGACCGCGCACTCGCACGCGTTTCAGCGCGGCATGCGCGGCCTCGCGCAGCGGCCAGGTCCGCGCGGCACCGACGACTTCTGGTCGTGGCGCACGGCGATGTACGACCTCGCGAGCTCGCTGGATCCCGAGCGGATCCACGCGATCTCGCGGGTCGCGTTCGACGAGCTGCGCGAGGCCGGGGTGCTGACGGTGGGCGAGTTTCACTATGTCCACCACCAGCCGGACGGCACGCCGTACGACGACCGCACCGTGATGGCCGACGCGGTCGTGCGCGCGGCCAAGGACGCGGGGCTGCGCGTCGCGCTCTTGCGCGGCGTGTACCACCGCGGCGGGCCCGGCGTGGCGGCGGCGCACGCGCAGGTGAGGTTCAGCGATCGGTCGCTCGACGACGCGCTCCGCGACGTCGAGGCGCTCCGCGCGCGGTACCGCGACGATCCCGACGTGGTGGTCGGCCTCGCGCCGCACAGCGTCCGCGCGCTGCCGCCGTCGTGGCTCGCGCCGATCGCCGACCACGCGCGAGCGCACGACCTGCCGCTCCACATGCACGTGGCCGAGCTGCCCGGGGTGGTCGCGTGGTGCGTCGCCGAGTCGGCCAAGCGACCGGTCGAGCTCCTCGCCGACGCCGGGGTGCTCTCGCCGCGCTTCGTCGCGGTGCACGCCACGCACCTCGCGCCGCACGAGGCGCGGCTGCTCGGAGAGGCTGGCGCGTTCGTCTGCATCAACCCGACGACCGAGCGCGATCTCGGCGACGGCCACCCCGACGTGACCGCGCTGCGCGAGGCGGGCTGTCGGCTCTGCACCGGGATCGACAGCCACGTCCTCACCGATCCGTTCGAGGACATGCGCGGGATCGAGCTGGGCGAGCGCCTCCGAACGCTGCTGCGCGTGACGATACGCGAGCCCGGCCCGACCGTCGCCGAGCGGCTGTGGGAGGCCGCGTCGCACGAGGGCGCGCGCGCCTGCGGGTTCGCCGACGCGGGGGGAGAGGTGCTGATCGATCGCGGCGCGCGCGCGCTCGCGCTCGTCGACGACGAGCACCTGCTCGACGCGCTGGTGTTCTCGGGCACTTGCCGCGTGGTGGCGGGCATCGCGCGCGCCGAGCCCCGTCGTGTCTAGGTTCAGGGGCTCGCCGCGCTGCTGGTCGGCGCCGGGTTGGAGGCTTGATACTTCGCATAGCCTTCCATCAGCGCCTTGTACACCCAAGTCCCCAGCACCTCTGCGCCCATGCTCGACGGGTGCACGAGGTCGGCGCCGCCCAGCCCCTTCTGGAGCCACACGCCCATCGAGCCATGGCCGCCCATCGCCTGCCAGGTGTCGAAGAACCCGCAGCCGAGCTCGGCGGCGAGCTTCTTTTGAATGGCGTTCATCGCCGGGATGACAGGGCGCGAAGGGTAGGAGTCTCCCCTCTTGTCGGCGGCGTCGAGCGGCCCGACCAGCAGACACGCGCTCCTCGGCAGCGCGTCGCGCACTTGCTTCAAGACGGCGCGCGCGGTCGCCTCGTACTGATCCATCGGGAAGGCGAAGCCGTCGCCGCTCTCGTTCGCGCCGTACGTGAACGCGACGAGATCGGGGGCGCGAGCCCTCAGCTCCTCGGCCCAGTGTGCGTCGTCGCTCTTGTCGAGGAACCGCAACCGGCACCCGATGATGCCAACCGCGTCGACGACCGCGCCGGGGCCGTCTCGCTCGAGCAACAAGTGAAACACCCGCACCGGGCCGCCGCCGTTGGAGCGCACCTCGAGCTTGTGCGGCCCGTCGGGCATCGTCAGCGTCTTGCGCACGACTCGGGTCGCCTCTGCGGCCGTCGACAGCTCCTCCGCGGGCTGATCGTCGAGCTTGAGCGCGAGCCTCCCGCCGCCCGGCTGCTCGGCGTACGTCACGATGATCCTGGAGACGGCGAGGCCGATGTCACCTTTGTTCATCGTCTGGACCTGGGCGTACATGCCCGGGCCGTCGGCGACGAATGACACGCCGCCGAGCCCGTAGAGGCCGTCGGGCGCGTACGGTCCAACCACGCGGCTGACCTTCCAGCCCTTGGACGCCGAGCGACGGATGTTGTCGTGGTGGTAGCCGGGCCACGCGTCGGCGACGAGGATGAAGCCGTGCCCCGCGTCGCCGAAGCGCGCCTGCAGCTTGCGGCGCAGGGTCGCGGTGATCCAGTCGGACGCGATGACCGAGTCGCCGTAGTAGGTCATCCGCGCGATCGCGCCCGGCTGCTTGGCCTCGGCCCGCGCGAGCGCCGCGTAGTAAGGATCGAGCGCGTGTCCCGATGGATCCTCGATCGAGCGCGGAGGTGGTCCGTCGATCAGCACGGGCGCGGTCGCAGCGGCGGGGCGCTGGAACGGCAGCGCGCCGCCGGGCGCGCTCGGCTCGACCGATGAGCCGTCGTCGGCGCGGGTCTCCTGCACGGCGACCTCACCGACGGTCGGGGCGGGCGCCGCGGGCGCCGGGGTCGCGACAGCGCTGGAGGGCAGCGGTGACAGCAGGCGCAGACGATCCAGCGCCGCGCCGCGCGGCAGCGCGTACGGCAGCGCGACGAGCCCCGCGAGCGTGAGCATCGACAGCGTCGTCCGCGACAAGAGCGGGTGCTCCATCTGCAGGGGTCGTTAGCACGGCGACGCCGCGTCACTCGGCGCGAAACAGCGCCATGCCCTCGGCCGGGATCGTGATCGACCACGCCTCTCCCTCGCGCGCGACGGCGGCGTCGCCGAACAGGAGCGCGGGCGCGCCCGACACCCGCGCGACCGGCAATCGAGCCGTCTGTGGCGCGGACTCGTCCATCGTGACGACGGCGAGGTAGCGCTCGCCGCCTCCCTCGCGCTCGAGCACCAGCACCGCGGGGTTGCCGCCGTCGACGAACGTCATCGTGCCCGCGCCGAACGCCTCGCGCCCGCGCCGCGCCGCGAGCAGCCCCTTGTAGAACGAGTAGGTGCTCGACGGCTCGCTCGATTCGACCTCGACGTTGGTGAGCTCGGCCTCGTCGGCGAACGGCAGCCAGGGCGTGCCCGTCGTGAAGCCGTGCCCGGGCGCCTTGGTCCACGGCATCGGCGCGCGCTGATAGTCGCGCGAGTCGACGATCTTGGCCTTGCCGGGGCGCAGCGCGAGCTCTTCGCCGTAGTAGATGAACGGCGTGCCCGCGGCCGTCAGCTGCACGAACGCCGCCCGCCGCCACCGCGACTCGACCTTCTTCGCGGCCACGTACGCGCGCGAGACGTCGTGCGAGCCGATCACCAGCGCCTCCTGCGCGCCTGGGGGCGCGTCCTTGCGGGACGCCTCGAGCTTGTCGGAGACGGCGCTCGCCGCGTCACCTGCGAACGGAAACCCCCAAAAATAGCCAAATCCGAAGTTGAACGCCATGTGAAACATGTCGTGCCCGTCGCCGAAATACGGGACGGCTGTCTCGTAGTTGGTGCTCTCGGCGACCATCGCCCGGTCGGGGTACTGGTCGAGCAGCGCGCGCAGCTGGCGGATGTACGCCTGGGTCTCCGGGATCATGTCGCAGCCGGACGCCGACTCGACCAGGAGGCCGATGACGTCACAGCGAAACCCATCCACCCCGCGATCGAGCCAGAACCTGGCCGCGTCGAGCGTCGCCTTCACGACCTCTGGATTGCGATAATTGAGGTCTGGTTGGCCCGCGTAGAAGCGATGAAAGTAGTACTGGTTGCGCGCCTTCGACAGCGTCCACGCCTCGCTGCCGAACTGCGCGTTGAACGTGCCGCAGCCGATGTCGGGGCGTGACGGCGCGTCGCTCCAGACGTACCAGTCGGCCTTGGGGTTGGTCCTGTCGGCGCTCGACTCCTTGAACCAGGCGTGCTGGTCCGAGGTGTGGTTGAGCACGAGATCCAGCATCACGCGCATCCCGCGGGCGTGCGCGGCCGACACCAGCGCGTCGAGGTCGGCGAGGCTGCCGTAGTCGGGGTTCACGCCGGTGTAGTCGGAGACGTCGTAGCCGGAGTCGGCGAACGCCGTCGGCGTGATCGGCATCAACCACAGCGCGTCGACGCCGAGCGCCTGCAGCTCGGGCAGGCGGGAGATGAGGCCTGGCAAGTCTCCGATGCCGTCGCCGTTCGAGTCCTGCAGCGACCGCACGTAAACTTCGTAGAACACCGCGTGCCGGTACCAGTCAGGGCCGGTCAGCAGGCGCTTCGCCTCCGCCGCTCGATCCTTCTCGGCGTGGGCGGTCGAGGGCGGCGAAGCGGTCGGATCATCAGACGACGAGCAGGCGGCGGCGAGGACGAGCGAGAGGGCGAGCGCGGCGCGCGGGAGGTTCACGGCGCGCCAGGGTACCCTCACCGGGCCGACGGTAGGGGCCCGGCGCGCGCCGCGCGACACCTTGCGTCAAGTCACACGGACGTCCGCGGACGTCCGGGCCTTGGCGTTGCACGTCCGTAAGTCCTCGGATATCCAAGCGTTTCACGATGGCGTCGAAGCGTGCGCGGGGGAGGGTGGTGCTGGTCGTCGCGGCCCTCGTGACCTCTGCGTGGGCAGACGGCACCGCAGACGCGAAGCGGCACTATGCACGCGGCGTCGAGCTGGCGCGAGACGGTCTCTACGCGGAGGCGGCGGCCGAGTTCGACGCGGCCTACCGGGCGAAGCCCCACTTCGCGGTCCTCTACAATCTGGGTCAGTCGTGGGTCGCGCTCGGTCGCCCCGTGGAGGCGAGCGACGCGCTCGAGCGCTACCTGCGCGAGGGCGGCTCCGAGGTGCCGTCCGCGCGACGTGAGCAGGTGCAGGCCGAGCTCGCGCGGCAGCGGAGCCGCGTGGGGACGCTCGCGCTGCGCGGCGTGCAGGCTGGCGCCACGATCAAGCTCGACGGGCGCGAGCTCGGCCGCGCGCCGCTCGCCCCCATCCGGCTCGCGGTCGGCGCGCACTCGCTCTCGGCCGAGCTCTCGGGCTTCGCGCCGCGGGTGGTCGACGTGACGATCGTGGGCGAGGAGACGTCGACGGTCGACCTCGCCCTGACGCCCGTCCCGCGCGAGCCGCCGGCGCCGGCGCCCGCGCTGCTCGCCGTCACCTGCTCGGTCCCGGGGGTGTTGATCGAGCTCGACGGTCGCCCGCTCGGCGCGACGCCGTCAGCCGCGCCGTTCGTGGTCCCGTCGGGCGCCCGCGCGCTGCGCTTCTCGCGCGTCGGCTACGCGACCACCCAGCGCGCCGTGACGCTGACGTCGGGTCAGGCGGCGTCGATGTCTTGCGAGCTGAGCCCGCTCCGTCCGCTGCCGCCAGCGTACGCCGCGCGGCTCGTCGTGCGCGCGTCCGAGGCTCCCGCGCTCGCGCTGCTCGACGGCGTCGAGCTGCCGACGGATGGAGTGGTGCCCATCGGCGCGCACGAGCTGACGGTGTCCTCTCCCGGCTTTCACACCGCGCAGCGCCACGTGGTCCTCGAGCCCGGCGCCACCCGCGTCGTCGAGCTCACGCTCGTCCCGACGCCCGAGGCCCGCGCAGCCTACGAGCGCCGCGCGAGGACGACGCGTACGGCGGCCTATGTGTCTCTCGGTGCGGGGGTCGCGGCGCTCGCCGGTGGCGCCTACCTCTGGAAGAGCAACGACGACCGCCACCAGCGCTGGGAGGCCGAGGACGCGCGCCTCGCCGAGCAGTACCGAGGCAAGCCCCCGCACCCGCCGGACCTGGACCAGCGACAGGCCGCCAACGACGAGCTCATCCGGTCCATCCAGCGAACCGACAAGTACACGGTCGGCCTCTTGGCAGGGGGCGCGGTGCTGTCAGGGCTGGGGATCGCGCTGTGGGCCTGGGGCGATTCGCCAGGTCGCTACCCCGAGGTGACCGTCAGCGCCTCCGCGCGCGGCGCGACCTGGGCGTGCAGAGGTACATTTTTATGACATTGACGGGAGAGAGAGAAGCAGGAGCATGATGAAGAACAAGGTGTGGATGAGGGTGGGCATGTTCTCGGTGCTCCCCGCGCTGCTGGTGGCGGCCTGTCACGAGGGGCGCGAGGGGCGCCGTTACGGCGAGAGCTGTGATCCTGACAACCCTTGCGACGACGTGTACGCGTGCGAGTTCGGCCGCTGCCGCACGCCGTGTACCAGCGATCACGGGTGCCCGACCGTTGTGTGTCTGACGTCGCCGAGCCAGGGCGTCCAGAGCACGTGCGGGCTCGAGTCGGAGGTGAGCTGCGGCGCCAGCACCTGCCCCGCCGGGCTGACCTGCGGCCCCGACGCCAAGTGTCGCGTGTCGTGCGCGGCGGAGGCTCCGTGCGCCGGGACCAACAGCTGCAAGGCTGGAGTGTGCGTCGGCGACGGCGGGCTCGGCGCGGGAGGGAGCGGCGGAGGTCACGGTGGCGCCGCTGCCGGTGCCCCACCCGGCGGCGGAGGTGGGCAGGGTGGCGCCGGACAGGGAGGCGCGGTCGGAAAGGGCGGCGCGGGGCAAGGCGGCGGAAGCGGGCAGGGTGGCGGCGCAGGGCAAGCTGGCGGAAGCGGGCAGGGTGGCGGCGCGGGGCAAGGCGGGGCCAGCGGGCAAGGCGGCGGAAGCGGGCAGGGTGGCGGCGCGGGGCAAGGCGGCGCCAGTGGGCAGGGTGGCGACAGTGGGCAGGGCGGCGACAGCGGGCAGGGTGGCGGCGGGCAGGGTGGACAAGGCGGGCAGGTGACACCCGCGACGCGTGAGCGCTGGCTGGCGGAGCTCGACGACGGTTCGTATGCCGTGCTCGAGCCGGTCAGCGGCTGGTCCACCCCGGTCGATTCGACCCAGGCGAGCCCGCTCGCGCTCGATCCCACCGCGACGACCGTGGTCGCGCGCGATCCGGCCAACGAGCTGTGGAGCGTGGACGTCGCCAGCGGCGGGCGGACGGATCTTGGCGTGCAGGGGTCGGTCGCGTCGCTCGATCTCGTCGGCTCGATCACTGTTCACGCCCAAGGCGCGGGCGCGTGCGATCTGGGCGGCTCGGTGCTCCGCGGCCCCCTGCTGGGATCCCTGTCGCCTGTCTCGCCGCTGCAGGGCGGGTTCTTCAGCCGTCGCTTCGCAGTCAACCCCGCCGGCCGCCTCGTCGCGTGGTCGCGCGAGCTCACCGTGACCTGCGATCCGAGCGCGTCGCGCGTGTACTCGTACGACGCGGTGACGGGCACCGTGACGCCGATGCTCGACTCGGACGACGGCCAGCACGAGTCTGTCGTGGGCGCGCTGGCCGACGGCACGGGGTTCCTGGTGCAGCGCTCGCAGGCGGGCGCGGCGCCGTTCACGATCTCGCGCGTGCTGTGGGCCGACCTCTCGAGCGCGGTGCTGTACCCCTCCTTGCCAACGTCGGTGGCGAGCGGCGTCGGGTGCGACACGGCGGGGCTCACGTCGACGAAGGGAGAGTTCATCTGTCAGGGCGACGGGGGCCTCTGGCGCCTCGACGCGAAGGGCAGCGCGCCGGTCGCCATCGCCGCGCCTCCCCTCGGCGGTCGCGCCGTCAAGCGAGTCATCGACGCCTTGACGCTCGAGCCGTCGAGCCCCCCGGAAGAGTGCAATTTCGTCGACGACGACGGAGACGGCTCGGTCGACGAGGGCTTCGACTGGCAGCTCTCTCCGTTCACGACGCTGCACACGGCGACGCTCGGGATCCACGTGGAGAGCGCGCTCTTGTTGAAGGATGGCACCGCGGTGGTGGCTGGCACCGACGGCTATGGCGAGAGCACCGACAAGGGCTGGGTCGTGCGGGTCGACGCGAGCGGCGCGCTGCTGGCCGGGCCCACCGAGGTGCCGATCCCGCTGAACGGCAGCGTCGGCGGGGTCATGGTCGAGCGAGACGACGATCTCGTCGTCGTGTGGAGCTCGACCGACTATGCGGGATGCAAATCGGGCTGCCCCGTCGTCATCCGCTCGCTCGACAAGCAGACGCTGGCGGTCAAGGCGTCGGGCACCACCCTCGGTTCAGATCAGGTGACGAGGTGTCTCTCGGCGACCCTGTACCAGGGAGATATCCTCTTGGGCTGCGTGAAGTACAACGGCACCGACTACCAATCGGCGCTCGCGAGGCTCGATCCGTCGCTCTCGCTCAGCCGCCTGGCGGCGCCCTCCGGCCTCGGCGTGTCGATAGCGAACACGTGGGTGTGGACCGCGGGCACGCTCGCCCACTACGCGGCGGTCCGGGACGCCGGCGACCTCACGTACCATGGCGCGTTCGACCTCACCGGACCGGCGATGGGCGGGGTCGAGGTCGTTCCGCCCCAGTCCCTGGGCTCTGTCTCGGTCGATCAGACGTTCGCGTGGCAGGGCGGCACGGGGCTCGTCACGCAGCGTCTTCCCGCGCAGAGCATGGAGTTGAGGTTCCCTGGGGGCGACGGCTCGCTGCTCGCGCCCGTCGTCGCCACTGCCGAGCGCCAGTACCAGGCGGCGCTCGAGGTCGGCGGCAACCTGCTGTGGTGGACCACTGGAGCGGCCGGGCCGGACGGCGGCTCGCTGCGGCGGGTCCGCCCCGACGGGCGCGAGGTGCCGACGCCCTCCGGGATCACGAAGGGTGTGGGGGCGTATGGTCCGGCGATGGCGCGCGTGGCTGACGGTGTCCTGCTGTTTCGAGGGCGCGGCTACCTCGACAGGCACGCCGACGTGGCGAAGCTCACGTGCGCCCCGTAGCCCGCGCGGTCTTGACGGGCTCGTCCGCGGGCGCGACCCTGACGCAGGTGGAGACGAGTCGGCCGCGCGCCCTCATCGGGTCGAAGTACCGCGTGGTCCGCGAGCTGGGCGCGGGCGGGATGGGCGTGGTCGTCGAGGTGGAGCACGTCGAGTTTCCCCGGCGCTTCGCGCTCAAGTGGATCCGCCCGGACCTCGTGAGCCCCGAGGCCGAGCGTCGGTTCAAGCAGGAGGCGGTCGTGGTCGGCGGCCTCACGCACGAGAACGTGGTGTCGATCAGCGACTTCGGACGCGACGCCGACGGCGCGGCGTTCATGGTGATGGAGCTGCTCGACGGCGAGACGCTCGCCGCGCGGCTCGAGCGCCGCGGCGCGCTGCCCGTCGCCCGCGTCGTCAAGCTCGTCGAGCAGGTCTGCGCGGGGCTGTCCGCGGCGCACGCGCGCGGGATCGTCCACCGCGACATCAAGCCGTCCAACCTCTTCTGCGCGACGCGGTCCGACGGGACCGAGGTCGTGAAGATCCTCGATTTCGGCGTGGCCAAGGCCGTCGAGCAGCCGAGCGTGACCGTGTCCGCGTCGCCGGTAGGCACCGCGTACTACATGGCCCCCGAGCAGGCGATGAGCGGCCCGGTCGACGCGAGGACCGACGTCTACGCCGTCGGCGTGGTCGCGTTCGAGGCGCTGACGGGCGGGCGCGTGCCGCACCCGGGCGAGACGTTCCCGCAGGTGATGGCGCACCTGTTGACCAAGCCGCCGCTGTCGCTCGCCGAGCTTCGACCCGACCTGCCGCCGGGGCTCGTCGAGATCGTCGAGCGCGCGCTCGCGCACGAGCCGAACGAGCGGTTCACGAGCGCCGACGCGTTCGCGCGCGCGATCCGCCCGTTCTCGACGACGGCGAGCGCGCTCGACGAGACGGCGCCGGGGCGCTCGCTCGGCGCGCTGGAGGTCGACCTCCGCTGCGCGACCGACGTCCGCGACGCGTCGTCCGCGGGGCTGGGCCGCACCTCCGATCCGGTCGCCGCGCCTCGCCCCGCGTGGCCCCCGCGCGCGCTCGCCGCGGCGGCCGCGCTCGCGCTGCTCGGGGTGGCGTGGTGGCAGGCGCGCGCGCACGGCGCCTCGGCCTCGGTGCCCGCGCCGCAGGTCGCGGCGGCTCCCGCGCCTCCGTCGAGCTCTGTCGCGCCGCTGCCAGCCGCATCCGCCTCGGCTGCCGCGCCCTCTCCACCGCTCTCCGCCGACGCGACCGCCGAGCCCGCGCCGCGGCGCCCGACCTCGCCGAGCCCCGTCAGGGCGGCCGCGCCCGCGCGCCCCCCGGTCGACGGGCCCGCGCCCACGACCGTCACCGGGCGACGGGGAACCACGTTCGACACGTCCAGCCCTTACTGAGAGCTCGCGGAGCAAGGAGCCCGATGACCCACCTCGATTCGACCGCGCCACGACACGACAAGGGGCAAGCGCGCGCGTCCGCCTCCGCGCGGTTGAAGCTGCGGTTCGTCTACCCGGGCACGGCGCGCGACGTCGAGCTCGGCGCCCTGACGACGCTGGGCCGCGAGTCGGCCTGTCAGGCGAGGCTGCTGGGCATCGGCGCGTCGAGGCAGCACGCGCGGATCGAGCGGCGCGGGCCGGTGTGGCTGGTCGAGGATCTGGAGAGCCGCAACGGCACCTTCGTCGACGGCGTGCGCCTCGTCACCGGCTCGCAAGCCGCGCTCGAGCGAGGGACGGTCCTCCGCCTCGGGGACGACTGCGCGGTCGTCGTCGCGCCCTCGCCGGGGGAAGACGTCAACTTTCGAGAGCTCGCGTCCGGCGCGTGGGGCAGCGAGGTGCTCGCGCGAGTGCTCGCGCCCGCGCTCCGAGCGGCCGAAGATCGCCTCCCCATCCTGCTGTGTGGCCCGACCGGAAGCGGAAAGGAGCGCGTCGCGCGCGCCCTGCACGCGATGTCGGGGCGGCCCGGCGATTTCGTCGCGATCAACTGCGCGGCCCTGCCCGAGTCGCTCGCCGAGTCCGAGCTGTTCGGGGTGCGCCGCGGCGCCTTCAGCGGCTCCGTGCGCGACACCGATGGTCTGCTCCGCTCTGCCCACCGGGGCACGCTGCTGCTCGACGAGGTGCTCGATCTCTCGCTGGCGACGCAGGCCAAGCTGCTGCGCGCCGTCGATCTCGGCGAGGTGCTCCCGGTGGGCGAGGTGAAGGTGCAGGCCGTCGACGTGCGCTTCATCGCGGCCGTTCAGGGGTCGATCGACGAGGCGGTCTCGGCAGGTGATTTTCGTAAGGATCTCGCGGCGCGCCTCGACGGGCTCCGCGTGGGGCTGCCGCCGCTCTCCGCGCGCCGTGAGGACGTGTTGCCATTGTTTCAGATGGCGCTCCACGCGGCGGCGGGGGGCCGTGTGCCGCCCGCCATCGAGCCAGACGCGGTCGAGGCGCTCCTCACGTACGGCTGGCCGGGCAACGTGCGAGAGCTGGAGCAGTGCGCGCGCCGCGCGGTCGCCACCTCGACCGGCTCGACGATCACGAGGGCCGAGCTACCCGAGAAGGTCCGTGACGGGCGACAGGCTCACCCCTCCGGCGAGGAGAGGGTCGCGCGACCCGACCGCGCCGCCCTCATCGCCGCGCTCACGCGGAGCCACGGCGTCGTGGCCACCGCCGCGCGGGCGCTGGGGCTCACCCGGCAATCGACGTACCGGTTGATGGAGGAGCACCGGGTAGAAGCGTCGCAGTTTCGTGGTCGGTAGCGCCCCCGACTCTGACGCTCGGTTCAGAACGGATCGCGCCCCATCTCGCGGATGCCGCGCGGCAGCTTCGCGGTGAACGCGCGGCAGGTGCCGTCGGTGCATACGCACTTTCCGCCGTGATCGAGCGTCTTGTCGCGCTTCTTGCCGCAGCGAGCCTTGTCACACACCGGCGCCCTGTCCGACAGCGTACACTCGGTCGCGTGACAGCAAGTCTTGGGGACGCAGTCGTCGTCGGTCTTGCAGCTCAGCATCGGTTTGCGAACCGATGACGACGGCGCAGCGCTCGCCGACGCGCTCGCGCTGACGGAGGGGAGGCCTGACGCGGCCGGGGAGAGCGACGACGACGGTGCCGCTGGCGCCGACCCGGCGGGCGTGGGCTGGCTCGAGGCCGCGGGCGCCGGCGGGGGATCACTGTTTCCCTTGCACGCGAGCCAGGCGAGCGCCACGCCGCCCAGCGCCGCCAGACCGCGGGCGCGCAACTAAACCCTCCAGCGCCGCGGCGACGCCGGACACCGTCTCCTTGAAGACCAGCCCCTTGAACTCGCGCGTCGCGATCTCGAGCTGCCAGTCACCCTTGAACAGCACCACGGGGCGCCCGCGCACGTCGAGCACGCCGGTGCCCGCGCGCTCGCGCTCGAAGCGCAAGAGCTCGATCGGCTCCTTGCCGCTCGGATCGGCCCGCTCGACCCACCGCGCGTACTCGAACGGCAGATCCTCGAGGCGGACGTCGACCTTGTACTCGGTCTCGAGCCGGTGCTTGGTCACCTCGAACTGCAGCTCGCCGACCGCGCCGATGATCGCGTCGCCGTCGCGCCCCTCCGGCGGGCGGAACAGCTGCACGCCGCCCTCTTGCGCCAGCTCGTCGAGGCCCTTCTTCAGCTGCTTGCGCTTCATCGGATCGACCAGCACGACCCGCGTGAACCGCTCGGGGGCGAACGAAGGGATCTCGTCGAACGTGAACGTCGCGCCCGCCGTCAGCGTGTCGCCGATCTCGAAGACGCCCGGATCGTAGATCCCGAGCACGTCGCCCGCGTAGCCCTCCTCGACGATGGTGCGCTCCTGGGCCATGAACTGCGTGGGGTTGGCGAGGCGGATGTCGCGGCCGGTGCGGACGTGGCGCACCTTCATCCCGCGCTCGAACTTGCCCGAGCACACGCGCAGGAACGCCATGCGATCGCGGTGAGATTTGTCCATGTTCGCCTGGATCTTGAACACGAACGCGGAGAACTCGTCGTGGTCGGGCGACAGCTCGCCCTTCGACGTGCGGCGCGCGAGCGGCGGCGGGATCATCTCGAGGAACGCGTCGAGGAACGGCTCGACGCCGAAGTTGTTGTAGGCGCTGCCGAAGAACATCGGTGACACCTCGCCGCGCGCGAACCTGTCGCGATCGAACCCGTCGCCGGCCGCGTCGAGCAGCTCGAGCTGATCGCAGAGCTCTCTGTGCGCGTCGGCGCCGATCTCGTCGGCGATCCTGGCGTCGTCGATGCCCGCCACGGCCATCGCGACCTCGGAGGCTCCGGTCGCGCCGTCGCCCGGGCGAAACAGGCTCACCTGCCGCAGCAGTCGGTTGTACACGCCGCGAAAGTCGGCGCCCGCGTACACGGGCCACGTGACCGGATAGCAGCCGATCCCGAGCACGCTCTCGACCTCGCCGACGAGATCGAACGGATCGCGCCCCGGGCGATCGAGCTTGTTGACGAACGTGAAGATCGGCATCCGGCGGCGGTGGCAGACGCGAAACAGCTTCTTCGTCTGTGCCTCGACGCCCTTCGCGCAGTCGAGCAGCATCACGGCCGAGTCGGCGGCGTGCAGCGTGCGGTACGTGTCCTCGCTGAAGTCGGCGTGGCCCGGCGTGTCGAGGAGGTTCATCGAGAACCCCTTGTAGGGAAACTGCAGGACGCTGGAGGTGATCGAGATGCCGCGCTCGCGCTCCATGTCCATCCAGTCGGACACCGTCCCGGCGCGCCCCTTCTTGGCCTTCACCGCGCCCGCGAGGTGGATCGCGCCGCCGTACAGCAAGAGCTTCTCGGTGAGCGTCGTCTTGCCCGCGTCGGGGTGGCTGATGATCGCGAACGTCTTGCGACGCCGGACCTCGCGCGAGAGCTCGGTCGACATGGGCGGGCCCGCTTACACTCGCGACGCGCGGCGACGCAAGCCGAGAGGGCGCGATCGGCCCTCGACCGTGCGACGGCCCTGCCGTAAGGTCGTCGCCCATGCGCCCCCGTGCCTTCTCCGCCGCCCTCTTGCCCGTCGCCCTCGTGTGCCTGTCGCCGAGAGAGGTCCTCGCGTTCGACGTCGTCCAGGTCGGCGTCGGGCCGACGGTCGTCTACGGCGCGAACTTCCTCGGAAAGCCTGGCGACAAGACCATCGGCGGCAAGCCCGCCGGCGACGTGTACCCGGGCTTCGGCGGCACGAGCTTCGGCTACGGGCTGACGCTCGACGTCCGCGTGATCGAGTTCCTCGGGCTCGAGATCGACTACATCAAGCGCACGTCGCGCGGCAAGGGCGACATCGACATCACCAACAATGGGGTCACGTACCCGTTCGAGGTCGAGATCCAGCACGAGGCCACGCAGATCCCGGTCCTCTTGAAGGGCGTGATGCCCGTGCCGCTGTTCGCGCCCTACGTGCTCGTCGGCAAGGAGTTCATCCGCGCGAGCGGCGCGACCGCGACCTACTCGTCGAAGGACGGCCGGGGCCAGCTGCCGCCGGTCGGCGGCTACGTCGACAACTACTCGTACTGGACCTTCGGCATCGGCGCCGAGGTGAAGCTGCCGATCCCCGGCTGGGACGTGCGCATCCCGTTCAGCGCGCGCGGCTCGTTCAACCCGAGCATCTCCGACCACCTCGAGGATCGCGTGCGCATCGCCAACAACACGATCTCCGCGTTCGACACCAAGTTTCAGTATCAGGTGATGGGCACGCTCGGCGTCGCCGCCTACTTCTGAGGTGATGCGCCGCCCGGCCGCCCCGATCGAACGCGCCCACGGAGCCGCCTCGTGACCCCCGAGCGTCGACGGCTGGCGGCGGGCGCGCTCGCGGTCGTGGGGGTCGCCGCCATGGCCGGCTCGGCGTGGATGTACCGTCGGCAGTCCGCCACCCCCAGCTCTCCGCCGCCGGTGCTCTCCGCGAGCATCGAGGATCTGACGAAGAAGCACCCGAAGCTCGAGCGCTTCTCCAGGGATCCCAAGCTCGGGAGCCTGCTGAAGGAGTTCGCCGTCGCCTACACGCTCGGCGGCCTCCCGCGCGCCAAGCAGCTCGCCGAGGAGCGGGGCTTGCTCAATTCGGCCGACGAGCTAATATTCACAATTCTCACTGAGAGCGACGACCCGAAGGAGCTCGAGCAGGAGATAGAGAAGCGCGGCGCGCGGGTCACGGGCCACGGCGATCGCGCGCTGAACGTCGCGGTGCCGTGGTCCAAGATCGAGGAGGAGGTGGCCTCCGGCAAGAGCCCCGACGAGCTGCTCACGGGGTTCAGTCAGCTCGACGACGTGCGCGGGATCGTCCCGACCGAGCGCGCAGTGGGGCACAGGGCGGGCCCGACGGAGGGCGTGCAGAAGACCCGCGCCGACGTCTGGCAGAGGGCCGGGTTTCGCGGCGCTGGGGTCAAGGTCGGGGTGATCGATCCCGAGGTGTCGAAGGCGCCACAGTTCCTGGGCACGGCGCTCCCTGCCAACACCACCCTGCGCATGAACGGCTGCGTCGGCCCGGGCGGCAGGAGCCTCGACGGCGACGGGCTCCACGGCGTCGCCGCGGCCGAGATCATCCACGAGATGGCGCCCGACGCGCAGCTGTTCATCGCGTGCGGCGCCGAAGACTGGGACGCCGCCGTCAACTGGCTGGTCGGCCAGGGGGTCCGCGTCATCAGCCACTCGGCGGGCTCGATGACGGGTCGACGCAACGGCAAGGGGAGGCAGCAGCAGCGCATCGATCAGCTCGCGAAGCAGGGCATCGTGTGGGTCAACTCCGCCGGCAACGAGGCCAAGCGGTTCCACCGGGGGAGGCTGACAGGCAAGTCGGGTTGGCACGAGTTCGCGCCCGGCAAGACCGCGATGGGCTTCGTCCAGAACGACGAGACCGAGATCAAGCTCACGTTCTCGTGGAGCGAGTGGGACGCGCGGCTCGTGTCCGACTACGATCTCTACCTGTTCGACTCGTCGATGCGAGAGATCGCGCGGAGCGAGGACAAGAACCCCATCCTTCGGCAGCCGCAAGAGGTGTTGACCGCGCGCGGTCGCCCCGGTGCCAAGTATTTCATCGGCATCAAGGCCAACGGCGGGGCGTCCGCGGCGACGTTCATCCTCGACGTGCGCGGCGCGGACACCATCGACTACCCGACGCCCGCTGGCAGCCTGTCATCACCGTGTGACGCGGCGGGCGCCGTCGCGGTCGGCGCGGTCGACTGGAACACCGACAAGCTCGCGTCGTACAGCTCGCTCGGGCCCACCGAGGACGGCCGCTCGAAGCCCGAGCTCTCCGCGCCCTCCAGCGTGTCGAGCGTCGTGTTCAAGGGAACGTTCAGCGGCACGAGCGCGGCCGCGCCGCACGTCGCGGGCGCCGCCGCCGTGCTGTGGGGCAGGTATCCACAGTACAGCCGCAACGACGTCGTCAGCGTGCTGATGTCCCGCTCGAAGGATCTCGGCCCAGCGGGGCGCGACACGATGTTCGGCGCGGGCCGCCTCGATCTCGGCGACCCGGCCACCGTCGCCGCGCCCAACCCCGCGGTCGTCGTCGCGCCGCCCACCGCGCCCCCCGTGCCCGGCGCGCCGGCGCCCAGCCCCGGCGACGATGGCCCCTCGTTCGACATCCCCTGGAAGAAGATCGGAGCCGTCCTCGCGTTCGGCGTGACCGGCGCGCTCGCCGCCGTCGTCGGCCTCGTGTGGATGGTCGCCTCGGCGCTCTCGGGCGGAAAGAAGCGCGCGGCGCCGCGCCCGGTCGCGTTCGCGCCAGCCCCGCGCCCCGCCGCGTTCGCGCCCGCGCAGCGCGCCGCCCCTCCTCCTCGAGCGCCGTCGCGCGCGTCGGTGTCGGTCGGGTGGTCGGCGACCCTCACCGCGACCGCGGGCCCGACGCTCGGTACCGTCACGGCGATCACCGACGAGCCCCTCTCGATCGGGCGCGCGAGCACCTCGGTCATCCACCTCGAGTCGAAGCAGGTCTCGTCCACGCACTGCTGGATCCAGAAGACCCTCGAGGGGTGCTGGGTGACCGACGCGGGCTCGCGCAACGGCACGACGGTCAACGGTCAGCGCGTCACGCGCCACTTCTTGCAGCCGGGTGACCTCGTCGGCGTCGGCCCGGCGCAGTTTCGGCTCGACGTGTACCCCATCTCACCCGCCTGAGCGCGCGCACTTGGGGCTTCGCTTCGCAGGCCGCATTTCGTAGGCTGTGCGTCGCCATGAAGCGCACCACGTTCGCACTCGCCGCGGCGCTCGCCGCCATCTCCGTCCTGCCCGCCTGCAGCGGGAGCTCTGGCAGCGGCCCGCAGGTCGCCAGGGTCACGCCGGGCTCGTTGCCCGCTGGCGAGACGTTCAAGGGGGTCTGGTACAACCGCGTGTTCGGCGACATGCACCTCGTGCCCGAGGGCAACCATGTCAACGGCAAGTACAAGAGCCCGCAGTCCGGCGTGTGGGGGACGATCGACGGGACCATCACCGGCGACGTCATCAAGTTCTCCTGGGTCGAGCACAAGACAGGCGCGATCGGGCCGGGCTCGACCAAGTCGGGCAAGGGCTACTGGAAGTTCGTCCCCGGCGAGCCGCCCGCGCCCGCGGCGATGAAGGGTGAGTGGGGCCTCGGCGAGAACGAGGTCGGTGGCGGCGAGTGGGACTGCATCCGCCAGAAAGACGTCGAGCCGAAGCTCGACTCGATCGGCAACGAGGCGGCGCCCACCGACGGCGCGTGGGACAAAGAGGCCGCGCCGCCCCCCGCCAAGAAGAAGTGACCTGCTGTCCCGCCTGCCCGGACGTCGAGCTCACCCCGCTCCGGCGCGGCGGCTATCTCTGCGAGGAGTGCGGGCAGCGCTTCGACGACGCGCGGCGCCCGTACGATCGAGCGCGCGCCGCGGCCGCGCGCGGAGCGCCCGACTGGGATGACCCGTCGCTGCCGTTCGCGGTCGCCCACCCGCTGGCCCGCGCGCGTGATCCGCGCCGACCGCTGCTCGAGCGCTTCGACGCGGCGGCGGCGGGCGCCTACGAGCTCGTGCGCCTCGTCGGGTTGTTGCTCTTGTCGGATTATCTCGCGTCGACGGCGAAGAGCCGCCGCGTCGCCGTGGCGCTCCGTGCGCTGCGGGCGCCCGACTGGTGGGCGTGGACCGTGCTCAACAACCAGCTCTGCAGGTTCTGGAGCGGGGAGCTCGACGTGCCGCCCGATCGTGAGACCGCCTTCCCGAAGCTCACGACGGGCTGGCGGAGCGTGAATCGCCGCCACGCCGCGAAGAAGGAGAGCCGCTGGGGGACCTTGCTCGAGGGCCTGCCGGGGCGCCGCGCGACGGTCGCGGAGAGCGCCAACGACGCGCTCTGGCGCGCGCGCGAGGACGTCGATCGCGCGCGCCGCGGCGAGGGTGATGCCCAGGGCGAGGACCAGCTCGCGCGCTTGCTCTCCGTCATCGACGCGTCGACCGCGCGCCTCTTCCCGCGCGGGAGCGTCGAGATCGTGCGCCGCGTCCCGTCGGGGCCCGACGAGGCGCACCTCGTGCGGCTGCACGGCGCGCACGCCGACCTGCGCTTCCCGATCGAGGTGAAGGAGGCAGGCTGGGGCGCTCCGTTCGGGGTGAGCCCCGTCATAGCGGTCACGCGGGACGCGACGGTGCCGCTCTACCCGCTGTTCTCGAGGTTCGACGGCGCGACTCGCCGCGCCGCGCTGCCGACCGCGGGGATGCTCGAGCCGCTGGTGCGCGAGGGGGACTCCGCGCGGCTCGTCCCGCGCGGCGCGAGTCAGGAGGTGGTCGCGTCGGCGACGTTCGCTGCGCTGCGCCGCCGCGGCGCGGACGTGCTCGCTGGTCGCCATGAGCTCGTCACCGCGAGCCTGTCACAGTTCGCGGCAGGCATGCTCGAGGCCGCCGCGGGCGAGGCGTCGATGCGGGCGCGCGGCGCCGAGCACGTCGCGCGCGTCGGCGTCGACGACGTCGCAGAAGAGGCGCTGCGCACCGCGGGGCGCGCGCTGCTCATCGTCGGCGCCGGCGGGGCCGGCAAGACCACGCTCGCGGCGAGGCTCGCTCGCTCTCTCGCTCGCCTCCCCATGACCGACGCCGACGAGCCCCTCGCCGACGCGAACGGCGCGCTGGTCGCGTTCCTGTCGGGACGAAACGCCTACGCGGGGCCAGAGGGCGAGCCCGTCGCGCGCTCGCTCGCGCGCACGATCCTCCGCCGCCTCGGCGTCCGAGAGGACGCGTTCGCGTCGCTGCACGAGCTCCTCTCGGCGCTCGACGAGCCCACGGCGGCGGAGGGGCGCCGGGTCGTGCTCGTGCTCGACGCGATCGACGAGGCCGACGATTTCGACGGGCTCGTCGCGGCGCTCGACGAGCTGCTCCCCGCGCTCGAGCGCCACCCGTCGCTGCGCCTGTGCGTGACGATGCGGACCTCCTCGTTTCGCGCGCTCGGGCAGGGGCGCGGGCCGCGCGCGCTCGAGAACGTCGGGCATTTCCTCTCCTTTCCCAGCGGCCGGGGCGACGCGCTGGTGCCGTACCTCGAGGTGCGTCCGTTCACGCCCGACGAGCTCGCGCGGGCGTACGCGGCGCGCCGCGCGACGCGGCGGGCGCTCCCCGATCTCGCCGAGCTCTTGCCCGAGCAGCGCAGCATGCTGGCGCTGCCGCTCCACCTCGAGCTGTGGGTGGGAGGGGCGCCGACGACGCGCGACGCGAGCTCCACCGCCCGCCTGTTCGAAGCCTTCCTCGACGAGAAGCGCGCGCGCATGCCCGAGCTCGGGCCGGCGCTCGACGAGCTGGGGCAAGCGCTCGTGCGGCGCCGGACGTACGATCTCATCGGCGTCGCGCGCCCGCTGTCGAGGCGCCGCGGCACGCTGGCCCCGCGGATCCCCTCGGGCGTCGAACCCGCTGCCCTGGTCGAGCTCGGCGTGCTGCGCCGCCCCGAGGACGACGGGCGAGACGGGCCGCTGCCGTTCGGGTTCGCGCACCCTGCCATCGGTGACGAGATCGTGCTCGACGCGCTCGGCCTCGCGCGCGGCGTGCCGACCGGTGAGGCGCTGCTCGCCGCCGGCGAGCTCGCCGCGACCACGCCGACCGATGCGTTCCCCGCGGTGCTGTCGGCGGTCGCCATCCTCGCCGAGCGCCTCGCGCGCGCCGGCGAAGGCGAGCCGCTCGCGTGGCTGCTCGGCGGGCAGGACGTCGCCGCCTCGACGCAGCTGCTCACCGTGGCCCTGACCGCGCTCGGTCTGCCGCTGCGCGAGGGCGGAGCCGCGGCCGCGCGCGCGAAGAAGACGCTCGACGAGCTCGCCGCCGCGGCCCAGAGCGATCCGCGCCTCGGCGAGCGCCTCCTCGCGCCGCTCGAGCGCGCGCGCCGCGGGCTGGCCGCGTCCGGCGTCGTCTCGGGCGCGATCGCGGTCGAACGCGCGGCGCTGCGCGTGCTGCGGGCGCAGATCGCCGACTCTCCGGGCGAGCCCGGGCTGCAGGTGCGCCTCCACGCGTCGCTGTCAGAGCTGCTCCAGCTGGCGATCCTCGACGACGACTGGGCGCTCGCTCGAAAGCTCGCGCACGACGCCACCAAGCTCGGCGACGCCAACGTGGCCGCGCACCCTGACGACGCGCAGGTCGCGGCCGGGGTCGCGGGTTCTTATCTGCGCGCGGCGACCGTGTGGTCGAGAGATGCCCGCCCGAGCGACGCGAGGCGCGCGCTGTCGGTCGCCCGCGAGCTCGCCTCGGCGGCGGATCAGCCAGCGCTGCGCGCGCGGGCCGAGGGGGCCCTCGGTGAGCTCGCGCTCCGAGAAGGTGAGCTCGACGAGGCGCGGGCGCGGTTCGAAGCGGCGCTGTCGCAGTCCCGCGCCGCGCAGGCGAGCCGCGCCGTGCGGGACGTCGACGTCCGCGAGCTCGCCTCCACGCTGCGGCGCCTCGGCGACGTGGACCTCGCCGCCGGGCGCGCGCGGGACGCGCGACGCAGGTGGGAGGACGCCGTCTCCGCGCTGCGCGCCGTGGTCGCGCGCGAGCCCTACTTCACCGGCGCGGCGACCGAGCTGTCCGCGACGTTGCGGCGCCTCGGCAACCTGGCCCGCGCCGAGGGACGCCGCGACGAGGCGCGCCGCGCGCTCGATGAGGCGATCGACGGCGCGAGGTTCCTCGCGTCCCAGCCGGGCGCGAGGCCCGCGGTCGAGCTCGAGCTCGCCCTGTCCCTCCACGCCGCCGGGGTGCTCGCGTTCCTCGAGGGCAAGCGCGGTCGCGCGACGAAGCTCCTCTGGCAGTCCATCGAGATAGCGTCCCGGCTCGCCACCGCGACCGGCAGCGACGAGCTCGCGCACGCGCGAGCCAGCTCCATCGCCCACCTCGGGCACGTCGCGCGGGTCGAGGGCAAGCCGCGCGAGGCGCGCGCGCGCTTCGATGAGGCGCTCGCCGAGGCGCCGTTGCCGGGGGCGCGCGAGGATCGCGCGCTCGACCTCGCGAGCATGCACCTCGCGGCGGCCGAGGTCGCCGAGAGCGCGACGATGAAGAACGCGCACCTGCTCGACGCTAAGGCGCTGCTCACGCCCCACCGCGATCGTCCCGGCGCGAACCGGCTGCTCGAGCTCGTGCGGCGCGCCGGGCAGCCCTGATGTCCTCGCGTCGCCTGGCCGGGGCCGCGATCGTCGGCGCGGCGTCGATCGTCGCGTTCGATCTCTCGCGGCGATCGGCGCGCCTCGCCGAGCTGCGCCCGCTCGAGCTCGGCGCGTACGCCGCGTGCGCCGTCGCCTCGGGCCTGCTCTGGGGTTCGCTCGCGCTGTCGGGGCTCGGCCCGGGGCGCTCGCGGCACGTCGCGCGGGCGGCGTTCGTCGCGCTCGCGGGCGCGCTGCTCGGCGGACATGCATTTTTTCATGACAACTACGCGGCGTTCATCTACGACGGGGCCGCGCGCTTCGGCGCCGCGTTCTCGAAGAGCGTCGTGGGGCAGCTCGGCGCCGACGCGGCGCACCTCGCGTGGAGCCACGCGTGGCCCGCGCTGGTCGCGCTCTCGGCGATCGGTGTCGCGGCGGCGCGCGTGCGCGTCGAGGCCCGCGTGGCCCGCCGGGCGCAGGCGGTGTTCGCGCTCACCGCGCTCGCGGCGCTGGTCGTGCCGTGGCGAGCCGCGCCGCGACAGGCCGCGACGCCCGACGTCCTCTATCTGCACGCGCTCGGCGCCGTCGCGCGGGCGAGGTTGCTCGGAGCCCGCCAGGCGCTGCCCGGCGAGCACGCGCCCGAGTACATCCCGTCCATCGCGCCGCGGCTGCCGCGCCCGCGCAACGTGCTCTTCGTGCTGACCGAGAGCGTGCCGCGCGACCTCGTCTGCGACGCCGGCGGCGCGTGCGACAGGACGCCGTTCTCGCACCGAGCGGCCCCGTCTCGCGTCACCTTCTCCGGTATGCGCGCGAACGACAGCACGACCGCCATCAGCGTCGGTGTGCTGTTCACGGGCCTGCCGCCCACGGCCTCGCGTGAGGCGATCCAGCACGCGCCCATGCTCTGGGAGTACGCGAAGGCGGCGGGCTTCGACACCGGGTACTTCACCAGCCAGGATCTGCGGTTCGGCAACAGCGACATGTTCATCCGCAACGTGCCGGTCGCGCGGCGCGTGAGCGGAGCAGAGCTCGATCCCGGCGCGGACATCGATCTCGGAGCACCCGACGGCGCGGCGACGGCCTACGCGCTGCGTGAGCTGGGGACGATGACCGAGCCGTTCTTCGCGGTCGTGCACCTGTCGAACACCCATTTCCCGTACCGCGTCGACGCGGGCGACGAGCCCTTTCAACCCGCAGAGTTCACCAAGGATCCCGAGAAGAACGCGGCCTTTCGACGCCACTTCCAGAACGCGGTGTACGCGCAGGACAAGGTGGTGGGCGCGCTCGTCGACGGCGTGCGCGGAGCGACGTACGGCGCGCGGACGGTCATCGTGTTCACGAGCGATCACGGCGAGGCGTTCCGTGAGCACGGGCAGCTCGGCCACACGCTGAGCGTGTACGACGAGGAGATCCTCGTGCCCGCGTGGGTGGACGCGCCCGCGCCGCTGCTCGCGCCCGACGAGCGCGCGGCGCTGCTCGACGCGAGCCGTCGGCCCGTGTTCCACACCGACGTCCTGCCGACGCTGCTCGATCTCGTCGGGATCCTCGACGCGCCCGAGCTCGCGCGCTTCGTCACGAAGCTCCCGGGGCAGTCGCTCCTGCGACCGTACAAACCTTACATCGCGCCGCTGACCAACTGCAGCGAGCTGTGGACCTGCCCGTTCAAGAGCTGGGGCGTGATGCGGGGCCACATGAAGCTCGAGGCGCGCCAGTGGGACGCGGCCTTCCACTGCTTCGATCTCGCCGCCGATCCCCGCGAGCAGCGAGACCTCGGCGCGGCCGCGTGCGGCGAGCTCGAGGGCGCCGCGCGCGCGCTGCTCGGCGGGCACCCGAGCGGCGCGCAGCCGTTATTCGGCGCGGACCTCGGCGCGCCAGTCGATGGGCAGATCGAGGAAGCCCTCGTTGCAGAGAAACTCATACAGCGCGTCCGACGCCACCGAGACGACGTCGCTGTAGAGCCGGGGCGACTGCACGAACGCGATCGTCTCGTTGCGGAACGCCTCCTCGCTCGCCTCGAGCTTCGCGATCACGCGCTGCTGCACGTACCCGACGAGGTGCCCCATCAGCTTGCGCTCGAACACCTGACGAAAGGCGCCGAACGACTCGTGCAACACCTTGTAACCCACCGCGTTCTTGGTCTTCGCGCAGCCGCTCTCGTTGACGACCGCGCGCGCGAACTCGTCGATCTTGGGCGGAAAGCCGCGCTGAAAGAACTCGAGAGCGACGCCGTTGATGACCGCGAGCAGGCGCTTCAGCTCGGGGCTCCGGCGTGACAGGAACCCCACGCGCAGCTCGTTGATGTCCCGATCGAAGCGATCGAGGGCGCCCGCCTTGATCTCGGGATCGACGTAGGTGAAGCCCTCGAGCTCGGCGAGCAGGCGGTTCTGATACCTGCGGTAGACATAGAAGAGCGCCTGCTCGGCGTGGTGCATCACGCGCGTCTTGCTCTCGGTCGCGGTGACCTTCTCGCTGAGCTCCGAGTCGAAGAAGAGCTTGGTCACGCGCTTCGTGACGTCCTTCAGCACCCTCTCGAGCAGGACCGAGATCTGGTCGTCACGGAACACGCGCCCGAGCAGGATGACGAGCGACCGCGCCTGCTCGAGCTCGGCCGACGCGCGGCTCTCGGGCGAGCGATCGGCCGCGACCCGCGACTGCAGGCCCTTCAGCTGCGCGACCACCTCGGCCGTGATCGCGTCGAGCTCCGCGTTGGTCTCGAGCTCGCCCTTGTAGTGGACGATGCGCGCCTGCACCTGCTCCTCGCGCAGCATCATGGCCAGATCGGCGAGCTCGTCCTCCTGCTCCTCGCTGACGGCCTGCGGGCTCGTCTGGATGTCGCTGGGCTTGCGCGGGGGGGGCGTCATCGGAGCGCGAGTGTACCCACCGGCGCCCGCACCGTGCGGAGAATCGAGGCGCGCTCAGCCCTTCGACGGCGGGCGCGAGGTGAGCATCGGCGCCCGGCGATACTTGTCGGCCTGGCCGCGCAGGGTCTGAAAGCGCTGGGAGAGGACGTCGGGCGCGCGCGTATGGGGCGTCGTCACGAGGAACGGCATGCCGTCCGGTCCGGTCCACATCGGCGCGTGCGGCAGCTCGGTGGAGAGCAGCCCGAGGCGCCGCGCTCCGTCCGTGAAGAACGGATCGTCCTCCTCGGTCACGAAGAGCAGCCACGACGCCCGCCCGAGCGTCGGCGCGGCACGCTCCAGCGTGCGCCGCGCGGAGACCACGGTGAGCGGCAGCGGGCTGGTCCGCGTCAACATCACGATGGGCGGCGGCGCGCCCTCGCGCAGCGCGGGGATGCGCGAGACATACTTCCCGAACCGCGCGAGATCGTCGGAGGGCTGATCGATGACGCGGTCGACGTCGCCCCCGCACGCGAGGAGGACCTCGGCGCACGCCTCCCGATGCGCGGCGAGCTCTGGCAGCCCGTATGGCAGCAGGACGAGCGTCCGCCCCAGGTTCATCGCGCGCGAGCTTACGCTGGGTGCGCGCCCGTGCGCTATTTTTTGCCCGCGGCCTCGCGCATCAGGCGCTTGAGGCGTGCGTCGTCGTCCTCGTCGTCGGGCTCGGGCTCGGGGGCCTTGCCGGTCGTGCCCTCGGCGGCCTTCTTCATCAGGCGCTTGAGGCGGGCGTCGTCGTCCTCGTCGGCCGCGTCGTCGTCGACCGCGGGCGCCTCGTCGTCGGCCTTCGGCTTCTTCTCGACGGGCATGTTGCCGCCGGGGTAGCGCTTCTTGTCCTCTTCGCTGCAGGGCTGGGGTTGAGTCTGATCCTCCTGCACGCACTCGAGGCGCCAGGCCTCGCGCGGGGGCTCGTTCTTCGCGAGGGCCTCGGCGCGCGCGGCGGCCGAGTCCTTGTCGACGAGCACGGTCGAGACCTTCGGCACGTACATGACGATCAGCAGGCCGAGCGCCAGAATAGAGGTCGCCGGCAGCACGATCTTGTAGAGGCTGACCACCGGCCGGTTGAAGCGAAAGCTGGAGATGTAGAGGTTCAGCCCGAGCGGCGGCGCGCAGTACGCGATCTCGAGGTTGAGCAGGAACATCATCGCGAGGTGGAACGGGTGCAGCCCGAACCGCGCCCCGAACGGCAGGATCAGCGGCACCGCGACGAGGATCGCCGAGAAGCCGTCCATCACCATCCCGAGCACGACGAGGAAGATGTTGAGGACGATCAGGAACTGCCACTTCTGCGACAGGCCGAGGCCGATCATCGCCTCGAGCACCTTGTTGGGGATCTGCTCCTGGATGGCGTAGTTGATGAGCGCGTTCGCCATCGCGAGGATGATGATGATCGCGCCGGCGAGGCTCATCGAGCTCTTCACGACCCGGGGCAGATCCTTCTTCAGATCGAGGTCGCGGTAGACGAACACCTCGATGATCAGCGTGTACAGCGCCGCGAGCGCGGCCGCCTCGTCGAGCCCCGTGAGCCCCGAGCCGAGCCCGCCGAGGATCAACACGGGCACCAGCATCTCCCACTTGATCAGCCAGAGCGCGGCGCCCATCTCCTTGAGGTTCGGCGTGCTGCGCGGGACCTTGTGCTTGATGGCCACGTAGGCCGAGTACACGGCCAGCATCGCCATGATCCCGAAGCCCGGGATCAACCCCGCCTTGAAGGCTTTGTTGAAATCGATCTGCGCGACGAGCGCGTAGATCAGGATCGGCAGCGACGGCGGCAACAGCAGGCCGAGCGAGCCGCCGGTCGTCACGAGGCCGAGCGAGAAGCCCTCTGGATATCCCTGCTTGCGCAGCGCCGGATACAGCAGGCCGCCGATCGCGACGATCGTGACGCCGCTGCCGCCGGTCAGCGTCGTGAAGAAGGCGGACGCGACGATGCAGACGATCGCGAGGCCGCCCGGCATCCACCCGAAGAACGCCTGCGACGCGCGCACGATGCGGTCGGGCGTCTTCGACTCGGCCATCAGGTAGCCGACGAACGTGAAGAGCGGGATGGTGACGAGGATCGGCGAGCCGGCGAACCGCGCGTCGAGCACGTCCGGCGCGAGGTAGCGGAGGCTGTGGAAGCTCGCGTCACGGTGGTACAGCCACGCGACGCTCGACAGCCCGCCCATCACCGTGAAGAGCGGCATCCCGAACAGCGCGAGGACGACGATGCCGAGGACGAGGAACGTGCCCATCAGGCGGCCTCCCCGGCGGGGCTGGGCGCGGGCGGGTGATCGTCGTCGCGATGCGCGGCGTCGGGATCGACCTTCACGTGGCCCGACAGCGCGAGCACGCAGCGCAACAGGAACTTGAGGCCGATGATGAAGAACCCGAACGGGAACAGCAGGTTGAGATCCTCGACCAGGATCCCGCGAGGCGAGCGGCCCCCCGGGATCTCGACGATCGGCGTGACGTACTTGGTGCTCGCGGGCGCGCGCAGCGCCTTCGTCTTCTCGTCGCCGTAACGCGCCGCCCAGCCGCCCGTGTCGATCAGCTCGTTCCACTCGGCCGAGGTCAGCGTCGAGAGATAGCGCTCGCCGGTCCACACGCGCCAGCCGACCTTGCGATCGATGCGCAGCTGCTGGCGAAGCAAGAACGCGTGCTCGCCCGCCTCGTGGGCGATCGCCCCGACCTTGGCGGACATCGACGCGTCGCTCTTCGCGCCGAACGAGGTGACCGCGATGTGCTCGACGAAGCCCCAGGACGCGGCGAACGACACGAGCGCGGCGGCCGCCCAGGCCGAGACGGCCATCGGGACGCGGAGCTTGATCGGCACGAAGCGCATCACGACGTCGACGTTGATGTGCTTGCCTGTCGAGGTCGCGACGCTCGCCCCGAGCATCGCGAGCCAGATCGTGCAGCGCGTGCCCACCGCGCGCAGCCCGCCGATCAGCGTGAGCGTCGAGGCGTCCTGATACCAGCCGACGAGATCGGCCCCGAAGGCGACGCCGACCCCGGCCCACAGCCTTCCGGCGAACAGCCCCGCGGCGACCGCGACGCTCGTCGCGACCTGCCGCACGACCGGGCTGGTCTTCTTCAAGGCGAACCACACGGCGAGGCCGAGCGCGGTCGCGGTGATGCCCGAGCGGAACACGACCCCCGCCGCAGAGACCTTCGGCGGCGACGAGAGCCCCTTCAGCGCGATCCAGGCGCCGAGCGAGAGGATCTCCGCGATCACGATCCCGACTGACAGCATCACCTCGAGCCGGACCCACTTCTCCTGGAGTCGGTG
This sequence comes from Myxococcota bacterium, assembly GCA_963169165.1. Lineage (GTDB taxonomy): Bacteria > Myxococcota_A > Polyangia > Polyangiales > Polyangiaceae > JADLFU01. The sequence goes on along the minus strand of CAUJFL010000131.1, from coordinate 13,388 downwards.
CAGCGGATCTCCCCAGGCCGCGGGCGGCTCGGTCGCGGTCTTCGCGCTCTCGGCGCCGGTGGTCGCGTCGGACGCCGCGGGCTTGGCCGCGTCTTCGCTCGGAGCGGCCGCGCTGGTGGCGTGATCGTCGCCCGTGGTCGCGGCCGGTTCTTCGCTCGGCGTGCGGTCGTCGGAGGAGGGCTCTGACATGAAGGCGGCGAGGGTACCGGAACCCGTCCGCGTGGGGGAAGCGAACGGAGCCTCGGCGCGGTGATAGCGTCGCAGGCCATGGACCGTGGGCGCCGCGCGTGGTGGTCGCTCCCGCTGCTCGCGGCGTGCGGCGCTCCTCGGCCCGCACCGAGCCCGAGCGCCGGAGGACCCGCGTCGCCCGTTGCCCGCATCGTCGCCGCTCCCGCAGCGCCCCCGGCCTCGGTCGCGGCTCCTCCCGCGCCGTCGCCGTCGTCGTCGTCGTCGCCAGCCCCTCCCGCCGCGCGGCCCACGTTGCTCGTGACGGCGCGCTGGCTGCCGCTCTACGAGCAGGCCGATCGTCGGTCGCTGCGCGTCGGCCTCGCGCGGCGCGGGCAGCGCGTGCCGCTGTCGTCTGCTGAGGCGGTGAGCGGCGCGTCCCCATGTCGAAGCGGGTGGTACGCCGTCGCGCCGCGCGGCTTCGCTTGCGTCGGGGACGGCGCGACGCTCGGCGAGGATCGCGCCGCCGCGGCCGCGTCGCTGCTGCTGCCGGACGCTCGCCGATCGCTCCCGTTTCGCGTGGGCACGGCGACGTTCGGTCCGCGCTATCGCAGGGCGCCCACCGTCGGCGAACGGGCCGACTCGGAGCCCGATCTCGCGCGCCTGCCCGAGGGCGCGCGGGCCGAGGCGCCGCTCATCGATCCGTCGGCGCTGTCCGCGCTGCGCGGCGCAGAGCGTCGCCTCCTGTTCTCACGCGGGACCTACGCGTCCGAGCGGCTGGCCTGGGCGCGCGAGATCGACGTCGACGAGCGCGCGTTCGTCGTCACGGCCGAGGGCGCGCTCGTCCCGAAGGCGAGGGTCACGCCGCTCGAGGAGCCCGCGTCGTTCGGCGTCGACCTCGAGGGGGTCGGCGCGCCCGCGTTGCCCATCGCGTTCGTCGTCACCGACGAGGCGCGGCGGGTCGAGCTGGACGATGGTCGGCTCGTCGATCGCGAGCCGCTCGCGCGGCGGTCGGTGCTCGAGGTGGAGGGCGCGCCGCTCACCGTGCGCGGCGTGCGCCTGCTGGCGCTGCGGCGCGGCGGGTGGGCGCGGCTGCGCGACGTCTCCTGGGTCGAGCGCCCGTCGTCGCGACCGCACGGGGTGGCGGACGAGGCGCGGTGGGTGCGGGCGAGCGTGGGCCGCGGGGTGCTGCTCGCGATGCGAGGGCTCACGCCGGTGCGCGCGTTCGCGATGTCACCCGGCGCGGGCGGCGTCGGCAAGGACGTGAAGCACGGCACACCCCTCGGGCGGTTCATGGTGTCGTGGAAGCACCTGACCGCCGACATGTCCGGCGACGAGGGCGGCGTCGCCTGGAGCGTCGACGAGGTCCCCTGGGTCGCGTACTACGTCGATGGCTACGCGGTGCACGGCGCCTACTGGCACGACGGGTTCGGCCGCCCGCGCAGCCACGGCTGCCTGAACCTCGCGCCCTCCGACGCTCGCTGGCTGTTCGACTGGATGGACCCGCAGCTGCCCGAGGGCTGGTATGCGGTGGCAGCTCACCCGACGAAGCGGCCTGGCACGATCATAGACGTCGCGCCCTAATCTCGGTCACGCCGGGGTCCGGTTGACGCGACAAGCTCGGGCGAAGCAGGGTAAGGTGAACCATGCGTCCTTCCTCGTCGCTCGCCCGCCTGACGCTCGCGCTCGGCCTGCTCGCCTCGACGACGGCGCTCGCCGAGCCCACGCCGCAGCAGCTCAAGGCGGCGTCCGACCAGTTCGACCTGGGCGTCAAGGCGGCGCAGTCGGGCGACCTCGAGGGCGCCGCGGTCCATTTCGAGAACGCCGATCGGGAGGCGCCCTCCGACGCGACGCTGAAGGCGGCGATCCGCGCGCGCCGTGACGCGAAGCAGCCCGACCGCGCCTCGACGCTCGCCGAGCTCGCGCTCACGCGCCACGCCGACAAGGAAGAGCTGACGACGTTCGCGCGCAGCGTGATCCTCGGCGGCGAGCGCGCGCTCTCCAAGGTCGAGGTCACGTGCAAGCCCGCCTGCGAGCTCGCCGTCGACAAGAAGATCGTCCACGGCGAGGCCTCGACGCGCCGTGTCCTCTGGCTCACCGGCGGCAAGCACGTCGTCGGCGCGGGGTGGGGCGCGAAGGGCGCCTCGAAAGAGCTCACCACGACCGCGGGGGGCTCGACCCAGCTCGCGTTCGCCCCGCCCGAGGACCCGAAGCCGGCCGCCGCCGCAGCGCCCGTCGACAAGCCCGCGGCCGAGGCTCCGCCCCCCGATCGTCCCGCCCCCGCCAAGCCGAGCGGCAAGGTCGGCCCCGGGTTGTTCGTCGGCGGCGCCGTGGTCACCGGCGTCCTCGCGGCGGCGTCGGTGTGGAGCGGGCTCGACACCAAGAGCAACCCCGGCCCCGACAAGGTCAAGCAGGCCTGCCTCGGAAAGGGCGACACCTGCCCCGAGTACCGCGACGGCCTCGCGAAGCAGAGCCGCACGAACCTCCTGCTGGGGCTCACCGCGGGCGCGGCGGTCGTCACCGGCGTGATCGGCGTCGTGTTCACCGACTGGGGCTCCGGCGACAAGGCGGGGCGCGTCGTGCCGGTCGCGGTCATCGGCGACAAGGCCGCGGCCGTGGGGGCCGTCGGTCGCTTCTGAATCCCGCGCGACGCGAGGCAAGAGAGACGTGGCCACGGCCAAGCTGCTCGATCGAACGGAGGGACCCCAGCGGCTCGATCGCTATGAGCTGATCGGCGAGCTCGCGTCTGGCGGCATGGCGACCGTGTTCCTGGCGCGCCTCGCGGGGGTCGGCGGGTTCCAGCGGTTCGTCGCGATCAAGCGCCTGCACCCGCACCTCTCCAACGAGCCCGATTTCGTGCAGATGTTCCTCGACGAGGCGCGCCTCGCCGCGAGCATCCACCACCCGCACGTCGTGCCCATCCTCGAGGTCGGCACGAGCGAGGCCGGCTACTACGTCGTGATGGAATACGTCGAGGGCGACACCCTGTCGCGCCTCGTCGCGCGCGGCGCCAGCGCAGGTCAGAAGCTGCCGCCCAGCGTCGCGCTCCGCATCGGCCTCGACACGCTGTCGGGGCTGCACGCGGCGCACGATCTCTGCGACGACGCCGGGCAGCCGCTCGGGCTCGTGCACCGCGACGTCTCGCCGCAGAACATCCTCGTCGGCGTCGACGGCAGCGCGCGCATCACCGATTTTGGCGTGGCGCGTGCGAGCTCGCGGCTGGCGACGACGCAGTCAGGCACGCTGAAGGGCAAGCTCGCCTACATGCCGCCCGAGCAGGCCAAGGGCGGCGATCTCGACCGCCGCGCCGACGTGTTCGCGATGGCGATCGTGCTCTGGGAGGTGCTCGCGGGCAAGCGACTGTTCAAGGGCAACAGCGAGCTGGAGACGCTCAATCGCCTGCTCTTCGAGCCGATCCCGCGGCTGTCCTCGGTCATGCCCGACGCGCCTCGCGCGCTCGACGACGTCATCGCCAAGGCGCTCACGCGCGACGTCGAGCAGCGGTTCTCGACCGCCGCCGAGCTCGCCGACGCGCTCGAGCGCGGCGCCGAGGGGGCGCTCCCCGTCGCGTCGGTGCGCGACGTCGCCTCTTACGTGAAGGGCGTGCTCGGGCAGGACATCGAGGCGCAGCGGGCGGCGGTGCGCGCGTGGCTCTCCGCCGAGCCGAGCCAGTCTGCGCCGAGCTCGTCGATGGTCGCGATGATGGCCGGAGGGCCCACCTCCGCGCGCGGGATGCTCGGCGTGCCCGTGAGCTCGACGGGCCGGGTCGGCGCGCTCTCCGACGTGTCGGCGGCGCGCGTCCTCGACGGCGCAGAAGACGCGACGGTGAACAGCACCGGTCGAAAATCGGTGTCGGGGCCCTCCGCGCCGTCCCCGTCGGGCCGATCCTCGCTGGCCCCCCAGACCCCGGCGCCCCGCGCCGTCGGTCCCCGGCCCGCGCCCCCGTCTGCCCGCGACTCGCAGCCGATCGCCGCGACGCAGGAGAGCGCGGTGTACGGCGTGCTGCCCGACGGCTCCCGGCCGCAGGTGGGCGCCCCTCCTCCTGCGACCAGCTCAGCCTACGTCAACGACTACGAGGCGAACCTGAAGCGCCGTCGGCCGGTGGTCCTCCTCGCGCTCATCGCGTTCGTGGGTCTGTCGGCCGCCATGTTCGTGACCTGGAAGCTGCTCACCGCGGGCAGCGCGCCCAAGCCGGCGGCGGCCGTGGCGCAGCCCGTGGAGACCGCGCCGCCCCAGCCGACGCTCGTCCCGCCGCCGCCGCCGACCACCGCGGCCGTCGCCATCGACGCGCTGCCCACCGCCGACGACGCGCCGAGCGCGGTCCCCGTGCCCGCCGTGGGGCATGCCGCGCCGAGGGTCGGGGCGCCCAAGCCAGACTCGCCGAAGGCCGAGCCACCGAAGCCCGAGCCGAAGGTCGAACCCCCGAAGCCCGAACCACCGAAGGGCGAACCGAAGCCAGACGCGCCGAAGCCGCCGCCCGACGACTACAAGAACCCCTACCGATGACGTCCGAGGGCGCTGATTTTCGACAGGACGTGCTCGCCGAGCTCGCGCCGATCCTCCGTGAGGGGCTCGCCGCGCACGCGTGGGGGCGGCTGCTCGTACACACGACGCGCCGCGACGACGGCTCGCTGCGCGTGAGCGATCTCGAGGTCGACGACGTGATCGGGCCGGAGGCGGACATCGAGGGCGCGATGCGTGACCCCGACACGCCGGCGCTGCTCCCCGTGCTCGCGACCGCGATCGAGGCCCTCGCGTCGACGTGGAGCGTCGAGGTCGACGACGTCGGCGGCGGGACGTTCGTTCGCGACGACGGCGGCGCGTTTCATCATCTCCCCGGGCTCGTCCGCGCGCCGTCTCGCGCGCTCGACGCTCGCCGAGACGCGGCGCTGGCCTGGGCGACACGCGCGTTCGAGGCGCTCCGGCTCCCCGACGGCGCGACGCTCGCCGAGGTCGACGCCGAGCGCGCGGTGGCTGTCTTCTCCGACGGCACCGACTTGCGCGAGCTCTCGTGCGTCGTGCTCGGGACCTTCGCGCGCGCGTCGTGGACGCTGGTGTGGGCGCACGCGAACCCCTCGCTCCCTGACCGGGCGCGAGAGCGGTGCCACGACGTGCTCGACGCCTTCTCTGATCGAGCCGTGTGGGAGGTGTCGACGCCCCAGCTCGCGACCGACGAGACGACCGCGTGGGCGCTCGCGGCGATCGTCGCCGAAGAGGCCGGGCGCGCGCCGCTCGCGGTGCGCCAGCCGGATGGCACGCTGTTCTTGCTGCTGGAGGGCCGGTGACCCCGCGCCCGCCGCCCCGGCGTGGCGCACGTGTCGAGCTCGTGCGCGTCCACCTCGACGAGCGAGAGGTTCGCTACGCCGCGACCGCGTCCCTCGACGGCGGGTGCTCGGAGGGCGTGGGGCGCGTGTCGCTCGCCGAAGGCGAGGTCTCGCTCGAGCTCTCCCCCGAGGTCGCGCCGGCGCTGTCAGCGTTCGTCGTGGCGGTGCTGCGCCGAGCCTGGGCGAACCGCCGCGAGGAGCCCGCGCCGTGGCCCGCTCGCATCACGCGCTGGCGTCCGTGACCGTCACGACAGCGCGCGAGCGAGATCGCGGTAGAGATCTTCCTCGTCCTCGAGCCCGACCGCGACGCGCAGCAGGCCGTCGCTGATGCCTGCGCGCTCGCGGTCCTCGCGAGGCATCGTGGAGGCGGTGGTCGTCGCCGGGTGCGTCAGCAGCGTGCGCGCGTCGCCGAGGCTGACGGCGTGGGTCACGAGCTCGACGCGGTCCCGCACGCGCCGCGCGGCCTCGAGGCCGTCGACCTCGAGCGACAGGATCGCCGGCATCGCGCGCATCTGCCTGGCGGCGATCTCATGGCCGGGGTGGGACTTCAGGCTCGGGTGGTGGACACGCCTGACGGCGGGGTGCGCCGCGAGCCGCGCGGCCAGCGACGTCGCCGTCTCGGTCGCCGCGCGCATCCGCAGCGCGAAGGTGCGCAGCCCCCGGCAGATCAAGAACGCGTTGAACGGCGCGAGCGCGCCGCCGAGGCCCTTCACCGCCGTGTCGCGCGCGCGTTCGACGAGCGCGCGCGGGCCGACGACCACCCCGCCGATCGCGTCGCCGTGGCCGCACAAGAACTTCGTCATCGAGTGTACGACGAGGTCGACCCCGAGCTCTAGCGGTCGCTGGCAGTAGGGCGTCGCGAACGTGTTGTCGGCGAGCGTCACGGCCCCGGCCTCGCGCGCGACCTCGACGATCGCCGGCACGTCCGTGATCGCGAGCGTCGGGTTCGACGGCGTCTCGAGGTACACGAGGCGAGTCTGCGGCGAGAGCGCGGCGCGATATCCCGCGGGCGAGACGTCGTCGACGAACGTGGTCGTGATCCCGAGCCGCGGCAGCCGTTCACGAAACAATCGGGCCGACTCACCGTAGATCGACCGCGGCGCGACGAGGTGATCGCCGCTCGACAAGAGGGACAGCACCGCCCCGGAGATCGCGGCCATCCCGCTCGCGCACGCGGCCGCGTCCTCGGCGCCCTCGAGCGCCGCCACCTTGCGCTCGAGCAGGTCGACGTTGGGGTTGCCCCAGCGACCGTAGATGTAGGCGTCGTTGTCGCCGCGAAACGCGCCCTCTGCCTCGTCGGCGCTCGCGAACCCGAAGGCCGACGACAGCACGAGCGGCGCCTCGAGCGGGCCGACGGCCGGCGAAGGCTCGCCCGCGTGGACGCTGAGCGATGAGAGGCCGAGCGCGCGCGTGGTGGTCATCCGCGCGGCCTACCTCATCGGCGCCGGGGCTTCACTTCGGCGCGACGCGCACGGTGATGCAGTTGAACTGCCCCATGAAACAGGCAGACATCCCCGACCCGGAGCTCCCGACGACGATGTCGGGGCCCGGCGTCTGCCCGTTGCACTCGTAGTGGAAGGTCGTGAGCGTCCCGGCGCCCGACACCGCCGCGTCACCGATGTCGGTCGCCTCGTTCGAGTCGGTGTACAGCTTCGCGTAGCCCGTCTGTGAGCCGAACGAGATGTTCCCGCCCACCGACTTGGGGCCGACGACCTCGAGGATGGGCACCTTCACCCCGGCCTCCTTGTAGTCGCGGTAGTCGATGGCACACCCATAGCCCACGCTGGCGCCGCCGTTCGTCTCGCGGCCGAGTATGCACGCCGTGCCCCTGAGGCTGCCGCCGTACGAGCCCGAGCCCAGCTCGAACATCAGCTTGTAGTCGATCTCGGGACCACTGGTAGCGAACTCGTCGTCGCCCGCGAGCAGCGCGTCGGCGCCGAACAGCGATGGGCGGAGCATCCCCGCGAAGAACGTCTCGCAGCGGTAGCACGCGGCCGGCACGACGTCGGGCTGTCCGAGGTACGTGGCGTCGTCGATCTTGCCGTCGCAGTCGTTGTCGACGTTGTCGCAGACCTCGGGCGCGCCGGGGAGCGGCGTCGCGCTGCACACCGAGAACGTCTTGTTGACGCATTTCAGGTTCCCGACAGTGTTGCAAGGAGTCCCCGGCAGCGAGTTGCACGCGGGGCCGACCAGCGCCTGCTCGTCGCCCATCCCGTTGCAGTTGTCATCGACGCCGTTGCACACCTCGCTCGCGCCCGGGTGCACCGCGCCCGACGTGTCGTTGCAGTCTGTCGCGCCGGGGCACACGCCCGCCTTCGGTTTGTAGCCCGGCTTGCTGCCAGGGCAGGCGACCTCGCACTTCGACAGGTTGCAGTGGCCGTCGCTGTCGGCGTCCTCGCACTGCTCGAGCGGGACGTCGTCGCCGACGCAGGCGCTCCAGCCGGACGCCGTACACTGGCGTGACCCCTTCTTGCAGACGCCGCAGTCGCTCTCGACCGCGCCGATCTGGCACGGGCACCCGCCAGGCTTGTTGTCGATCAGGCCGTCGCAGTCCTCGTCCTTTCCGTCACAGATCTCGGTCACCGGGTCGACGGCCCCGTAGCAGGCGGTGTCCCACTGGCCGCTCGGGAGACAGAGCTGGACGCCAGACTTGCACGTCCCCCGGGTGACGCCGCAGGGCCGGGCCGTGCCCGCCTGGCACGCGCCGCAGAACACGGTCTTGCCGCCGTCCTGCACCTGCATGTTGTCGACGAGCGTGTCGCAGTTGTTGTCGACGCCGTCACAGCTGTCGGGGTGGTCGCCCTGCGTGGGCTCGGACATCGAAGAGAGGATCCGCTTCGACAGCCCTGGCCCCTCCCACTGCAGCTGGACGACGGCGGAGACGGCGAGCTCGACGTACTCGAGCGCGAGGTCTACCTCCTCGCCGGCCGCGAGCGCGATCGCGCCGGAGTGTTCGGTCGGGCCTTGCGGCACCCACTTGTCAATCAAGGGTTGCCCCTTGACCCAGAGCCTGCTGCCGTCGTCGCTGCGCACGTAGAACGTGTAGGTGCCCGCCGCCCCTGCCTTCACCTTGCCCGTCCAGCGCGCCGACCAGTAGTCGCCGTTGGTGAGCGCGGCGTGGCCGCTGCCGCTGCCCCAGTTGCCGTTGACCTGGTAGTCTTGGCGCGCGCCGAGGGGGGGGCCGACGAACGCGTCCGCTAGGCACTGGGGCTGCCCGCCACACTGCCAGAACTCGGCCTTCAGCGTGCCGACGATGCCCGCCGTGGTCTTCGCGGCCTGGGGGCCGTCCCACGCGGTCGGGTAGACGGCGAGATCGGAGTCGTTGCAGTCGTCGGGGACGATGCCCTTCTTCCACAGCGGCGTCGGCGGCTGGCACGACGGCTTGCCGGGCGTGAGCGCGTCGCCGTGGCCGTCGCCGTCGGCGTCGAGGTAGTGGACCGCCTGCCCGATCGCGTCGTTGTCGATCACGCCGTTGCAGTCGTTGTCGGCGCCGTCGCAGAGCTCCTGGGCGGGCTCGACCGCGCCGGTGCACGGGCTCCAGGTGCCGCCCGCGAGGCACGTCTTCGCGCCGTACTTGCACGATCCGACGGGCTTGCCCCCCGGGAAAGTGATCTTCTGACCGTTGTCACGCTCCGCGCACTGGGTGACGTCGCCCGGGGTGCACGTGCAGGTGGCGCCCGCGGCGGTCTTGCCGTCGCCCTCGATCCCGCTGCAGTCCTGGTCGACGCCGTCGCCGCACGCGTCCGTGTGGCCGTCGCCGGCGGGGCCGTCCCAGCCCTTCGGGTTCACCTTGCCGGAGGTGTCGTCACAGTCATCACCGAGCAGGATCACGGTCCCCGCCTGCGCGGCCTTGCAGAGGTTCGTGCGGTAGCCGTCGCCGTCGGCGTCGCGCCCGCGCAGCCTGCAGACGCCGGCGTCACAGAAGGGCTCCGCGCACCCGGCGGGGACGGCGGCGGCCGTGGGACAGTCCGCCGCGCCCTTGCACGCGTCGGCTCCAGCGCTCCCTGCGTGTCCCCCGCCCGCGCCCGCCTGCCCCGCGCCGCCTGCCCCTGCCTGTCCAGCCTGACCGGCCCCACCAGCCTTGCCGGCCTGTCCGCCCGCGCCGGCCCCGCCTGCCGAGCCGCCCCCCGCACCGGCGGCCGACGCGGGCGGCGCTCCCTCGGCGCCGTCCCCTCCACCGCCGCACCCGAGCGACGGCAAACAGCACACCATCGCTCCCAGGCCACCCAGCACCAGCAGTCGTCGGATCGTGATCATCAAGGCCCCCTCGAAGGTTTGCTTCCAGCCTACCGCGCCGTCCGGGCGCGCGTCTCGGCCTTCGTGGGGGGGCCGCGGTCAGCGCCCTCGCTGACGCTCGAAGTACCGCCGTCCGTCGCGCGGCTTGAAGTACGTGCGCAGCACCCGCCTCGCCGAGACGACCGCGAGCTCGCCGGTCGCCTCCTCGAAGAAGCAGGTGTCGCCGTCGCCCTGCGTGAGCGTGTCGATCCCGGGCCCGCCGCGGACCAGCGCCTGGGCGCGCGCGAGGTACTCCTCCTTCGTCGCCGCGCCCAGCTCCGCGCCGTGCTTCGCGAAATGCGCCTCCAGCTGGCCGCGCGCGAAGCGAGGCGCCCCGGCCGCATCGCTCGACGCCTGCGAGGACGCGCCGTCCCGTCGGCGCCCGTCGCGGCACCCCGCGACCGCGAGCGCGAGCACGACGAGCCACGCCGCTGCGCGCGTCACTTCGGCGCCGGGAGCCCCTGAGTCAGCCGGATGGCCTTCACCTGATCGTTGAAGCGAACGCGCTGCTCGTTGAGCGTCAGCCGCACCTCGACCTTGCGCTTGTTGATCTCGTTGAGGCGCCCCGAGTCCTTCTGGAGGCGATCGGTGAGCTCTTTTCGCAGGACCGCGGCCTGCGGGTTCTTCTCGATGGCCTTGATGTTCTCGCGCGTCTCGGCGGTGCTGCGGAGCAGCTCCTGCTCCTCGATGTCGAGCTTGGCCTGCTCCTCCATCGACTTGAGCAAGGCGGGGCGGAGCTCCCACAGCTTCTTCAGCTGGGCCACGACGGTCGCGTCCGCGCGGCTGTCCGCGACGTAGGCCAGGACCGCTTCGTTCGCGAGCTCGGAGAACCAATCGACCCCGCGCGAGATCGTCTGACGCTCGTCGACGTTCAGCTCGATCTTCGCGTGCGGACCGAGCTCGCCGGGCACGAGCGCGGCGCCCGTGCCGACGTTGTCCTCGGTCCCGGTCGGCGGCTGGTAGAGGCGCGTGCCGCCGTGCCGCGGGTGCTTGACCATCACCTTGGCCTTCTGATCGCCGCCGTTCTTGAAGGTGTAGATCATGCGAAACTGCAGATCTCGCTCGATCGTGAGGCCGCCGCCCTCGATGCGCGCGACGCGCGCGCCCTCCTCGGTGATCTTGCTCGTGCTCTCCACCGCGATCGCGCGCTCGAGCGCGAACGGCACCGTCGTCGTCGCGCCGGGCGGCAGCGGCTCGACGAGCCCCGAGCCGAGGAACGCGCCCTCCTCGAACACCGCGATCGGCCCGCGCTCGAGCAGCCCTGCCGTCTGGTTCGTGAACCGCGCGACGCGGAACGGGTGGCTGTGCGAGTCGGGGACGCCGGGCGCGGGCGCGAACAGGAAGACGCTCTCGCCCGGCACGCGCGTCGAGACGAGCATCACCATCGTCGCGCTCTTGTCAGGGACGCTGACGGCGACCGGGATGTCGTAGCGCGTGGTGCTGCCCTCGATCGCGATCGCGGCGAGCGACGCGAGGTTGCGCGGGCGGCTGACCGCCTGCCGCGCGGAGGGTTCCATCGGCGCCGCGGCCGAAGGCGCGTCGGCGGCCGCTTCGCGCTTCGGCGCCTCGTCGTCGAAATCGCCGCGCGCGGCCCGCCCGCCGCCGCGCGCGCCGGAACGCACCGACGCCCGGGGGGCTCGCAGCTTCTTCTTGTCGGCCTTCTCGGCCGTCTTGGACACGCCGCCCAGCCCCGAGCCGCTCGGGCCCATCGGCTTGGCGGCCGGAGGAGGAGGCGGCGGCGCTGGCGCCGGCGCGGGTTCAGGGGCGAGTGAGGTCTCTGCGCCCGGCATCGCGCCGATCACCTCGCCGCTGTCCGTGACCGTCGGTCGAGGTGGGATGACCGCGTCGCCGAGCGTAGGTTGGAATGACAGCGGCGCTCCGGCCACGAGCGACAGCCGCACGTCGGTCCAGTCCTCGCCGGTCACGTTCTGCACGATTCCCCACGCCTGCAGGTCCGCGACGCCTCCCGGCTGGATCACGAGTCGGTACGACGGGCGCCACACCGGCATCTCACCGACGTAGCCGACCTGCAGATCATGGCGCTTGCCGTCGAGCATCAGCAGGACGTCGACGAGGCCGTTCGGGTCCTTCTTCTTGGGGACGCGCACGGGCTTCAAGTAGGGCCCGATGGGCTCGTCAGGCTCGTCGTCGGGCTCGTCGAGCTTCATGGGGAACGACGCGCTCTTCACCGAGCTGCCGCCCGCCTCCATCACCGCCATCGTCGCCAGGAAATCGCCGACCTCGCCCTGCCTCAGCTTGAAGCGCACCTCGGGCGCGTTGACCTGCCCCGCGCGCTCGAAGTAGCCGACCCCGTTGCGGTAGATGACCACTCGGCGCAGCGGCAGCTCGCTCTGCACGAGCGGGGTGGTCGACGCGCACCCCATCAGGGCGTGGGCGAGCGGCAACGCGAAGAGCAGCGTGGTCTTCCTGTGTTTCATGGTCCCTCTCTGACGCGCGGGCGCGTCGGCCAGATCTACACGCTCAACCGTCGGTGTTCACCAGCATGTTCGCGACCTCGAGCAGCCGCTGATCGAGGAACGCGCGGAGATCGCCGTCGACGCGCTCGTCATCCATCGCCCGGCGCATCGCGCGGACCCACGCGTCCCGCATGGCGGGCGTGACCTGGACCGCGGCGTGACGCATCCTCAGGCGCGGGTGGCCGTGGAGCTCCATGTAGGTCTGTGGGCCACCGAGCCAGCCGATGAAGAACAGCGCGAACCGCGCTCTCGGCCCGCGGGCGACGCGACCCGCGGCGTCGACCTCGTGCAGCCGCGCGAGCTCGGGCTCCTCGTCGCTCATCACGTCGTAGAATCGCTCCGCGAGCGCGCGGACCCTGGCCTCGCCTCCGAGGCGATCGAACGGGGTGTTCACGCGCGAGGCATTAGCGGAAGTTGGCCCGCGCGCGGAGTTCGATCCATGTGACGCGGGTGGATCATCGGCTGCTCTTCCCGCTCGCCCTCGCCATCATCCCCGCGTGCGCCGCGAGCGCTCCGGCCGAGCCGCCCCGCGCGCCCCGCGTGCCCGTCGCCGACGAGGTGTCCGCCGTCGCACCGGTGAAGGCGAAGCGCCCCGTCCCCGCCGGGCACCTTCGCCGCGAGGACGTCGTCGAGATCGTCTCGGCGGGCCCGCCCGCGTTCCTCGCCAAGCTCGACGTGCGTCCTGCGCGGGATCCGTCGACCGGCAGGTTCGCAGGCTGGGAGATCGTCCAGATCGGTGACGCCGAGCTGGCCGCCGGCGCGATCAGGCCCGGCGACGTCGTCACGCGCGTGAACGGAAAGAAGATCGAGGATCCGTTCCAGTTCTTCGAGGTCTTCCGCTCGCTGGTGCTCGCGCCCGAGCTTCGGATCTCGGTGGTACGTGGGAGGGACGCGCAGGAGCTGAGGTTCCCGATCGATGAAGAGCCAGGCGCGGCAGAGGTCCCGAAGCCCCGCGCCAGCGCCGAGCGTTGAGCTGAACGCCCCGTCCACTGGACCTCGCGTCCAGGTCCACCCGGAGAGCCTACAAAAACAGGCAATTGGCGCTGGCGCGGCGCGTGCTCTTCGCGGCGCATGCCGAGCACGGAGCACGAGGTCATCGCGACGCTCCTCGCACAGCCCCACGTGGCGGCGGCGCTGGCTTCGCTCA
>CAUJFL010000130.1 GCA_963169165.1 Myxococcota bacterium | reverse complement strand
GGCCGGCGGAGACGAGCGCCTCGACCAGGCGCCGCTTGCCGTCGGTCGTGACGTAGGCGGACTCGTTCTGCAGGCCAGCGCGCGGGGACACCTCGTAGATGGACACCTCGGTGGGGAGCGTCGTGAACATGGAGCCTCGTAACGGGCAGGGGTTGCTGGTGCCGCTCGCCGGCGCGGCCTTGCCGACGCGGGAGCGCCTCGTCTGGTAGCCGAGGCCGATCGAGATCCCGTCGCAGGTGGCGCCGGGATCCTGGGTGCCGTCCTGCATCATGTCGGACGCCGCCTCGACCTGCAGGACGATGGTGTCGATGAGCGCGCCCTTGCACAGCGAGGGCGAGGCCTTGCCCGCGAGCGCGCGCACGCTCGCGCCGAGCGCCTCGGCGCCTAGCACGCCCGAGATGACGCCCGCCTCGCCGTGGTCGCGGGAGGCGTCGAGCGCGTGTGACATCCGCGCCTCGCGCACCTCGAGCTGCAGCGTCTGACCCGAGACGGTGAGGCCGAGAGACAGCGTCGACGGCGCGCCGGAGACCCAGCGATCGCCGGAGACCCAGCTCGACGGGAACCTCACCTTCGAGCGGAGCGCGTCGCCCTCGCCCGCCGTACTCTCGAGCGAGGAGGGCAGCGGCTCCCACGCGTAGCTGCTCCAGTCGGTGGGGGCGATGAGCTCGCCTTCGGCGTCGCGCATGCCGCCCGCGGCGAACAGCTCGGCCGGGAGCCCCGCGTAGCTCGACTGGGCGCCCAGGTGCGGCACGCGGACGAGCAGCGAGAAGGTGCCCTCGGCGATCGAGGCGTCGAGCTTGGCCTGCGCGTCCGGCGTGAACCCCGCGATGATCGGGGCGACCAGCTTGCCAAATGAATTGTCCTCGCCCATCGGGCCGTCGACGACCACGTCGAGCGCCTTCGCGCCCTCGCGCGGACGACAGTGTCCCGGCGCGTCGGGCGTCGTGAAGCGCAGGCCGTCGACCGAGTAGGCGATGGCGTGGATCCGCGACGCGTCGGTGCCCAGCTCGAGCCGCGACACCGCCTGCACGTTGGCGCCGGGATCGTCACCGGCGGGGGCGCCCGGGCTCGGAGCGGGCGGGGCCTTGATGTTCGGGTCCGCGCTCGCCTTGCCCGCGTGCGCTCCGGCCGCGCCCGCGACGCCCGAACCAGCGGCGCTCCAGCCCGCCGCGCTCGAGCCCGCCGCGCCCGCGGTGCTCGCGCCCGGAGGCGGCAGGTCGAGCACGCCGCCGCACGCGAGCACGAGAGGCAGCGACGCCACGGCGGGTCTCATCGCGGCGCACTCTAGCGCCGAGGCGCGCCCGTCGGGGAGGTCACGCGCGGGCCCTCCGGCTCTACGTGCGTCGCATCAAGCGGAAGCCGCGCTTGGGCCCGTCGCTCCTCGTGCGCTCGACGTTCAGCGCCGACAGCGCGATCTCGCGGATACGCCCTGGGCCCTTGAGATCTCGGATCTTGAGGCGCTCGCCGTCGCTCATCAGCACCTCGCAGAGCCCGAACGAGAAGTGATCCACGCGGTCGCCGGCGCGCGGGACGTCGTCTTCGTCTTCGTCCTCCGTGCCGGACAGCGGCTCGTCGTCGACGCGGGCGTCGCTGGCCGCCGCGACCGCGGACCAGCCGACGGGCAGGGCGCTCGGCGAAGCGTCGTCGCGCGCCGCGGGGACCTCGCGCCGCGCTCGCGCTGGCTGCCGCGCCGGCTCGAGCTCGTCGCGCTCGACGCGCGCCACGGTCGCGGTCACGCCCGACGAGCGCGCCTTGATCAGCACGCCACCGACCAGCTCGAGGCCGGTATCAGAGGCGCGCGCGAGCGCCGCGGTGAGCGGGCCGGGGGGCGCGCCGCCGAGGCTCACGAGCGTCCACCTCCCGCGAAGCGCGCGCGTGACGTCCGAGTGCTCGGTCGGGACGCGCAGCTCGACGCCCTCGACGTGCCCGTTGGCCGTGACCCACGAGCCGCCATGCGCGGCGAGCGCCTGCACGATGTCGTCGCCCGGCGCGAGCTCGAGCAGCTTCACTTGGGCGCCTTCGTGCGCGCCTTGGCGGGGCGCTTGGCGACGATCGAGAGCTCGACGTGCGGCGCCCTCGGCGCGCGTCGCTGCCCCACGTCGCCGGCGGCGACCGTGAGCGCGTCGGGCTCGAAGACCTTCACGAGGATGGCGCGCACGGCCTCAGCGCGCTCGAGCGCCAGCTTCTCGGCGCGGGCCGGCGCCATGCCCGCGTCACCGAAGGTCTCGACGATCACGCTGCCGAGATCGCGCGTGCCGCGCGCGCGCTGCGCCGCCATCCGAAGGCCCCTCTCGAGCTCGGGCGTCACCTTGGACTGGCCCGGGCGGAACGACAGCGCGACGGTCGTGACGACCTTTCCCTTCTCGATGGACACGAGCGGCTTCGCGCCGGGCTCGGGGCAGCCGTCCTCGTCGTCGATCCCGTCGATCGTCTCGGGATCGTTGGGGCACTTGTCCAGCCTGTCGAGGACACCGTCGAGATCGTTGTCGGGCTCGGGGCAGCCATCCTCGTCCTCGAAGCCGTCCTTGTCCTCGGGCTCGTTGGGGCACTGATCGCGCTCGTCGGGGATGCCGTCGACGTCGTTGTCAGGATCGGGGCAGCCGTCCTCGTCGCGGAACCCGTCCATGTCCTCGGCGCCGTTGGGGCATTTGTCGTCTTTGTCGGGGATGCCGTCCTTGTCGTTGTCGGGCTCGGGGCAGCCGTCTTCGTCTTGAAAGCCGTCCTTGTCCTCGGGCTCGCCGCGGCACTGATCGTCGGCGTCGAGCACGCCGTCGCCGTCGTCGTCGGGCTCGGGGCAGCCGTCTTCGTCCTGAAATCCGTCCTTGTCCTCGGGGGCGTCGCGGCAACGATCGCGCTCGTCGGGGATCCCGTCGCCGTCGTTGTCGAGATCCGGGCAGCCGTCGTCGTCTTGAAAACCGTCTCGGTCCTCGGGTTCGTCGGGGCAGCGATCGTCACGGTCGAGCACGCCGTCGCGGTCGCGGTCGCGGCCGAGCGGCGCGTAGCGCATCGCGCCGACGACGCGGAGCCTCGGGCTGGTGGCGTCGTTGTCCGAGAGCGGGATCGCGCTGCCGGCGGAGAGCGAGAAGGACAGATCGCCCGCGAAGGCCGGGGAGCTGCGCGCGCCGATCAAGAAGCTCGCGGGCATGTGCGACGATCGGGAGCCGCCGTCGACGAGCGCGCCCGCGCCGTCTCGCACGACGACCGCCTGTCTTGCGAGGCCCTGCAGCGCGAACACCTCGGCCGTCACCGCGAGGCGCTCGTCGCGGAGCACGTCGTACGAGGCGCCGATGGCCTCGACCAGCTGTGACCCGACGCGCGTGCCCGACAGCTCGCTGGTCTTGCGCACGCGCGCGCCCACGTCGACGCCGATCAGGAACGCGCCACCTCGCCACTCGGCCGCGACGCTGGGCGCGAAGCCGAACCCCGATTGACCAGCGTAGAGCCTCTCGTCACCGAACGGCAGCACCGCGTCGGCGCGCGCGACGACCGCGAGCCCGTCGCGGGTCGTGACCGGGCGCGGCAGCGCGGCGAAGGTGAGGCCGACGCGCGGGTCGCGCGGGACGCTCCGCGTGAGCCCGCCGGGCTGCTGCTCCTTCAAGGGGCTGTCTCCGACGCCGGTCTGCCAGAGCGTGAACGGCACCGCCGCGTCGAGCTCGAGGCGCGGCAAGACCCCCGCGGAGAACAAGAAAGTCGCGTTGAGCTGATCGTCGATCGCGGCGGCCTCGGAGCCCTTCGGATCGGTCGA
The DNA here is from genome assembly GCA_963169165.1 of Myxococcota bacterium. Lineage (GTDB taxonomy): Bacteria > Myxococcota_A > Polyangia > Polyangiales > Polyangiaceae > JADLFU01. The sequence goes on along the minus strand of CAUJFL010000130.1, from coordinate 3,244 downwards.
CGGGAGGGTCAGGACGATCGGGCGCTTCTGGTACGCGGTGACGACGCCGAACCCCATGCGCCCCGGCGGCGTGAGCGTCGCCCCGCCGACCTGCGCGAACGTCCCCGAGCCGGCCCGTGGCCACAGCACGTCCGAGTCGACGCAGGTCGAGAGGCGGTTGGTCGGCGAGCAGGGGTCGGCCTGCGCACGCGCGGAGAGCGCGAGCACGGAGGCGGCGAGGAGGGCGGCGCGTCGGCGCATGGAAGTGCGCGCGTCTCTAACACCTTTCGAACGGCGCGCTTCATCGAGAGGAGGGGAACGGGTCGGCGAAGGCGCGCGGCAGTCGCTCGGGCCAGTCGAGCGGCAGCTCGACGTCGCGCACACGCAGCGCGCGCGTGGCCTCGTCGACGTCCCGCAGCAGCCGGACATCGAACCCGGGGAGCACCCGCGCGAACGCGTCGACCACGACGGTGACCGCGCCGCGCTTCGGCGCGACGATGTAGACGCTCTTCAGCTCGGGGTGACGCTGCGCGTACGAGGCGGCGGCGCCGCCGATGTCGAACGGGTTGCTCATCCCGATGAGCTCGGGCAGATAGAAGACCGCCTGCGCCGGCGCGAGGCGGGTGTGCACGAGCGCCCGCTCGATGCGCGCGAGCAGCACGCGGTACGAGCCCGGGACGAAGCGGGAGAGGTCGCCACGGATCGCGAGCGTCGTGCGCCCGAGCTGCGCGAACCGAAACCCCGCGATCTCCCCCGCCAGCGCCTCCCGTGACATCTGCCGCCGGAGGATACGTGCTTTCTCGCGCTCGCGACGGTCACCGAGGAGGGCCGAGGACGCGCCTGGCGTTCTGCGAGAACACCTTGCGCACGCGCGCGTCGCTCCAGCCCGCGGCGAGCAGCGCGCGGGCGAGCGCGGGGAAATCGGCCGCCGACGCGAGGCCCTTCGGGGGGCGCATGTCGCCGTCGAAGTCGCTGCCGAGCGCGACCGAGTCCTCGCCGGCGACCGCGACCAGGTGCTCGAGGTGCGCGACGACGTCGACGAGCGTGGCCGGCCCGCGCCGCGCGACGTAGGGCGCGTGAAAGTTGGCGCCCACGACGCCGCCGGTCGCCGCGAGCGCGCGCAGCCGATCGTCGTCGAGGTTGCGGCGGTGGTGGGTGAGGGCGCGCGCGCTCGAGTGGGTCACGAGCAGCGGCGCGCCCGCGTCGCGCGACAGCGACAAGAGCTCGTCGAAGACGGCGTCGGAGGCGTGAGACGCGTCGAGGAGCGCGCCCCTCTTCAGCGCGGCGCGCGCGAGGGTGCGGCCCGCGTCGGTGAGCCCGCCTCGCCGCGCGCCTGTCGCCGAGCCACCGAGCGGGCTGTCCGAGCCGTGGATGGGGCCGACGACGCGCACGCCCCGGTCGACCCACGCGGCGATGTCGGTCGGCGAGGCCGAGAGCGTGCGCGCGCCCTCGATCGAGAGCCAGGTCTGCGTGCGCGGCGTGTCGTCCCCCGGCAGCGGCGCGAACGGAGGTCGCGCGCGGAGCGACACGGCGGCGCGGTGGACGGCGGCGAGCTGGTCGGGATCGGCGCCGAGTCGCTCGGGGACGAACAGCGGGAGCACCAGCCCCTCGACGTGTCCGGCGGCGAGCGCGCGCGCCGTCGCTTGACCCGCGTCGAGCGGAGATTTGCCGCGAAATTGCGCCTGAAATGGCAGATCGACGTGCAGGTCGACCACGCCGAACACCGGTGACGCAGAGGCCGACGGGGCCGCGCTCAGCAGCGCCGACGCGAGCGCGACGAGCGCGACGACGAGCGCGCGACGCTCAGGAGGCATACAGCACCAGCGCGGCGACGACGGCCGCGAGCGCGAAGAGCACCGCGCCCGCGACGGTGAGCGCGCGCCGCCGCTTCGCGCGGCCGAGGTCGCGCTGCGAGATCACCCGCACCGACGGCGGCGCCGCGACGTCGTGCGCTTGCACGGCCTGGATCGACAGCTGCGTCGCCGCGTCTCCACGGGGCGATTGCTGCGTGGGCGGCGGCCGCGTCGTGTGGGCGGTGGAGGGCGCGGGTGACGGGGCGGCGGCGATGACCACCCCGGCCGCGCTGGCGAGCGCGTCGCTCATCTCGCGGGCAGAGCCGAAGCGCAGCCGCGGCTCCGGAGCGAGCGCGCGCCGAAAGAACGCGTCGAACGGCGCGAGCCACGGCGCCGCGTCCGCGATGCGCGGCGCCTCGGCGGTCAGCATGATCGTGAGCTTCTCGAACGGGTTCGCCGACGGGAAGGGATCTCGGCCTGACAGCAGCTCGAACAGCATCACGCCGACGCTGTAGAGATCGCTGCGCGCGTCGGCCACGCGGGCGTCGCCGAGCTGCTCGGGCGCGATGTACCCGGGGGTGCCGAGCAGCATCCCGGTCCGCGTGCGCCGCCCGACGCCGCCCGCCGCGTCCATCACGCGCGCGAGCCCGAAGTCGAGCAGCTTGACCGCGGGGCGCGACGGCTCGCCCGAGAAGAAGACGTTCTCCGGCTTCAGATCGCGGTGGATCACGCCTCGCTCGTGCGCGTGGCCGAGCGCCGCGAGCACCGCCCTGCCGAGCGGCACCACGACCTCGGGGGGCAGCGGCGCGCGCGTCGAGATCGGCCCGCCGAGCGACTGACCCTCGCACACCTCCATCGTGAAGAACGGCGTGCCGTCCTCGGCGGTGCCGGCCTCGAACACGCGCACGATGCCGGGGTGCTCGAGGCGAGACGCGGCGCGCGCCTCGTCGAAGAAGCGTGATTTGACGTCGGGATCGTCGCGAAAGACTGGCGAGAGCACCTTGACGGCGCACCTGGCCGTCCCATCGAAATTGGTGGCCTCGAAGACGGCGCCCATGCCGCCCTCGCCGAGCAGCCGCACGAGGCGGTATCTCCCCGCGAGGCGCGCGCCGACCATGCGCGCCGCTTCGGACGTCACGGCGACGCCCCGCCCGCGCCCGCCGCGCCGATCGACGGATCGGCTCGCAGCGGCGTGCGCAGCACCTCGTCGAGGCGCTCGGGCTCGTACAGCGCGAGGTACGCCGCGTAGCTCTTCATCACGCGCTTCGTGTACGCGCGCGTCTCGTCGAACGGGATCTTCTCGACGAAGACGTCGAGCTCGATCATCGGGCTCGCGCGGAGCCAGCGCGCGGGCGCGTTGGGGCCCGCGTTGTAGGAAGGGATCGCGAGCATCGGCTGCTGTGACCAGCGCTCGCGCAGATCACCGAGGTAGCGGCACCCGAGCGCGACGTTGACCTCGGGCTGCCGCAGCG
>CAUJFL010000129.1 GCA_963169165.1 Myxococcota bacterium | reverse complement strand
CAGGCAGCGGAGGCGCGAGCGCAGGCAGCGGAGGGGCGAGCGCAGGCAGCGGAGGCGCGAGCGCAGGCAGCGGAGGCGCGAGCGCAGGCAGCGGAGGCGCGAGCGCAGGCCGCGGAGGCGCGAGCGCGGGCAGCGGTGGTGCGCATGCAGGCAGCGGAGGCGCGAGCGCGGGCAGCGGAGGCGCGAGCGCGGGCAACGGAGGCGCGAGCGCAGGCAGTGGTGGCTCCAGCGCAGGCAGCGGAGGCGCGAGCGGGGGCAGCGGAGGCGTGAGCGCAGGCAGCGGAGGTGCGGGCGGAGGCAGTGGTGGCTCGAGCGCAGGCAGCGGAGGCGCGGGTGGCTCCACCTGCGATGCGGGTGGGTTGCCGGCGGCGACCGGCTCGATGCAGCTCGTCGACGGCAGCACGTGGTCGGCGTGCACGGGCGGACTCTCGTCCGATCCGAGCGCGTCGAAGCTTTCGCTCGTCGGCGGCGAGGGGGCGCCCGACGAGACGTGGTCGCTCACGATCGTGGGCCAGACCGCGTCGACCGCGATCGTCACCTGCAACGCCAACGGCGTGGTCTGCGCGTTCTCGTCGGGGCGAGCGTCTGGCACCTCGACGACGAAGTACGCGAGCACCGCGAAGGCGTTCGACGTGAAGGTGTCGGTCTGGACGTCGGGCTCGTTCATCGGCACGGCCGAGAGCGTCCAGATGGCCCGGACGATCACCGTGCCCGGGCAGGTCGATCAGCAGATCGTCGACGGCGTGACCGTCGTGCTCGTCGCGACGAAGAAATAGCGCCGCGGCGAGACAAAAAGACCACGGGGCGCTCGCGTCGCGAGCGCCCCGTGATTTTCTCGTGTGTCTCGGCTGCCCGTTCAGGGCCCTGGCACGAGCTTGATGGGGTCGCAGGAGAGCAACAGCGGGGTCGGAGCGGTGAGGGGCGCCTCATGGCACTTCAGGCCCATGGCGGGGATCGATCCGCCAGAGTCGACCGCATAGATGGTCGCGATCTCGCCGGAATCGAAGAGCACCTCGGTGCTCGACTTGAAGGTGGCCGCCGCGGCTGGATTGGCGCCGACCCCGAGGGTGTAGCCCCTCGCGTCCAGAGTGACGTAGCCGTTTGCGTCCCCCGGCAACGAAGCGGTCATCCCGACGCCCGGATAGGCCGCGTTCGTCCAGATCGTCGTGAAGCCGGCGCCCGCCACCTCGCCGAGGTCGACGGGGATCGGGAGCACGCTCGCCGCGTGGACGAAGCGGGCGAGCGCGTTGCCCGGCAGGGGCTCGGTGGTGTCGGTCGCGACGACGAGCGTCATCCCGGCCTTCGCGCCGATCGCCATCACGGTGTAGGACGTGTCCGCCGCGAAGGTGACGTTGCTCGCCGTGGCGAGCGGGGTGCCCGACGACGGGCAGGTGTCGGCCGCGTCGACGACGCTGAAGTCGTAGGTGCCCGGCGGGATGTTGGGGATGTGCGCGGTGACCTCCATGAACGCGAGCTTCGTCAGCCCGCCGCCCGTGAAGGTCGTGAGCGCGTCGATGCCCTGCGGAGTGCCGGCGGGGGCCGCGCACACCTTGACGTCGCCGCCGTCGACGGAGAGGTGAGCGAACGAGACCGAAGCGTTCGGCGAGCCGCCGCCGCCGCCGGCTCCACCTCCGCCGCCCGCGCCCGCGTCGCCGCCCGCACCGCCGACACCGGGGTCGCCGCCCGCGCCGCCTGCGCCGGAGTCGCCGCCCGCGCCGCCTGCTCCCGCCCCCGCGCCAGAGCCGCCGGAGCCCGCCGCTGCGCCAGAGCCACCCGACCCCGCCGCTGCGCCAGAGCCCGCCGACGCGCCCGTGCCGCCGGAGCCCGCGGTCGCGCCGCCCGAGCCCGCGGTCGCGCCGCCCGAGCCCGACCTGCCCGCGCCGCCCGTCGTCGACCCAGCCTTGCCCGCCGTCCCCGTCTGCGCCGTGTTGTCCTCGGCGTCGTCGCACGCGGTCACGAGCGCCGCCGAGACGAGGCACAGCCCTACGCCAAGCATGAATGTGTTCTTCGATTTCATCCCAATTTCTCCAACAGAAGTGTCGAGGTGCGCCTCGACCGGCCGGTCGCGGCTCCGGCCACGCTAGCAGCAACCAGGCGAGAACGCGAACCCGTCCGGTGCGCGGGTGACTTTCGGGACACGCCCGGATACTGTCCTCCGCGCGATGCCCGTTCTCCCCGCCGACCTGCGCGCGTTGCCGCTGTTTCACCAGATCACCGACGAGCACCTCGAGCGGCTGCTCGCGACGTTCGACCGCCGCGCGCTCGCGGCGGGCACGACGCTGTTTCGCCAGGGAGAGCTGGCCGACAAGTTCCTCTTGCTGGTCGCCGGTGAGGTGTCGATCCGCGATGGCGAGGTCGAGCGCTTTCGCCTGAAGCCCATCCAGCCGGTCGGCGAGCTTGGCACCGTCGTCGGGCTCGAGCGCGCGACGACCGCGGTCGCGGCGACCGACTGCGAGGTGCTGACGATCGGCGTCGCCGCGCTCATCAAGTTCTTCGAGGCGCACGGCGACGTGGGCTTCCCGTTTCACCACAACCTGCTGCGGCTCGTCGCCGACAAGGTGGTGCGCGACGGCCGGCTGATCGCGGAGATGCGCAGCAACATCATCCAGACCCAGAAGGCGATGAAGCGCATGCGCGACGCGCTGCTCGAGGCCGAGGAGACGCCGCTCTCGCGCCTGATCTACGAGCAGATGGACGCGCTCATCGAGCAGAACAAGAAGGGGCACTACCTGCTCGACGTCCCGAAGCACCTGCCCGTGCGGCTCCGGCTCGACGACGGGGCGCCGCGCGAGGTCCTCCGGATGTCCAACGAGTGGCTGCACGTCGCGCGCGGCGACGGCAACTTGCCAGCGAAGGGCGTCGAGCTCGCGGCCGTGCTGTCCGCGGCCGACGTCGAGCTCCCGGTCAGCGGCTCGGTCGAGTCGGTCGACGGCGATCGCTTCGTGGTCTGCCTCGACATGCTCATCGACGACTATGCGCGCGCGCTCGAAGATCTCTTGACGCGCCTCCAGATGCTCGACGTCGTGCTTTGACGACGCTCGTCGTCTCGGCCTCGGCGGCCGCGCGCAGGGCCGCCGCGACGGCGTTCTTGATCCGCGAGGGGCGCGGCAGGGAGCTGTCGATAGTCGCCGCGACCACCGAGATCGCGAGCGACCTCGCGCGGGCGGCGGCGCGCGAGGTCGGCGCGACGTTCGGGTGGAGGCGCGCGAGCCTCGGGCGCCTCGCGGTCGAGCTCGCCGCAGACACGCTCGCGCGCGACGCCAGGACGCCGGTGTCCGCGCTCGCCGACGAGGCGCTCGCGGCGCGCGTGGCCCTGCGGCTGCGCAGAGACGGGCGCCTCGGCCGCTTCGCGCCGGTCGGCGAGCTCCCGGGCCTGTCGCGCGCGCTGGGGCGGACGTTGCGAGAGCTGCGCCTCGCGGGCGTCGTCGCGGACGACCTCGCCGACGACGAGCTCGCCGCCGCGCTGCGGCTCTACGAGGCGGAGCTCACCGCGGCGCGGCTCGCCGATCGCGCGCACGTCCTCGTGGCGGCCTGCGACGCGCTGCGCGCCCGACCGAGCTCTTCGCTGCCGCTGTGCCTGCTCGACGTGCCGGTGTGGACGACGCTGGAGGCGCGCTTCGTGGGTGAGCTCGCGCGAGGGCGCGTCGCGCTCGCGACAGCGCCGAGCGGCGACGATCGCAGCGTCGCGGCCCTGTCTCGAGAGCTCGGCGTCACGCCGTCGCACGCGCCGCCGAGCCACGCCGGCGCGCTCGGGAGGCTGCAGCGCGGGCTGTTCGAGCCGGAGGTCGAGCGCGGCCCGGACGACGACTCGGTCAGCTTCTCGGCGGCGGCGGGCGAGGCGCTCGAGTGCGTCGAGATCGCGCGGTGCCTGCAGCGCGAGGCGCACGCGGGCGGGCGCTTCGATCAGATGGCCGTGCTCACCAGGTCGGGCGAGACCCACCGCGCGCACCTCGTCGAGGCGCTGCGGCGCGCGGGGGTGCCCGCGCACTTCGCCGACGGCGCGCGTCGGCCCGATCCCTCGGGGCGCGCGCTGCTCGCGCTGATCGGATGCGCCGAGGCGCGCCTCTCCGCGCGGCGCTTCGCCGAGTACCTGTCGCTCGGCGTCGTGCCGCGGCGAGACGCCGTCGGCGCGCCCATCGCAGGGGAGGACTTCTCTCCGCCCGACGATGAGCAGCTCCCGCGTGCGCTCCGCGCGGTCGATCCGCACGTCGACCCGGAAGATGACTCCGAGCCCCGGCCCGACGCGCCGCCGCCGGTGCGCGCGCCGCGGATGTGGGAGCGACTGCTGGTCGAGTCGGCCGTGATCGGAGGTCTCGATCGCTGGACGCGCCGCCTCGACGGTCTCCGCGCCAAGCTCGAGCTCGAGCTCGCGGGGCTGAAGGAGCCCGACACCGGCCGGCACGCGGCGATCGAGCGCGAGCTGGGCGCGCTCGCCGAGCTCGGCGCCTTCGCCTTGCCCATCCTTCGCGAGCTCTCCGAGCTGCCGCAGCGGGCGACGTGGGGCGAGCACCGCGCGAGGCTCACGCGGATAGCGGCGCTGTCGATCGCCGACCCGAGCCGCGTGCTGTCGGTGCTCGCCGAGCTCGCGCCGATGGATGACGTCGCCGACGTGTCGCTGTCCGAGGTGCGCCTCGTGCTGACGCCGCGGCTCACCGAGCTCAGCGAGCGCCCGAGCGATCGCCGCGAGGGGAGGGTGTTCGTCGGGCCGGTGGGCGCGGCGCGCGGGCTATCCTTCGAGGTCGTCTGCGTCGCCGGCCTCGCCGAGCGGGTGATGCCTCGCAAGGTCGTCGAGGATCCCCTGCTGCCCGATCGGAGACGGCGCGCGCTCGGGCTCCCGCTCTCCACCAACACCGAGCGCTCCGAGGCAGAGCGCCTCGCGTTGCGGCTCGCGGTCGGCGCCGCCACGCGCCGCGTGGTCGCGAGCTACTCGTTCGTCGACGGAGAGACCGCGCGCCCGCGCTTGCCGTCGTTCTACGCGCTCGAGCTCGCGCGCGCAGCCGAGGGCGAGCTCCCCGATTTCGCCACGCTGTCGGCGCGTGCCCGCACGAACACGACCACCCGCCGCGGCTGGCCTGCTCCGGCGCAGGCGATCGACGCGATCGACGACGCCGAGCATGATCTGTCACTCCTCGATCGCGTGCTCCGCGAGCCGCCCGAGGCGACCGTCGGCACCGCGCGCTACCTGCTCGGGGCGAACCCGCACCTCGCGCGGGCCCTTCGCGCCCGGGGTCGCCGCTACCGGCCGGCGTGGTTCAACGAGGACGGGCTCGTGAAGCCAGCGCCCGAGGCGCAGGAGCTCCTCGCGCGCCACGCGCTCGGCGCTCGCAGCTACTCGGCGACGGCGCTGCAGGGCTACGCGGCGTGCCCGTACATGTTCTTCCTCTCGGCGGTGCTCCGGCTCTCTCCACGCGAAGATCCAGAGCCCATCGAGGAGATCGGCCCGCTCGACCGCGGCTCGCTCGTGCACGACGTGCTCTTTCGGCTGCTGCGCGAGCTGCGCGCGGAGGGCAAGCTCCCGATCTCCGCGCGCGGCCTCGACGACGCCCGCGCGCGGATGGAGCGACTGCTGGGCGAGGAGGCAGCGCGGTACCGCGAGCGCCTCGCGCCGGCGATCCCGCGGGTGTGGGACGACGGCGTCGAGCAGATCCGCGCCGATCTCTGGGTCATGCTCCGTCGCTGGAGCGTCGAGCACGCCTGGGTGCCCGCGTACTTCGAGCTCGGGTTCGGCCCGCTCTCTGCGCGCGACGAGAGCGAGAAGGACGAGGCGAGCCGCCCCTCGGCGGTCGCGCTCGACTGCGGGCTGCAGGTGCGCGGATCGATCGATCTCGTGGAGCGCCGCGCCGACGGCGCGCTCCGCGCGAGCGACTACAAGACCGGCAAGGCGCGCTCGCGCGACGTGGTGACGGTGAAGGGCGGCGAGGTGCTGCAGCCGGTCTTGTACTCGCTCGTGCTCGAGAAGATGTTCCCAGGCGCCACGATCGTCGGAGGGCGCCTCTATTACTGCACGTCGGCGGGGCAGTTCCTCGACGTCGAGGTCCCGCTCGGCGACGCCGCCCGCGACGCCCTCCAGCAGCTCTCCGACGCCATCGGCGGCGCGCTGTCCGGCGGGTTCTTGCCGGCGTATCCGAAGGCGGACGCGTGTAGATTCTGCAATTTCAACGTCGTCTGCGGGACGCGAGAGCACGATCGCACCTCTCGCAAGGAGTCCGCGCCGCTCGCGCGGCTCCGCCGCATCAGGGACACGCCGTGAGCCCCACGCTCATCGACACCGACGCGCGCCGCGCCATCACCGACGAGCTCACGACCACGCTCGTCGTCGAGGCGGCCGCGGGCACCGGCAAGACGCGCTCGCTGGTCGAGCGCATCGTGGCGCTCGTGTCGAGCGGCGCCGCCAACCTCGCGTCGATCGCCGCCGTCACGTTCACCGAGAAGGCCGCCGGCGAGCTGAAGCTCCGCGTGCGCAGGGCCATCGAGGAGCGCCGCGCGGAGGCCAGCCCCGAGGTCGCGGAGAGGTTGACCCGCGCGCTCTCCGAGCTCGAGCAGGCGCGCATCTCGACGCTGCACGCGTTCGCGGGCGATCTGCTGCGCGAGCACCCCGTCGAGGCGGGGGTCGATCCGTTGTTCGAGATCGCCGTCGAGGACGCGGCGACGGCCGTGTACGCCGAGGCCTTCGAGCGCTTCTACCAGGCCGCGCTCGCCGACCCACCCGAGGGGATCCGGCGCGTGCTGCGCCGCCACGTGAAGACTCGCGAAGGAAAGAACGGCCCGCGGGAGAAGCTCTTCAAGGCCGGGCGCGCGCTGCTCGAGCTCCGCGATTTTCCAGCTGGCTACGCGCGAGGACCGTTCGACCGCGAGGGCACGCTCGCCCGCGCGATCGACGGGCTGAGGCTCGCGGCTTCCTATGGCGCGCGCACCGACCGCCACGACGACTGGTGCGCACGGGGCCTCAGGGAGCTGCAGGCGTTCCTCGACGAGCTCGATCGTCGCGAGGCGCTCCGGGGCGAGCGCGATCACGACGGGCTCGAGCACGAGCTGGGCGGGGTCGCGCGGTGGCGGAGCCTGACCTGGCGGGGCTCGGGCGCGCTGTACGCGAAGGGCCTCGATCGCGCCGCCGTGCTGCGGGCGCGCGATCAGGCGCTCGCCGAGCTGAGGGGCGCGCTCTCCCTGTGCGACGCCGATCTCGCCGCGTGCCTGCGCGAGGAGCTGCGGCCGCTGGTCGCCGACTACGAGGCGCAGCTCGCGCGCGCGGGCAAGGTGGATCTCCTCGATCTGCTGCGTCGGGCGCGAGACCTCGTGAACGGCTCGATCGACGTGCGGCGCGAGCTCGCGGCGAGGTTCACGCATCTCCTGGTCGACGAGTTCCAGGACACCGATCCCTTGCAGGCCGCGCTCTTGACGGCGCTCTCGCGCGATCCCGAGACGGGGCGGCTCGTGCCGGGCAAGCTGTTCGTCGTCGGCGATCCGAAGCAGAGCATCTACCGGTTCCGCCGCGCGGACGTCGCGATCTACCACGCGGTCAAGGCCGAGATCGTCGAGGCCGGCGGCCGCGTGGTGCACCTCTCCTCGAGCTTCCGCAGCGCGCCCGCGATCCAGCGCCTCGTCAACGCGACCTTCGCGCCGCTGATGACCGGCGAGCCCGGGCAGGCCTCGTACGTGCCGCTCGCGCCGACCTCCGAAGACGACACCTCGCGCACGCACCTGATCGCGCTGCCGTCGCCGCGGCCGTACAGCGACAGGGGCAAGATCGTCGACTACTCGGCCCACGCGCACGCGCCCGAGGCGGTGGCAGAGCTGCTCGGGACGCTGCTGTCGTCGTCTCCCGAGGTCGCGCGCCTCGGCCTGCCGACGGGCCTCCGCGCGAGCCAGATCTGCCTCCTGTTCAAGCGCTTCGCGAACGGTCCCGAGGACGTCACCGCGCCGTACGTCGAGGCGCTCGCGCGCCGTGGCATCCGGCACCTGCAGGTCGGCGGGCGCTCGTTCCACGATCGCGAGGAGGTGGTGGCGCTGCGGCGGGTGCTGACGGCGATCGAGTGGCCCGACGACGAGCTGTCGGTGTACGCCGCGCTCCGGGGACCATTCTTCGCGCTCTCCGACGACGCGCTGCTCGTCGCGCGAGACGACCTCGGCGGTCGGCTCGATCCCGCACGCGCGCGCCACCTCGAGGCCCCGCGTCCGATCTCGCGGCCGGTGGTCGACGCGCTCTCGGTGCTGGCCGCGCTGCACCGTGGACGCAACCGACGGCCGCTCGCCGACACGCTGGGGCGCTTCTTCGAGGCGGTGCGCCTCCACGCCGGGGTCGCGATCTGGCCCGGTGGAGAGCAGGCGCTCGCCAACCTGTTGCGCTGCATCGATCTCGCGCGGCGCTTCGACTCTGCCGGCGCGACGTCGTTTCGCGCGTTCGTCGACCGGCTGCGCGACGACGCCGAGGAGCGCTCCACCGCGCCCGCCGCGATCGTCGAGGACGGCGCCGAGGGCGTGCGCCTGATGACCGCGTTCGCGGCGAAGGGGCTCGAGTTCGAGGTCGTCGTGCTGTGCGATCCGATGGCCCCGGCCGCGATGTCGACGCCGTCCCGCTACGTCGACGCGGCCGCGGGCCTCGCGGCGGTCCCCCTCTGCGGCGCGGCCCCCGCCGAGCTCGGCCAGCACGCGGCCGCGGTCCTCGCGGAAGACAGAGCCGAGACGGTCCGGCTCGCGTACGTCGCCGCCACGCGCGCGCGCTCGCTGCTCGTCGTGCCGATCGTCGGGGACGAGTGGCGCACCGACGCACGCCCGTGGTTCGCGCCGCTCGCGGCCGCCGTCACGCCGCCCCGCGCGCGACGCTCGCACCCGATCGACGTGCCGCCGGGCTTCGGCGGCGACACCGTAGTCGAGCGGCCCGAGGGGGCGCATGCGAGCGCGCCGCCGTTGCTGTCAGGCTTTCACCTGGGCGCCGCGGGAGAGCGCGTGCTCGTCTGGGAGGCTTCGCGCGCCGACGGCGCCTCGCGCGCGCAGTCACCGGGCCTCGTCAACGAGCGGATCCTCGCGGCGGACGCGAGCGGCAAGGTGGCCGACGACGGCGCGCGCGAACATCAGGCGTGGGTCACGCGGCGGCTGTCGCTCCTGTCGCGCGGGAGCCAGCCGTCGCTCGTGGTGACGACCGTCACGGCGCGCGCGCACGAGCGACCCGACGCCGCGCCCGTCGAGCGCGTCTTCGTCCCGACCCGCGCGCCCGATCGCCCGCGCGGCCCTCGCTTCGGCAGCCTGGTGCACGCGGCGCGGGCCGAGGCGCCGCGCGACGCCGACGACGCGACGGTCGAGCGCCTCGTCGCGCGCGCCGCGCGGCAGATCGGCGCCACCGCGATCGAGATCTCGTCCGCGCGGCGCGCGGTGCTCGACGCGCTCGCCACGCCGCTGATGCGACGCGCGCTCGCCAGCGACGACGTCCGCCGCGAGATCGAGACCACCTCGCTCGACGACGACGGCACGCTGCTCGACGGCACGATCGATCTCGCCTTTCGTGACGGTGACGGCTGGATCGTCGTCGATTTCAAGACCGACGCCGCGCCGCCGACGGACGGCGCCTACGACGCGCAGGTGCGCTTGTACGCGCGCGCCGTCGAGCGCGCGACCGGCGAGGTGGTGACGCCGATCCTGCTGTTCGTGTGACGCCGCCTCGCGGGCGCGCTAGCCGTCGCCGCCGTGAAGAAGCCAACGAAGCGCGCCCTCGCCGCGCGGGGCACGTTCGCGACCCTCCGCGCGCTGCACCCGGACGCCCACTGCGAGCTCGACCACGCGAGCGCGTTTCAGCTGCTGGTCGCGACCGTGCTCTCCGCGCAATCGAACGACAAGATCGTGAACCTCGTCACGCCTGGCCTGTTCGCGCGGTACCCCGACGCGCGCGCCCTCGCCGCCGCAGCTCAGTCGGACGTCGAGCGCCTCATCGGCAAGCTCGGCATGTTTCGTCAGAAATCGAAGAACGTGATCGGCCTCGCGCGCGGCCTGGTCGAGCGTCACGGAGGCGAGGTGCCGGCCAGCCTCGACGCGTTGATCATGCTGCCGGGCGTCGGGCGCAAGACCGCGAACGTCGTGCTGGGCGTCGCGTTCGGTCGGTCCGAGGGCGTGGTCGTCGACACCCACGTCCAGCGCCTGTCTCAGCGCCTCGGCTGGACCAAGGAGACGGAGCCGGGGCCGATCGAGCGAGCGCTGATGCAGCTGTTCGCGAGAGAAGACTGGGACATGCTCTCCCACACGCTGATCTTTCACGGGCGTCGGGTCTGCTTCGCCAAGAAGCCGATGTGCGTGACCTGCGGCGTCGCCTCGTCGTGCCCGTCGGCGGGGCAGGGCGCCGAGCACGTCGGGCGAAAGCCGCCGCGCTCTCGCTGATCAGCCGCGCTCGACCTTCTGCCGAAACTCGTCGGTCATCCGCCGGACCCTCGCGCGGTCGTGGCTCGAGACGCGGGCCTCGAGGAGCTGGCGCGTCGGCGCGTCGTTCGCGGGGTTGCTGACGACGGCCTGCGGGGCGAAGGTCGGCGGCGGATCGGTCGTCAGCATCTGGCGTCCACCCTGATACCCGCCCCGTGCCCAGATCTTCCCCTCGCGCCGCCCCCGCCGACCGCCTGCTCGAGGTGCTGACCGCGGTCGAGGCGTCGACCGACGCGGGGGCGCGGGTCGCGCGTGACCCCGTGTCGATCGTGCGTGCGGTCGAGGAGCCGCTCGAGGCCGAGCTCGTGGCGGTGCTCGCGTCATCGCTCGCGTTCGGCAACGTGGCGACCATCCTGAGCAAGGTGGCCGACGCGCGCGCGAGGCTCGGCGCGCCGATCGTCGTCGCCTGCGCCCACCCCGCGGACGTGCGCCGGAGGCTCGCGGGGTTCAAGCACCGGCTCTACCGCGGCGAGGACGTGGCCGCGCTCCTCATCGGCGCGGCCCGGGTGCAGCGGCGGGCGGGCGCGCTCGGCGCGGCGTTCGCAGAGCACCTCCGCGTCGCGTCGCTGCAGGAGGCGCTCGCCCGCTGGGTCGACGACCTGCGCGGTGCGGGAGGGCTCGATCGCCTGCGCGGCCCCGGCGCGCGCCACCTGCTGCCCGATCCGCGCGTGGGGGGCAGCTCGAAGCGCCTGCTGCTGCTGCTCCGCTGGATGGTGCGGCCGCGCGGCGAGACCGACGTCGGACACTGGTCGCACCTCGTGCCGACGAGTCGGCTGCTCATCCCGCTGGACACCCACCTCTTCAAGCTGTCGAAGAACCTCGGGCTCACCTCCCGCGCCTCGCCGTCGTGGCGCGCCGCGGAAGAGGTGACGGCGGCCCTCGCCGCGCTCGATCCCGGCGATCCGGTGAGGTTCGACTTCCCGCTCTGTCACCTCGGGATGGCGCAGGGATGCCCGTCACGGCGCGATGACGAGCGGTGCGAGGGCTGCAAGGTCCGCCCGCTGTGTGTCCACTGGCAGCCCGCCCGATCAAAATGAACCTGACACGCCCGTCGGGCCCGCCCGCACCGCCGCGCGCGTCTCGAGGCCCGCGGGGTGGCTCCACAGCCACCAACCGAGCGTCGCGCCCGCGACGCCGAGGTACATCGCGCTCGCGCCGACGGCGAACCCCGTGCGATCGTGCCCGCTTCGATCGTCGTCCTTGAACGCCCCGCCCGCCGCGAGCCCG
>CAUJFL010000128.1 GCA_963169165.1 Myxococcota bacterium | reverse complement strand
CCCGCCTTGCCGCTCGCTCCCGCCTTGCCGCTCGTACCCGCGCCGCCCGTCCCCGACGAGGCCGCGCCGCCGCCCGCCGCCTTGCCACCCGTCCCCGACGAGGTGCCGCCCTGCGCGGCGCCCGCGGCGCCCGAGCGCGCGTCGTCGTCACCCGAGCCCCCGCACGCGACGAGTCCCACGACGGAGAGGCAGCAGAAGAATGAAGGGAGGCGCATGCGGTCGCCTATCGCATGGCAGCCGGGGACTCGCCAGCGCCGCACGGGCTACCATCTCGCGGTGACCGTCCCGCAGCGCTGTGTCGTCGGCATCGATCTCGGCACCACGAATTCGCTCATCGCGCACCTCGATCACGGCACGCCCAAGCTGATCCGCGACCGTGAGGGCCGCGCGCTCGTCCCGTCGGTCGTCGCGCTGGACGAGCGCGATCGCCTGGTCGTCGGGCGACGCGCGCGCGAGGTGTGGCTCACCTCTCCGACGCGGGCCGTCGCGGAGGTCAAGCGCCTGATGGGGACGAACGAGCGCGTCCTGCTCGGGCCGCGCACGTACTCGGCGACCGAGATCTCGGCCATGATCCTGCGCTCGCTGAAGGAGTCCGCCGAGGCCGAGCTCGGCGTCACCGTCGACGAGGCGGTCGTCACGGTGCCGGCATACTTCACCGACGCTCAGCGCAAGGCGACCAAGGACGCCGGGGAGCTCGCGGGGCTGCGCGTCGAGCGTATCCTCAACGAGCCCACCGCCGCGGCGCTCGCGTACGGAGTCGACCACCTCGACGCCGAGGAGCTGATCCTCGTCTACGATCTCGGCGGCGGGACCTTCGACGTGTCGCTGCTCGAGATGTTCGACGGCGTGCTCGAGGTGAAGGCGTCGGCCGGCAACAACCAGCTCGGCGGCGGCGACTTCGATCGCGCGCTGGTCGCCTTCCTGGCGCGCGAGCTCGAGCGGCAGCATGGAGTCGACGCCCGCGCCGATCCGCTGGCGATGGTGCGGCTGCGCTCGGCGGCCGAGGCGGCGAAGATCGAGCTGTCCAGCGTGCACGCGACGCGGCTCGAGCTGCTCGACGTCGTCGCGACGCCCGGCGGACGCGGCTCGCTCGAGCTCGAGCTGTCGCGCGAGGCGCTCGAGGCGCTCGTGGGCGAGCTCGCGCAGTCGACGCTACAGCCGATCCGCGCGGCGCTGGCCGACGCGAAGGTCGACAAGGCTCGCGTCGGCGCGATCGTGCTGGTCGGCGGCGCGACGCGCATGCCGATGATCCGGCGGCTCGTCGGCAAGCTGTTCGGGCGCGATCCCCTCACGCACGTACACCCCGACGAGGCGGTCGCGCTCGGCGCCGCGATCCAGGGAGGGCTGAAGTCAGGCGCCATCAAGACGGATCAGGGGATCATGATCACCGACGTCTGCCCGTTCACGCTCGGCGTCGAGGTGCAGTCGGGCGTCGGCTCGCAGCAGCTCGACGGGATGTTCGCGCCGATCATCGCGCGCAACTCGGCGATCCCGGTGTCGCGCACCGAGGTGTACGCGACGACGCGTGACGAGCAGACCAAGGTCGATATCCGCATTTTTCAGGGAGAATCGCGGATCTGCAGGCACAACGTGTTCCTCGACGCCTACACGGTCGACGGGATCCCCCCGAGCCCGGCCGGCAAGGAGAGGGTGGCGGTGACGTTCACGTACGACGTCAACGGCATCCTCCAGGTGACGACCAAGATCGTCTCGACCGGCAAGGAGGCCACGCTGAAGGTGGAGCGAAGCCAGAACCGCCTGACGAAGGAGGCGCGCGACGACGCGAAGGCGCGCCTCGACCGCGACTGGGTCGCGTCCGGTGACGACGCGAGCGGCGCGGGTTTGCGCCAGCTCGTCGACGCCGCGCGCGGGAGGCTGGCGAGCGTCGGCACCGCAGACGGCGCGCGGCTCGGCGCGCTGCTCGTCGAGGCGGACGGCGCGCTCGCGGGCAGGGATCCGGCCGAGCTCGCGCGCGTCGAGGCGCGGCTCACCGACGCGCTCGTCGAGGTCGGGTGACCCTCGAGGAGCGAAAGCGCGCGGTCGCGCTCCGCCCCGACGACGTCGCGGCGCGCGTCGCGCTCGCGCGGGCGCTGCTCGACGAGGGAGACCTCATCGCCGCGGAGCGCCAGCTCGACGCGGCCCTCGCGCGCGCGCCTGACGATCACGGGTCGCGGCGGCTCGAGCTCGCGCTGTTGACGAGGTCGGGGCGCCACGCGCGCGCCGAGACGGCCGCGCTCGCGTGGCTGGACGCGCGCGGCGACGACGCGGAGGCGCTGCTCGACGCGGCCGAGGTGTTCCACGCGGCGGGTCGCGCCCTCGACGCCGCGGTCTGCGTGGAGCGCGCCGCGGAGCTCGCGCCGCTGTCGACGCCGCGCCGCGCGGCGCATGGCCTCTCGCTCCGCGCGCTGGGCTACGCGCCGCGCGCGCTCCCCCACCTCGCGCGGGCGCAGGCCGAGGGCGCGGCCGACGTCGACGACGCGCTCGCTGACGTCAGGCTCCAGCTCGACGATCCCGAAGCGCCTGCACCGAGCCGCGAGGCGCTCGTCGGACGCATGCGCGACAGCTTGCGCACCGCGCCGCTCGGTCCGGCGTTCGCCGAGGTCGCGCGCGCGGTCGACACGGGCGACCTGGCCTCCGTGAAGCGAGCGCTCGCGCTGCTCGAGCCGAGCGCGAAGGGCTCGTCGTGGTTCGACGTCGTGCGGGGCGAGGTGCTCTCGTGCGAGGGCCACCTCGACGCGGCCCGCGAGGCGTTCGAGCGCGCGGCCACGCGTGAGCGCGCGAGCGTGCTCGCGCACGCGCGCGCCGCCGAGGCGTCGATGCGCGCGGGTGAACCGGCGCGCGCGCGGGACACGCTGCGCGCGGCGCTCGGGCTCGACACCTCCGCCGAGCTGCAAGAGGCGCTCGGCGACGCGTGTCGCGCGCTCTCCGACGACGCGGGCGCGACCCAGGCCTACGAGCGGGCGCGCGCCCTCTCGCCCGGGAGCCTCGCGGGTCTCAAGCTGGCGAGGCTCCGCGATCGCCTCGACGTGAGCACGATCGGGCGCGTCCTCGTGCTCGGCTGGACGCCGTTCGGCGGCAGCGCGTCGCCGGTCGAGGCCGTCGCGGTGGCGGGCACCGGGCAGCTGCGCGTCACGGGCAACGTCACGCGCGACGGGCGCGAGGCGGGTGAGGTGGCCCACACCTGCCTGAAGGCCCGGGCCGCCGCGCTCGGGATCGCCGACCGCGTCCACCGCGTCGATCTCCACCTCCGCTACGACGACGCGCACAGGCAGAAGTCAGGCGCCTCCTCCGGCCTCGCGCTCGCGCTCGCGGGCTGGTCGGCGATCGCCGAGGCGCCGCTGCCGCGCGACCTCGCGGCGACGGGCGAGCTCACGCTGCAGGGCGGCGTACGCGCGATCGACGGGCTCCGCGACAAGCTCGCGGCCGCGTGGCTCGCCGACTGTCCGCTCGCGCTGTTCCCACGCAAGAACCTCGTCGCGTGGGAGAAGACGCCGCGCGTGATCCGAGACCGCCTGACAGCGCGCCCCGTCGACACCCTCGTCGAGGCGCTGGGCGTGCTCCGCGACCACGGCGCGTGACGCGCGGTCGCCGCCCGTGTGATCCTCCCGAGACATGGAAATCAACGGCGTCGCTCACATCGCGCTCACAGTGTCCGATTTCGCGGTGTCGCGTCGGTTCTACGCGGCGCTGTTGCCCAGGCTGGGCCTCGCGCCGTTCATCGACGAAGACGGCTATTTCTACTGTGTCGGCGGCCGCACCGGCGTCGCGATCCGCCCGTCCCAGCAGCCCGGCGCGCGGTTCTCACAGGAGACCCCCGGGCTGCACCACCTCTGTCTTCGCGCGCGAGAGCGCGCCGACGTCGACGAGTTTCACGCGCTCGCCGTCGAGCTCGGCGCCAAGGTGGTCCGCGCCCCCGAAGAGTCGAGCTGGGCGCCTGGATACTACTCGACCCTGATCGAGGACCCGGACGGCATCCGCATCGAGATGAACCACGTCCCCGGCAGAGGGCCCGCCGAGCCCAGGCCCTGAGGACGCGAGGGCTTCGCCCCGCGCGACGAAGAGCCCCCCGAGACCTGCGCTCAGATCTCGCCGAACGCGCGCGACACCAGCCTGCGCGAGACGGTCTGGATGCCGGTGTGCTCGAAGTAGTTGGTGCCCAGATCGATCGCGCCGGCGACGTAATCGAGGCCGTTGTCGCCGACGTCGACGTAGTGCCTCACCGCCTCGAACACGCTGTTCTGCGAGAGGCCCTTCATGTCGACGAACCCCGTGAGGAAGCCCGACGCCTGATCGAGCACGCTGCGGATCGTGCCGCGTTGCTCGCCGAGCCCGCCCGGCAAGAAGCCCGAGACGCGCTGAAACAGGCTGTTCTCACCGAGGTGCTCGTCGGCCATGCCGTCGATCTTCTCGAGGATCTTGGCCAAAAAATCGGGACCGAGCGGCAACAGACAGTCGAACGACAGCCAGGCGGCGAGGCGCATCACGTCCTCCCTCGCGTAGCTCGAGAGCGCGCCGACGAAGTCTCCGACGCTGTCGCCGGGCAGACCGTTGGTCGAGCAGAACGCGCCGAGCTCGGCGGCGAACTTGATCCCCGCGTCGATCGCCTGCGTCGTGTCGGCCTCGGGCGTGAGCTCGTCGAGGAAGCCGAGGAAGCTGAACGCGTCGCCCACCTTGTCGACCAGCGCCGCCCCGCCCGCCAGCTTGTCGACCGAGTCGAGGCTCTGAAACAGCCAGACCGCGCGCTGATAGCCCTGGCTGTCGTCGTGGTAGAGCGTGATGGCGCGCTCGCCGACGGCCTGGATGATCCCCTGGTCGCTCTCTCCCGTGACCTCGGTGATCAGCTGCTCGAAGCTCGTGACGTTGCTCCACTCGCCGGGGACGACCCAGTCGAGCCCGCGCAGCATCGTCACGGTCATGCCGTCCTGGGGAAGCGCCTCGAGCAGCTGCGGGATCGATTCGTCGCTCATCCGTGTCTCCTTTGTGTCGCCGCGCGCGGCGCCGAGCGGCGGAGCCTACGACAACTCGCTCGCCCATGGCTTGACAAGCCTCCGGCATGGCGGGAGACATTCGGGGCCGTGCCGACGCCGCCCGCCGCGCCCGACGAAGAGGTCCCGACCGACGTCTTCAAGCGCGACCAGCTCGGCGAGCGCGACAGCCTCGATCGGACGATGGTCGACGCCGAGGCGCCCGTGGGCCCGCCGCCCGTCGACATCGAGATCGTGCAGCAGCGCGGCATCGCGACGGTGCCGCAGGCGATGTGGCCGATGATCGACATCTACACCCACAACCGCCTCTACCGCGTCAACCCGCAGCTCATCTGCATCGACGTGGTCGACCGCAAGACGGGCAAGAGCCACGGCAAGCACCCGATGCTGGGCGCGAAGCTGGGCGGGGGACAGCGGCGCACCGAGACGCGCGTGGAGATCAGCGATCCCATCCCGATGCCGGGCATGGAGGTCGTGTTCAAGCAGCCGGGCGAGCGTGGCGACAAGTTCGGCCAGACGAGCCGCGTCGAGCGCGTGGTGCTGCGACTGCGGGTCTCGGCGTGGTCGGCGTCGGGCGACGCGCCAACGTCGTGGGCCTCGATCACGAGCGAGTTCGCGGTCGACGAGCTCATCGCCCGACGCGACGCGTGAGCCTGGTCAGGTGCGCGCGGCGCTGGTACGGCGCGCCTCGTGTCGGCCACGAAGGGCTCCCTCACGTACGCGCGCTTCTTCGTCCGGGGCGACGCGCCCGAGGTTCAGCCCGAGCGCGCCCTCCGCGCGGTGCGGCTCCACGCGTTTCGCCCGCTCGTGCCGGACGAGGATGCGAAGGAGAGCGTCGGCTGGTGCAGGTTCGGCGAGGCGTTCGACCTCGAGCCCGAGCACGACGACGTGTTCGTCGACGAGTTCGTCAACCTCGGGTTGCGCATCGATCGCTGGGCGATCCCGGGCGCGCTGCTCCGCGCGAGGCTGCGCGAGCGCGAGGTCGAGCTGCTCGCGCAGAAGGGGCGCGAGCGGCTCACGCGCGTCGAGAAGAAGGAGCTGAAGGAGCAGGTGTCGCGGTCGCTGCGCCACGAGCTGCCGCCGCGCACGCGCGCGGTCGACGTGTCGTGGGCGCCGGCCTCGGGCGTGGTCAGGCTGTTCACGCAGGCGGCGGGCCCCGCGGCCGCGCTCGGCGAGCTGTTCAAGCGGACGTTCAAGGTCGAGCTCGTCGCGGAGGCGCCGTACACGCTCGCCGCGCGGCTCGGGATGAGCGCCGCGCGCGAGGCCGCGTGGGCCGCCGCCGAGCCGACCACCCTCGCCGAGGAGGCGCGCTGATGCAGCTCGTCGATCGCATCGAGAAGCGGCGCTTCATCGGGCGCGAGCTGCTCCTGTGGCTGTGGTTCGAGAGCGAGGTGCTCGACGGCACCTTGCCGACCGCGTCGCAGGGCGAGCTCGGGCTGTGGATCGAGCGCGAGGTGCTGCTGTCGAACGGAAAGGAGCTGACCCGCGTGAAGGGCGCGGCGCCCGCGCTCGGCCGCGACGCGAAGGAGGCGCTGCTGGCGGGCAAGCTGCCGGAGCGCGCGTCGTTCAAGGTCTCGATGGGCGAGCGAGAGGCGAGCTTCACGCTGAAAGCCGAGACCCTCGCGCTCTCTTCGCTGCGTTTGCCGACCGTGCTCGACGACGGCGACGAGCCCGCGCCCGGAGAGCTGGGCGCAGGCCCCCCGCGCCGCGGTCGGGCGCGGCGCTCGACAGTGGAAGAGGACGAGGACCGCGCGCGAGACGCGGCGGCGCTGGCGTTCCAGGAGCGCATGGCGCTGACACGCGAGATCGAGGCGATGCTCGAGGCCCTGTACGCAGATTTTCTCCGCCTCCGCCTCGACTCGCACTGGGAGGCGCTCGTCGTGCCCGCGATGCGCACGTGGGCGAGCGGCGGGCGCATCGACGCCGAGCGATACTTGCGAGCGCGCCGGGCCGCGACCCACCGCGCGCGCCGCCGCTGACGCTCCGCGAGCAGCATCCGGCGTCGCGTCCTTTGACCCGACGCCCTGCCCGCGCAAGCCAATCGCCGAAGCGCTCACCTGCACCAACCGATTCAGCCAGTCTTCGGCGCCCACGCCGCGGTCACTCTTTCCATGGGCGATCAAGGCGACCGCTCGTCGCGATCGGTGAGAGCCGAGAGCGCCCACGGGGCATCGGCGACGTGAGGACCTCGCCACGATCTCCGTTGCTTCCCCGTCGCCGCCGCTCGACGATCTCGGCAGATGTCCGCACGCCGCTTCGCCGTGATCGGCAGCCCGGTCGCTCGCTCTGCGTCCCCCGTGATGCATCGCGCCGCCTTCGCCGCGCTCGGGCTGCCGCATGGCTACGAGGCGGCTGAGTGCCGCGACGCGCTCGCGGTGAAGGCGGCGGTGGGCCTCCTGCGAAACGGCACGCTGTCAGGCATCAACGTGACGGCGCCATGGAAGCGTGTCGTGCTGGACCACGTCGACTCGCTCGCGTCGTCCGCCGCCGCGGTGTCCGCCGCCAACACGCTCGTGGTCGAGGGTGACCACGTCGTGGCGCACAACACGGACGTGCCCGCGATCGTCCACGAGCTGACCCGCCTCGGCCTGGGTGGGCGTGGCACCGCCGCGATCCTCGGCTCGGGCGGCGCCGCGTCGGCCGCGCTGGCGGCGTGTCGCGAGCTGGGGGTGCGCGTGGTCGCGATGACGAGCCGCTCGTTCTCGAGCTCCGAGGCGCTCCACGAGAGCGACGTGGCGGCGTCGCTGCGCACGGCGGGCGCGCTCACGGTGCTGTGGCCCACCGACGCGCCGGCCGAGACGTCCCACGCGTCGATGGCGCTGCGGCTGCAGTGGGACGATCTGGTCGCCGCCGCCGACGTCGTCGTGCAGGCGACGAGCGCGCGCGATCAGGGCCCTGCGCGCGCCGTCCCGTGGCACCGCGTCAAGGCCGACGCCGTCGCGCTCGAGCTCGGCTATTCCCCGGCCGAGACGCCGTTCCTCGCGGCCGCGCGCGCCCGCGGCCTGCGCTCCGACAACGGCGTCGGGATGCTCGTGAAGCAAGGCGCGCTCGCGTTCGAGCGCTGGCTCGGCGTCGCGCCCGACGAGCGCGTGATGAGGGACGCGGTGCTGCGGCACCTCGCGATGGTCTGAGCGTGGCGCCGCAGAAGGCACCTCGCTCCTACTGGTCCTACGGCTACCGCCGGATCGTGCTGTTGCTGGTCGCGCTCGTCATCGTCCCGAGCGTCCTCCTGTCGTCGGTCGGCGTCGCGCTGCTGGTGCTCGGCGACGCGCGCGCCAACCTGATGCTCGGCATCCTCGTGCTGTCGTTCACGAGCGCGGTCATCACCGGCGTTGTGTTGATCTGGGTGTTCGTGCGGCGCGACGCGCGCCTCGGCGAGCTGCAGGCCGACTTCGTCTCCAAGGTGAGCCACGAGCTGCGCACGCCGCTCACCAGCATCCGCATGTACACCGAGACGCTGTCGCTGCGGCGGGGCAACCCCGAGATCGAGCGGCGCAGCATCGAGGCGCTGACCAAGGAGTCGAAGCGCCTGCAGGACCTCATCGATCGGCTGCTCGACTGGGGTCGGATGGAGAGCGGACGTCGCGTCTACGAGATGGCGCCCGTCGCCGTCTCCAGCCTGGTCGAGGACGCCGTGAGCGCGTTCGAGCCGCTGCGAGAGCAGAAGGGAGTACGGCTCGAGGTCGAGCTGCCCCCGTCGCTGCCCGAGGTCGTCTGGGATCGCGGCGCGGTGCAGGACGCCCTGCTCAACCTGCTGTCCAACGCGTTCAAGTACGGCGGCGAGCAGCCCGACGTGCGCCTCTCGGTGGAGAGCGGCGACGACGAGGTCCGGATCTCCGTGCGCGACGAGGGCCCCGGCATCGACAAGTCGGAGCACACGCGCATCTTTCAAAAGTTCTATCGCATCGACGATCGGCTGGCGCGCGAGCGCGAGGGCTCGGGGCTCGGCCTCGCGATCGTGCAGCACGTGGTGCGCGCGCACGACGGCTACGTCGAGCTGGAGAGCGCGCCCGGGCGCGGCTCGACGTTCACCCTCGTGCTGCCGCGCGTCGCTCCGGGCGGCTGAGCGCCCCCCTCGAAGAACACGCTCGAACCCGCGAGGGAGCTGTACTAACTCTCGCCCCCCCGGCGTGCCGCCCTCCGCGGCGGCCACACGAAACCGAAGAGGAAGACCGATGAGCGGCCACTCAAAATGGGCGACGATCAAGCACAAGAAGGGCGCCGCCGACGCGAAGCGAGGCAAGGTCTTCACGAAGCTGATCAAAGAGCTGACCGTCGCGGCCCGCATGGGCGGCGGCGACATCAACGGCAACCCGCGCCTGCGCCGCGCCGTCGGCGACGCGAAGGCGCAGCAGATGCCGAAGGACACGATCGCCAACGCGATCAAGCGCGGCACCGGCGAGCTCGAGGGCGTCAACTACGAGGAGCTGACCTACGAGGGCACCGGCCCCGGCGGCACGCTCTTCGTGGTCGACGGGATGACCGACAACCGCAACCGCACCGTCGCCGAGCTCCGCAAGATCTTCGAGCGCAACAACGGCGCGCTCGGGCAGAGCGGGACGGCGGGCTGGGCCTTCGACAAGAAGGGCCTGCTGACGCTCCCCGCCGACGTCAGCGAGGACCAGCTGATGGAAGTCGCGGTCGGCGCCGGCGCCGATGACTACGCAAGGCTCGACGAAGCCTGGCAGGTCACCACCTCGGTCGACGCGCTCGACGCGGTCGCGAAGGCCGTCGAGGCCGCCGGCCTGACGGTCAAATCACAGAGCCTCGAGCTCGTCCCCAAGATCAAGAAGCCCGTCACCGGGCGCGACGCCGAGCTCTGCCTGCAGCTCGCCGAGATGCTCGACGACCACGACGACGTGCAGGCCGTCTACGCCGACTTCGACGTCGCCGACGACGAGCTCGCGCGCATCGCGGGCGGATGATCTCCACCGGGCGCGGCCGATCGGTGGTACTACGGGGCTGAATGCACTGGGTCGCGCTGATCGTAGCGTTGACTGTCGTCGCGCTCTACCTCGTGTGGGCAGAGCCCTGGCGCAAGCGGCGCCCCGCGCGTCGTCGCGGCGACGTGCCGCCCCCCCCGCCGATCCCCGCCGACCTGGCGCCGCGGGAGCTCAACCCTCCGGTGTCGACCCCCCCCGACCCGTCGACCGAGCTGCCGCACCCGCGTGAGGCGTCCGACGAGATCACCTTCGTAGGCAAGGCTAGCCCCGCGAGGCCACGCGAGGCCCACGACGATGACATCACGATGGTCGGCAAGGTCCCGGCGTCGATCGTCGCGCTGTCACGCTCCGGCGAGAACCCGAAGGCGCCTCCCTCCGACGACGAGGACATGACGCTCGTCGGCGCCGTGCCCCACGCCCTGCTCGGCAAGGCCATGCGCCCCGAGGACAAGGACACCGCGAGGCCCCCGCCGGCGTCCGACGATCTCGACGTCGACGTCGACGGGCCACCGCCGTCCGATCCGACGGGCCCGCAGGCGCGCATCCTCGTCACCGCGGTCGCCTGCACCGACACCGGGCGGCGCCGCGCGCACAACGAGGACAGCTACCTGTCGCTCGACCAGTTCTCTCTCTATGTCGTGGCCGACGGGATGGGCGGCTACGCAGGCGGCGATCTCGCGAGCCAGCTCGCGTGCGAGACCGTCGAGCGCGCGTTCCGCACCGATCGCTTCGAGGGCGAGGCCGTCCACGGTCGCCCGCGCCGGGGCGACGAGCTGGCCCGCTCGATCTCGATGGCCAACCGCGCGATCTTCAACGTGGCGCAGGGCGATCGAAAGCTCGAGGGCATGGGCACGACGATCGTGGCCATCCGCTTCTCGCCCAACAAGCAGCGCGCCTACTACGCGCACGTGGGTGACAGCCGCCTGTACCGCGTCCGCGGCGGCGTGATGGAACAGCTCACCCGTGACCACACCATCGGCGAGGCGACCGGCGTCACCGGCCCCCTCGCGGCGCGCCTGACCCGCGCCGTGGGCATCGCGAGCCTGGTCGAGGTCGAGTTCAGCTCCGACGATCCGCAGATCGGCGACACCTATCTGCTGTGCTCCGACGGCCTGACGAAGATGCTCTCCGACGACGAGGTGCTCGACGTGCTCACCGAGACGCGCGACCTCGACAAGTGCGCGAGGCGCCTCGTCGACGCCGCCAACGAGCACGGGGGCCGTGACAACGTCACGGTCGTCCTCATCCAAATCGCCTCTCCGTGAGCGGGCGTGGGGGGGGCGGCGGCGGCGCGCTCTCGGCGGTGTCGGGCGAGCCCGGCGGGGGTTCCGCGCCGCGCGGCG
>CAUJFL010000127.1 GCA_963169165.1 Myxococcota bacterium | reverse complement strand
CTCGAGCGACGGCAAGGATCTCGTGTGGGCGCACGCGGAGGGGGTACCCAAAGCAGAGTACGACTACCCGAAGTTCACCCTCTACACCGCGCCGTGGACAGCAGACCCGGCGGTGCTCGCCGCCACCGCGCGCTCGATCGGTGACAACTCGTTCGGCGCCCGCTTCGCGGAGGACCTGCGCGTCGGCTGTGGGTACGCTGTGCAGGGGAACAGGCAGGGTGTCGAGAAGGGCAGCTACTCCAACGTCGAGATCGTCCGCCTCGCCACCGGCGAGCGGTGGATCCTGAAGAACAACAGCAAACTGGGGGCGCTGACGCTGTCGGCGGTCACCTGCGAGCACGTGTACCTGGGCGTGCCGCCGTTCGCGAACATCCGCGTCCGCCTCGACTCCCTCGGGCCGCCCTCTCCGCCGCCCGCGGCGCCGCCATGAGCCGCACGACAGGCGCGGGCGGGAGCAGGCGAGTCGCCGTTGACGCCCTCGCCGCAGTGGCAGAAGGGATCGACCCAGGATGAGCCCCGGCGCCGTGAGGTTCTTCGTCGTCACCTCCCTCTCGCTCTCCGGCGCCTGCGCGAACACGACCGAGACGCGCACCGACGTGGTCGTCGGCCGGGAGCCGGTGAGGCTGCCCCCCCGGGAGCGGGACTGGTCGATCCGCGCGACGGACAGCGTGCGAGACGGTGTGCTCTCGATGCGGATCACCCGCGGCGAGCCCTGTGACGAGCAGGGCGAGCGGGTCACGCTGGAGACCCGCGCGGAGACGCGGCCATCGGGGCTGGCGATCGCGCTCGACGCGTCTGTCCTGCTGGGCGGGCTCATGCTCTCGGCGCAGCGGTGCGAGGGCCGGCTCTTCTGCACCGGGGACGTCGTGGGGCCTCCCATGCTCGTCGGCGGCGGGGTCGCGCTGCTCGTGGACATCCTGAAGACGCGCGACACCGTGGTCGGCAGGCGCACGGAGGACCGTCGCGTGCTGCCGGTCGCGCCGCTCTGCCGCGAGGTGCCGTTCACGCCCGAGGTGCTCCTGGTGACGTTCGACGGCGCGGCGCCGATCGCCGCGCGCGCAGACGCGCTCGGCGTGTACCGCGTGCCCTGGCCCTCCCCCGCGCCGTCGCGGGTCGTCCTCTCCGTGCCGGGGGCGCCGCTCCGGGGGTACATCGAGCGATGAGCGCGCGAGCCTGGCTGTCGCTCGGGGGCGCCTCGCTGCTGCTGAGCGGGTGTGTGCGCACGGTCACCTGGGTCGAGGAGCGGCGCGACAGGCCTGTCGAACACAGCACGTTCACCCGCGCGCCCCGCGCCTGGCAGGCAACACTGTCGCCGATCGAGGGGGGCGCGCACTTGTCGCTCTGGTCGCACGCCACCTGCACGAGGCGCCTGGTGGTGACAGTGAAGCGCACCCGCGTCACGGAGAGCCGCGGCGAGCGGGGTGAGCGGCCGCAGCCCGACGCCAGTGAAACCGTGGACCAGCCCGCCGGGCCGTGCGATCGGCGGCGCGCGCCGCGGACGAAGCTGATCGTCACGGGCCCCCCGGACGCCGAGCCTGTCACCGTCGAGACGGACGAGGACGGCGCGGCGACGGTGCCGTTCACGCCGACGGAGATCGGGCGGGTGGTGACGGGCGACGGCGCGGAGGTGAAGACGCTCGTCGGGCCGGGGGCGTCCGCGGAGTCCGCCGCCCCGCGGCCGTGACGCCCGCGTGTTCCGCCGCATCGTGATCACCGACTCCACCGCATCGTGATCACCGATCCCGCCATCATCATCGCGTCGTCCGTGTGTCGTGATCGCGCCACGGCCTCCGGCGTGAACGCCCGCTCGCTGCAGGAGGCGCGACGGCGCCGACACGGCTGTTCACCGACGCACTTCATCGGTGTCCGCCGCGGAGCGCGCGCTCAGGGGCACTTGTCGACGACGGGGTTCTCTCTCACGCCGAGCCCCGGGTCCGGGATGAGCGTTCCGTCACAGTACTGATTGAAGGTGCCGTAGTTGTACAGGTTGCCGCTCGGCGCCTTGAAGAACAGCCTCCCGTGGTGCTCGAAGGTGCCGCTGTTGCGCCCGCCGAAGATGAACTGTCCCGTCGAGCCGGGGTCCATCGTCCAGACCCCGAGGGCTTCGTTGGCGATCGCGAAGTCCGCCGAGAACGCGCCCGCGTTCGTCCAGGTGCCGGTGTTGGTGAAGCCCGTCTGGTTGAGCAGGCCCGAGCGACCGACGAGGAACGTGCCGCGGTTCGTGAACGCGCCCTTGTTGCTGAAGTTGTGCCCGCTCTCGAGCGTCCCGCTGAATTCGTTCGTGAGCGTCCCCGAATTGTTCAGGACGCCGCCGGCGGCGTAGGCCGTCGAGAACTTCGCCTTGTTGACGAAGGTCCCCGAGTTGTCCACCGGGCAGCCAGGAGCGAACGTTCCCTTGTTCTCGAAGGTGCCGGGCGCGGTGTTCAGCAGGAAGCAGACCTCCTGGTCGGGCAGCACGGTGAACGTGCCAGAGTTCTCGATGCGACCCGTGTTCTGGGTGGTGCGGTAGAGCTCGACGCTTCCCCGGTTGATGAGGGTCCCGCCGTTGCTCACGCCCCGCGTGGTGTAGGGCATGACCCGGAGCGCCGCCCCCTCCTCGATGGTCACCGTGCCCGTCGGGTTCTCGAAGACACAGGAGCCCGGCACCGAGCAGACGGCCTTCGATCCCGCGTTGAGGTGGAAGGTCCCCTGGTTCTCCAGCTGCCAGAAGCCGACGCCGCCGAAGAGCTCGAACGTTCCGCCTGGTAGGTTGGTGATCATCGACCTCCCGCTCGCCCCGACCGCGCCGGAGAGCGTGCCCCACACTTCGAGCTTGCCGACGTTGGTGAGATCGCCGCCCTTCGTGGGGTCGGGTCCGATCTGGAGGACGGCGCCGTCGAGGCGGAGCGTGCCTTCGTTGCGGAGCTCGCCTCGGATGGTCCACTCGGCGCACGCGTACTGGCGAACGACGACGCCCGCGGGGATCACCACCTTGGCTCCGTTGGGGATCACCACCGGGTTCTGTGGCGAAGGGACGACGTCCCCCGGCCAGATGCCGGGGTCGTCCCAGTTGCCGCTACCCTTCGCGGTGACGGCGCCGCCGCAGGTCTCCGTGCAGTCGGACCCTCCGTAGCCGGGCGCGCATGCGCACGAGAACGAGCTCACGCGGTCCACGCAGGTGCCGCCGTTCGCGCACGGCCCGACCGCCGGACAGTCGTTGATGTTGGTTTCGCAGGTGGTGCCCTCGAAGCCCGCGGCGCACGCGCAGGTGAAGCCGTTCAGCGCGTCGGTGCAGGTGCCGC
Organism: Myxococcota bacterium; assembly: GCA_963169165.1. GTDB lineage: Bacteria > Myxococcota_A > Polyangia > Polyangiales > Polyangiaceae > JADLFU01. The sequence goes on along the minus strand of CAUJFL010000127.1, from coordinate 41,049 downwards.
CGTTTCTGCACGGGCCCGGCGCACACTCGTCGATCTCGGTCTGGCAGGTGCGCCCCGTGAAGCCGGCCGCGCAGGTGCAGACGAACGTCTCCCCCTCGGGCGCGCAGGTGCCGTGGTCACAGGGGCCGGCGTCGCACGCGGTGCTCGCCGCGCCGCCCGCGCCCGCGCTACCGCCCGCGCCCGCGTCACCTCCCGCGCCCACGTCACCTCCCGCGCCCGCGTCACCTCCCGCGCCCGCGTCACCTCCCGCGCCTCCCGCGCCCGCGTCACCTCCCGCGCCCGCGTCACCGCCCGCTCCCGAAGATCCGGCCCCGCCGGCGCTGCCCGCGGTGCCAGCGCTGCCGGAGGCGCCCGAGGTGCCCGCCTTGCCACCGCTGCCGGAGGCGCCCGCGCCGCCTGATTTGCCCGAGCTCCCCGCGCTCCCGCCCGCGCCCGCGCTGCCCGGCTTGCCAGAGCTTCCACCAGCGCCTGCGCTCGCCGCGCCACCCGCGCCACCGGACGCGCCGCCCTTGCCCGAGGCGCCGCCGACCGAGCCCCCTCCCTCGCCCGCGGCCGCAGCGCCCCCGCCGCCCTGCGCGGACGACTTGCCCGCCGCGCCGACGCCTCCGGCGCTCCCGGACGACCGCCCCGCGGAGGCCGCAGGCGCCGCGTCGTCGCCGCCGCCGCAGGCCGCGAGGACGAGGCCCGCCGCGAAGGCAGCCGGGAGCAAGACGAGTCGAGGAGCGAGGCGGGCGATGGAAGACCGTGGGAGCATGGCGCGTGAGTTATGAGAGGCGGGGCGGTCCGTCTATCCAGCTCACGAACCTCGACTATCCACTTTCAGGCAGTCGAGCTGTGGGGGCCCGCGCCGCCCCGTCCCCGAGGGAGGGGGCGAACAGGGCGCACGCACCAAACAATCCTACCGTTGCGACGATCCCGACGCCGAGCACGCGCGCGGCGACCTCACCAGGGATCTCGTGACGTGACCCTCGCGGCCCGGTCGGCGGTGGGCGTGCCCAGTGAGCGGCGCCGCGGTCAGAACCTCGCACGCCGCATCACCGCGCGCGGCAGCCCTCGCACGACGGACATCACTGGTCCCCACGCGCGCGGGGTGAACACGACCGATCGCTGTCGATCCATCGCGCGCTCGACGTCGCGCGCCACCTGCTCTGGCTCTCCCGCGAACGGCGGCTCGCGCAGCCCCGCTGTCATCGACGTGCGCACGAAGCCCGGCTTCACGTCGAGCACGCGCAGCCCATCGCGAAAGTGACGATGATCCAGCCCCTCGAGGTACGCCGAGAGCGCCGCCTTCGTCGCTCCGTACAGCACGTTCGACGCGCGGCCGCGCTCTCCCGCGACGCTGGTGAACACGACGAGCGCGCCGCCACCCATCGCGAGCATCCTGCGCTTCGCGCCCTCGCACAGAAGCACCACGCCGCGCACGTTGACGTCGAACAGCCGAGACACGCGCGAAGGCTCGGCCTCGAGCGCCTCCTGCGTGGCGAACTCGCCGGCCGTCACCACGACGACGTCGAGGCGCCCGAGATCCGCGAGCGCGGCGTCGAGCGCCGGCTCGATCGTGTCCGGGTCAGAGAGATCGCACGCGACGGTCGTCGGGGGCGCGGAGGCGCCGCGCACGCCGAGATCGGCGGCCGCGCGCGCGAGCTCGCCCGCGTCGCGTCCCAGCAGACACAGGCGATCACCGCGCTCGACCAGCCTCCGTGACAGCGCGCGCCCCATGCCGCGCGTCGCGCCCACGAACACCACCCTGCGCCCCGTCGCGTGGCTCACGGCGCGTCTCCCATCAGGCGGACCGACTGCGCGCTCCTGATCGTTCGCCGGGGATCCCACTTGCGTCGCACCTCCTGGAAGGCTGCCAGGCGGGGCTCCATCTGCGCGAAGTGCTCTCGCCGCGTCAGCGAGTCCTTCGCCAGGTAGATGCGGCCGCCGTGGGCGATGACCTCCTCGTTGAGCGCGTCGACGAGCGCCTGAGTCCCGTCGCAGAGCGGCAGATCGAGCGCGATCGAGATCCCCTTCAGCGGGAACGACAGCATGCCGCGCCCCTCGGGCCCGCAGTCCTTGATCACACAGAGAAACGACGCGCCGCCTCGACGCGTGAGCACGTTCATCACGCGCGCCGCGCCCAGCCTCGCCGAGCGCTCGGGCAGCACACACTGATACTGGGTGAAGCCGCGGGAGCCGTACATGAGGTTCCAGTCATCGACGCGATCGAGCGGGTAGAAGAAGTCTTCCCAGCCGATGCTTCGACGCGTGGTCCCGCGCGGAAACGCCCGGAAGTGTACCTCGTTGAACGCCCGCACCGTGGCGCGCCCGAGCGCCCACGACGGCAGCTCGAACCGCAGCCTCGCGACCCGCTCGCGGGCGCGCGGGACGGGCGCGCCCGGCGCGCGAGAGAAGTCACCCGCCATCAGCACGCCGCGCCCCGCGCTGGCGCCGCGGGTGAGACAGTCTATCCAGCCAACAGTGTATCGATGCCTCGTCGCGGCGACGGCGAGCGCGTCCTGAAAGGCCTCCAGACCGTCGACCCGCGTCAGCTCCTCGTCGATCACGCCCGACGGCACGGCGCGCATCGTCAGGCCGACCTCGAGCACGTGGCCCGTCAGTCCCATCCCGCCGATCGTCGCCCAGAAGAGGTCCGCGTCGCGCTCTCGGGTGCAAGTGATGACGCGGCCGTCTCCGACGCGGACGACGAGCGACGTCACGTGATCGCCGAAGCCGCCGTCGACGTGGTGGTTCTTCCCGTGTACGTCGGCCGCCACCGCGCCGCCGAGCGTGACGTGCTGGGTGCCGGGCGTGACCGGCAGAAAATAGCCGCGAGGCAGGAACAGGCGGTTGATCGTCGCGAGCGACACGCCCGCCTCGGCCCGGAGCTCCCGCGTCCCCGCGTCGAACGACACGAAGTGATCCGCCCGGCGCGTCGTCAGCACGACGGGGCGCGACGCGGGAGGCAGGGCGCTGTCGCCGTAGGCGCGCCCGAGCCCGCGCGACAGCACGGCGTCTCGCGACGGCGCGAGCAGCGACTCGGGGGTGAGCTCGCGCGCGGGGCGAAATTGCCGCCCCCAGCCGGCGAGCCGCGGCTGTGTGGTCTGGATCGTCATGCGCGCCGTATGGATCCTGGCGCTTCGGATGTCGAATTGCGCGGTCGCGGAGGGATGCAGCTTCGGTGCAGCGCGCGTGGAGTTCGCGTGGACCTCGAGCGCAACGCGCCCGCGCCGCGGCCGTGACGGAGGCGCGCGACGCTCGGCGTGAGGAGACTTCGGGGAGGCTCAGGGCCGCAGCACCTTCGTGAGCGCCGTGAGGAGCTGGTGCTGATCGTCGTCGCCGCTCAGCTCCCAGATCATCGCGCCGCCGAGGCCCTTCTGCTTGATGTAGTCGGCCTTCAGCCCCATCGACTCGGGATCGTCATACGAGATCATCACGCCGGACTTGGCGTCGAAGAGCCACGGCACCTTCGAGCCGTCATGAAAGCGGCGCGTCGATTTCGGGATGTAGTTCGCGGCGAGATCCTTCCAGTCGAACACCCCGGCCTCGAAGCTGCCCTGCGGCACCCCGCCGAACTGCTGGAAGAGGCCGTCGCTCGAGGCCTTCACGCCCGACCACCCGCGCCCGTAGAACGGCACGCCCACGACCAGCTCGCCGGGCGGGACACCCCCGGCGAGGTACGCCTTGACGGCCGCGTCGATGTTCATGGTGTCGCGCTCGGACGGCGGCGACGGATCGTCGGCGGCCGCGTAGAGCGGGGCGTTGAACCCCGTCCGCGCGCTCCAGCCGCCCTGAAAGTCATAGGCCATCAGGTTGATGAAATCGGTCGATTTCGACAGCTGGGCGAGCTCGAGGTGCTTCAGGATCGACGGGCCGGCGGGCGCCGCGATGCTCAGCTCGAGCGGCCGGCCGAGCGCCGCGCCCTTCGCGTCGAGCGCGGCGCGCAGCTCCGCCAGCAACAGTGTATAGTTGTGACCGTCCTCGGGGCGGGTCGTGTTGGTGTCGAGGCCGCCCTCGACCGGGTACTCCCAGTCGACGTCGACGCCGTCGAAGCCCCACTGCTCGACGAACGCGGCGCACGACGCCGCGAACTTCTTTCGGCCCGCGTCGGTCGCCGCGACGTCGCTGAAGCGGCCCGACCACGTCCAGCCGCCGACCGAGATCATGGTCCTGAGGTGCGGGTGCTGCTGCTTCAGCAGCTCGAGCTGATGAAAGCTGCCGCGGCGCTGGCCGGGCTCCCAGCCATCACCGGGGTAGGCCTTGTCGGTGTCGGCGTAAGGATCGCCGAGCTCGCACTCACCGCTCGCTGAGACGTTGGCGAAGGCGTAGTTGATGTGCGTGAGCTGCGCCGCCGGGAGCTGAGAGACATGATAGTCGCGCCCGTACACGCTCCACGCCGCGAAGTAGCCGATGACGCGCGCCTGGCCCGGACCGAGCGGAGTGGGCCCCCCGCCAGACGCCGCGCCCGCCGCGCCCTGCGAGACGCCGGCGCCGCCTCCGCTGCTCGCCTTCGGAGCGCCCGCGACTCCAGCGCCGCCTCCGCTGCTCGCCTTCGGAGCGCCCGCGACGCCAGCGCTGCCTCCGCTGCTCGCCTTCGGAGCGCCCGCGACGCCAGCGCTGCCTCCGCTGCTCGCCTTCGGAGCGCCCGCGCTCCCGGCGCTGCCACCCTTGCTCGCTTGCGAAGCGCCGGCTCCGGCGGCCTTCGACGGGAAGCCAGCCACGCCTGGCATGTTCGACGCGCCCGCGCTCCCTCCGCGTGGACCACAGTCGACACCGCATGCCTCCGACGGGTCGGCAGCCTCGTCGACGGACGTCGCGGACGAGCACGCGAACAGCGAGGGGAGCGACAGAGCGAAGATGCAAGCGATCGTACGATGGGTCATCACGGCCTCCTGGTGGCGGGCCACGCGGCCCGTGGAAGGAGGCTTTGCAGGCGGCGTGCCGCCCATGCAACGCGACGAATTACGGGGAATTTAGGCCCCTGGCGACCGTGGAGCGAACTGTTCGTTCGCCCGACATGATCGAGCCGATCGTGGTCGCGAGCCGCGCTCGGCGCGGACCGAGCGTCATGGCGCGAACGGGCGCGGACGCTAAGGCGGGCAGGCCCGGAACCGGGATGCACACCTCGGGTTCGAGCCTCAGCCCGAAGCGCTCCAGCAGCACACTCCGCAGCTGCGCCTGGGACGACAGGACCTGCCCCTCGGCCGGGCCGTCACGCCCGCGGAGCTTCAGCTCATGATTCATCAGGGTGATGCGCCCGCCGTCGGGGGCGGCGCGGGCCACGAGCAGCGCCTGACGAAGGTGCGACTGCGGGTGGGTGCTCGTGTACCAGTTGGCGACCTCTCGGTCGATGAGCGGCATCGGCTCACCGGTGAACTCGTAGACGTCGGCCCACCCCTGACCGAGCCACGCTTGATGAAAGTAGCGACCGTCCTCGACCGTGACGCGACGTCGCTCGTGCGGCGTGGCCTGCTCCAGCTCGGGCTGAAACAGGAGCGCCGCGGTGAGCGAGAGGCCGCCGACCCCGACGTCGGTGAGCCACCGCTCGCCGCCCAGCTTCACTCGCAGGAACATGTGGGTGCGGGCGGGGATCATCTGGCGGGGGCGATCGATCCGCACGCGCGCAGAGAGGGGGGTCACCTCGAAGCCGAGGGACTCGAGGACGCGCAAGAACAGCCCGTTCTGCTCGAAGCAGTAACCCCCGCGGCGCCGCGAGACGAGCTTGTCGAACACCGCCCCCTCCGAGAGCTCGACCCCGCGCCCGAGCAGCGGATCGAGGTTCTCGAAGGGGATGGCCTGACTGTGGGCGGCGGTCAGGGCGTGCAGGACCGCCAGCGTGGGCGTCGTCGGCCCGCGGTAGGCGATGCGCGCGAAGTACTGCTCGAGCTCCCGGGGCGTCAAGGCGCCGACCAGCATAGTGCGTCCAGGCCGAGGTGCGCGGTGTTCGCGACACCTCGAGCGACCACGCCGCGCTCAGCCGCGCCGGCGCCGCCTGACCAGCGCGCCGAGCAGCGCGACCATCGACAGCGCCGCGCCGCCCGGGTCCCCGCCGTTCGCGCTGCCGCTGCAGCCGCCCTCGCGCTCCGTGTCGAGCCCGCCCGGCGCGTTGGAGGCCGCGGCGGCCCCCGCGGCCGACGAGCCCGCCGTCGCCCCCGCCCTGCCACCGGCCGCCGCGCCCGCCTTGCCAGCCGTCCCGGCCCCACCCGCGCCGGCCGCACCGGCGTTCGCGGCGGCACCGGCGGCACCGGCCTTGCCAGCGCCACCGGCAGCACCAGCCTTGCCTGCGGCGCCAGCGGCACCAGCCTTGCCAGCGCCACCGGCAGCACCAGCCTTGCCAGCGGCGCCGGCAGCACCAGCCTTGCCAGCGGCGCCGGAAGCACCAGCCTTGCCAGCGGCGCCGGCTGCGCCAGCCTTGCCCGCCGCGCCCGAGCTGCCCCCACCGCCCGCGCCAGCCTTGCCCGCGCCGCCTGCCCCCGCAGCGCCGGCGCCGGCGCTCCCGCTCGTGCCGCCCGAGGTCACGCCGCCCGCGCCCGCGCTCTGGCCGCCCGCGCCCGCGACCTGGCCGCCCGCTCCGGCGTCGCCGCCCGCCCCTGCGCTCGCGCCGCCGGCGCCCGCGGCCTGGCCGCCCGCTCCGGCGTCGCCGCCCGCTCCGGCGTCGCCGCCCGCTCCGGCGTCGCCGCCCGCCCCGGAGCCACCAGCGCCCGCGCCGCCGCCCGCGCCGCCGGCGCCGCCCATCACACAGGTCTTCGTGCCTCCGTCACAGACGGGGAGCGTCGGATCCGTGCAGTCGCCATCGGCGAGGCAACCGACGCAGAGGTGCGGCGTGAGATCGCACACCGGGGTCGCCCCTGAGCAGTCATTGTTCGACAGACAGGCGACGCAGGCATGGGCCGTGGTGTCGCAGGCCGGCGTCGGGTTCACACAGTCGCCCGAGTCGACGCAGCCCACGCAGGTCTTGGTCGAGGTGTCACAAGCCGGCGTCGGGGCGCCGCAGGTGGTGTCGTCCAGGCAGGCGACGCACGCGTGGACGGCGGGGTCGCAGACGGGCGTGGCGCCCGAGCAGTCACCCGAGTCGACGCAGCCCACGCAGGTCTTGGTCGAGGTGTCGCAGAAGGGCGTCGCGCCGCCGCAGTGGCTGTCCGCCATGCAGCCTACGCAGAGCTGCGCGCCCGTGTCGCACGCCGGGGTCGGCGCGCCACAGCCGGTGTCGCTCACGCACGCCACACACTTGCCCTTGGCGACGTCACACTGCGGGGTCGGGGCCGCGCAGGTGGTGTCATCGACGCACTCGACGCAGCCGAGCGTCGCCGAGCAGGCCGCGGTAGGCGCCGCGCACGCGCCGTGCGGGACGGCCGGAGGCGGGGGCGTCGCCGGGCACGCGCCGTCGGTCAGGATGATGTCGTCGAAGTCTGCGTATCCGGCGCTCGGGTCGCACCCGGGGCACGCGAAGCTCTCGTTCTTGATGATGATGTGCGTCGCGGCGCCCTCGAGGACGAAGGTCTTCGACAGCCACTGCCACTGGTGCTCCATCGATGGATCGAGATCGACGTCGGTCACCATGTCGTCGGGCGCCGGGTACCCGGTCGAGTAGTTGGACCCGATGAGCCAGTGCTCGAGCCCGGGCGCGCCGCTGGCGTCCGAGAGGTTGATGCCCAGGAACGGCTGGATGACGGCCGGGGCCGCGCCGGTGCGCCCCCAGCGGACCCAGGCCGAGACGCAGTAGGTCTGCCCGCCAGTGACGGGGATCCCCGTGGACTTGAACACTCGCCCTCCGGAGCCCGGCAGCACCTCGCGCTGAAATGTGGTCCCGCACGCAGCGGCAGAGCCCTCCTGCACCAGGTTGATGGGGCCGGGCGGGTTGCCCACGCGCCAGTCGCTGGAGCCGGACTCCCAGCTCTCGGCGTACACCTGGGCCGAGGCGGGGGCGGCGAGGAAGGAAAGAGTGGAGAGGGCGGCGAACAGGGCGACAGAAGGCTGAGTGCGCATGCTTGCACATCAATACCCAGGCGCCGACGTCAGGGCAACGCCCTTCGACCCTGCGCGGCCCGCCAGCCTCGCCAGGTCGAAATCGGCGGGCGGGTGGGCTATGGTGCCGCTGGTGAACCGTCGCGCGCTGCCGCTCTCGCTCCTCGCCCTGGCGACCAGCGCTTGCCTGCTCGATCTCGACGGGCTCACGGGGGGAGCGACCGCGAGCCCAGGCGGTAGAGCGGGCGCGGCGGCGAGCCCGGCCGCCGGCGCCGCGGGGCTCTCTGGCCACGGCGGAGCCAGCGGCGGCAAGGCGGGCAACGGCGGCATGGCGAGCGCGAGCGGCGGCGGCGGCGGCGCGGCGGTCGGCGGCAAGAGCGGAGCCTCGGGGAGCGGCGGGGCGAGCGGCAGCGCGGGCAAGGGCGGCGCAGGCGGCGGCGGCGCAGGCGGCGGCGGGAGCGGGGGCAACAGCGGCAGCGCGGGCAAGAGCGGTGGCGCAGGCGGCGGTGGCGCAGGCAACGCGGGCAGCGGCAACGCGGGCGGCGGCGGCGCGGGCAGCGGCGGCGGCGCGGGCAAGGGCGGCGGCGCGGGCAAGGGCGGCGGCGCGGGCAAGGGCGGCGGCGCGGGGTGCGGGGGCACGTCGAGCGATCCGCTCAACTGCGGCGCGTGCGGTCATGACTGCCTCGGCGGCTCGTGCTCCTCGGGCGTGTGCGCGCCAACGGCCGCGTGGTCTGAGGGCGGCGCCGACGGCGGGCTCGGCGTCACCGCGATCGCGGCCGACTCCGACAACGTCTACTGGACGACCTCGACGCGCCTGCGGCGACAACCGAAGGCAGGCGGCGCGACGTCCGATCTCGGCGCGGTGACCGGCGTGGTGGCGCTCGCGATCGCCTCCGACCGGCTCTTCATCGCGACCAAGTCTGGCGTCGACGCGTGCGATCTGCCGGGTTGCACGGGCCGCGCGCCGCTGGCCGCTGGCAGCCCTGCCGCGCTCGCGGTCGACGCGGCGAGCGTCTACTGGACCGAGCGCGGCACGCCGCCCGATCTCACCGACGGCGCCGTGCGACGCTGTGGGCTGTTCGGCTGTGGGAGCCCCACGCTGCTCACCCAGGGCCTCAATGAGTGGAACCCGGCGGGCATCGCGGTGCTCGACGGCTTCGTCTACTTCGCCGACCGCGCCGATCCCAGCAACGAGAGCGGCACCCTCCGTCGCGTGCCCGCGACCGGCGGCGGCGTCGCGATGTCCGACGAGGTGTACGGGCCCGTCACGGCGCCGCAGGCCGTCGCCGCGTTCGCTGACAAGCTCTACTGGAGCGAGACCGGCGCGCAGGCGGCGCTGCGCGTCTGCGACGCCGCCTCCTGCGCGCCCACGCCGGTCGTGCAGGACGGCTCGTCGCCCTACCCGATCACCGGCACCCGCGCGATCGTCGCCGACGCGCTCGGGGTCGTCTGGACCAACGACGCCGCGAGCCCCTCGGGCTCGACCGTGCTCACCTGCCCCCTCCCCGCGTGTCCGGGCGCGCCCAGGCTGGTGAAGAGCGGCCTGATAGATCCCGGAGCGCTGGCGACGAGCGGCGCGCTCGTCTTCTTCGGAGACTCCACGAAGGGCGGCACGTTGTATCGCTGGGTGCGCTGACCGCGCGGACAACGCGCGCTCGAGCTGGCGCGGAGCTCGCGACCGGGGGCGCGCTGGGAGGACCTCGACGCTTCATCCGCGGCGCGGTCCCTGACTCGCATCCTTCGACCTGCCAATCCAGCCGGCGGCCGTCGCCACGCGGCCTCTCCGCTCGCGACCAGGTCACCGCTCAGCGCCGCGAGGCGAGCCGCCACGCGTGCCCGGCCCACCCCACCATCGCGAGCGCCCACGCCCCGAGGGCGGCGAAGAAGAACACCCGAGGGATCCCCGCGAGCGACGGCGCAGCGACCGCCTGCGAGAGGCGAAACGTACACACCGCGTACATCCCGAGCGGGAACACAGCGCCCCAGTAGAGCGGATCGTACCGCAGCGGGAAGCGCCGCACGACGTGCCGCCAGACGCCCAGGATCAGCAACATCGGGATCCACCAGGTCGCGGTCGCCCACCACCAGAGCGACAACCCCCTCACGAACGGCAGCACCTGTGTGAGCACGGGAGAGTGCGGCGCCGCCGACGAGAGCGTCGCGCCCGCCAGCGTCGCGATCGCCGCCGAGCCCATGTTGATCCAGTACGGCGGCGCGAGATCGCCGGGGCTGAGCGTGAAGAATGTGTAGCGATAGAAGATGAGCGAGATGATCCAGATGTAGAGCATCGAGCCGCCGAGCCACATCGTGAGCGAGAAGAACAGCGTCTCCTCCTGGTGGCTCGTCATCCTCGGCGCGAGCTGCGCGCCCAGCACCGCCACCGAGTGAGAGGCGACGACGATCAGCAGCCAGCCGCCGTTGATCCCCTCGGCGAGGGAGGGCTTGTCAGCCTTGACAGTCAGGATCGTGATCAACGCGTAGGTCAGGACCGCCCACAGCCCGACGGCCGCGAGCCACAGCCCGAGCGCGAGCGCGTGCGCGTCGGCGACCACCAGCGACTGCGAGCCCAGCACCGAGGTCGCCGCCACCACCGTGAAGAACGCGACGGCGCGGCCGTGATGGGCGAGATCGGCCAGCACCTCGGCCCGGTGGCGCGCTATCCGCAGCAGGGTCAGCCCCCACAGCGCGGGGTAGATCACGAGGTTGAGCGCGTAGAGCGCGAGCGCGAGCCCGTGCAGGCCGAGGAGGTGCGCCCCGATGGACACGATCCCGGTCGCCATCGACATGGCGAAATACGCCGGGTGCAGCCCCGCGAGCGCCGGCGGCGCCGCCCTCTCGCTCATCCCTCGCGGAGATAACGCAGCAGGCCCACGTTGAGCAACAGGCACACGACGCTCGCGCCGAGGCCGGGCCACACGACGGCGCCGTCTCCGCCGAGCCAGGCGTTCATCGTCGCGGTCAGCAGCCAGAACTGCAAGGCCACCAGGATCAGGACGAAGCACACGATGCCGTAGACGACCGTGGTGCGCTGCTGACGGGAGAACCGACGCTTGGTCACCTCACACCGTCCTCTCGTCGACGCCGACCGCGAAGACGTCGTCGCCCTCGATGGACAGCTCGATCTTGGGCAGCGGGCGCGGCGGCGGCCCGCCGATGTTTCGGCCCGTCTTCAGATCGAAGTAGCCCTCGTGACACGGACAATGAAGCACCCCCTCGGCGAGCCGGGGGACGACGGCGCAAGAGAGGTGCGTGCACGCCTGGCTGTACGCCAGCACCTCGCCGTCGGCCGTGCGGATCAGCAGGCACTTGTCGTGCGCGTTGGGGTAGGCGAACACCTGCGAGGTCCCGGGCTTCAGGGCCGAGAGCGACCCCACGCGCGTGCGCGGCAGCGGCGGGCGGCGGCTGCGGACCAGGTGCTGCGCGGCGATCCACGCGTGCCCGGTGACGAACGCGCCGCTCGTCAGCACGAGGAACTTCGCGAAATCACGCCGCGCGACGAACTGATCCACCGGCCAGTCGATCGGAAAGTCTTGGCGCCAGGCGGGCTGCGCCGCGAGCGGCGAGCCGTCGGGGCCGGTCGAGATCTCCGTCTCGTCGCGCACGGCGCGCGTCTTCGCCGGCGCCACGCCGACGCCGAGATCGATGGGGGCGTCGTCCTTCCGGGCGGGTTCGTCGTCTCGGGTCATCTCAGATCTCCACCTGCTCGAAGGGATCGACCATCGGCTCGACCGCGCCGGCCCCCACGACGCGCAGTCGAACGTTACGATTGTCTGGCTTTTCTTCCATCGCGGACGTCACGTCGAGCAGGGGCGCCGGCGCCTTGGACCTCGGGACCATCACGCTCACGCGGGTCGTGATGGTCTGCTCGCCGAAGCGGAAGCGGTTGGTCGGCGTCGACTGGGGACGCAGCGCCTCGATCTCCTCGCGGGAGCCGAAGAACAGCGCCTGGCTCGGGCAGACGGTGGCGCACATGGGCTTCAGCCCGACCGACGTGCGGTCGTAGCACATGTCGCACTTCATCATGATCTGCCGGTCGATGTAGAGCTCCGGCACGCCGAACGGGCACGCCATCACGCAGTTGCCGCAGGCGATGCACCGCGGCTTGCGCGCGCTCTGCACGACGCCGTCGCCCGTGCGCTTGATGGCGTCCGCGGGGCAGACCTCGGCGCAGGTGGGCTGCTCGCAGTGCATGCAGACCATCGGCACCGTCTGCACGCTGTGGCCGCGGTCGATGAACTCGAGGTGGATCATCGAGTCGCCCTTGTGGGTGTCGCACTCGCTGCAGGCCTGCACGCAGGATTGACAGCCGATGCAACGGTTGGGATCGACGTAGAACTGCAAGTCACGCGGAACGCTCATTCAGGCCTCCTCGCTCACTGCTGCGGCTCGAGCTTGGCGTCATAGGCCGGCGCGCCGTCGGCCTTGCGGACGCGGCACGCGCACACCTTGAACTGCGGGATCTTGCTGATCGGATCCTGCGCGGCGACGGTCAGGCGGTTGACGCTCTTCTCGCCTGCCCAGTGATACGGGATGAACAGAGTGTCGGGGCGGATGGTGGTCACCACCATCGCCTTCAGCGTGATCACGCCCCGGCGCGTCTCGCAGGTGGTCCACTCTCCGTCGGCGATGCCGAGCTTGTCAGCGAGCCGCGGGTGCAGCTCGATGCGAGGCTCGGGGTACTGCTTGACGAGCGGCCCGATGCGGCGCGTCTGCGTGCCCGACAGGAACTGGCTGACCACGCGGCCGGTGGTCAGGAACAGCGGAAAGTCGGCGTCGACGTCGTCGACCGGGGTGCGATAGTCGGCGACGACGAACCGCGCCTTGCCGTCAGGGAAGTAGAAGCGCCCGTTGCCCTTGGCGACATTGTTGTAGCTGCCGGGCTCGAAGAGCCGCGGCGTGCCGGGGTGGTCGGGCACCGGCTCGCCGGTCCTGGGATCGTGCGACGGGCACGGCCAGAAGACGCCCATCTGCCGCTCGATCTTCTCGTAGGTCATGCCCGAGTAGTCGGCGACGCCGCCCCGGCTGGCGGCGCACAGCTCCTCGAAGATCGCGCGCGGGCTCTCGAACGTGAACCCCTTCGGGCGCCCGAGCGCCTTCGCCACGTCCTGGATGATGCGCCAGTCCTCGCGGGCCTCGCCGGGGGGATCGATAGCCTTGTTAATCTTGATGACGCGCCCCTCGACCTGGGCCACGACCCCCTCGTCCTCCTCCTGGAGGCTGCCGGCGAGGACGACGTCGGCGTGGCGGGCGGTGTCGTTCAAGAAGAAATCGATCGCCGCGAAGAACTCGAGCTTCTCGAGCGCGCGCTTGACGAAGCCGCTGTCGGGGAGCGAGATCTTGGGGTTGAAGCAGATCGCGACGAGGGCCTTGATCTCGCCGGCGTCGATCTTGCGAAACATCTCGTACGCGTCGACGCCGGGCCCCGGGATCGAGGCCTCGTCGACGCCCCACACGCCCGCGATGAACTTGCGGTGGTCGGGGTTGGAGATGTCACGGAGGCCGGGCAGCTGATCGCACTTCTGTCCATGCTCGCGCGCGCCCTGACCGTTGGCCTGCCCGACGATGGTGCCGTAGCCGCACTTGGGTCGGCCGAGCCGCCCCGTCGCCAGCACCAGGTTGATGGTGCCGAGCGCGTTCTGCACGCCGTTCGAGTGGTGCTCGATGCCGCGCGCGTGGAGCATGTAGCTGGATTTCGCCTGACCCCACAGCTCGGCCGCCTTCTCGAGCGAGCGCGCGGGCACGCCGGTCACCTCGGCGGTGCGCGCGAGCGTCCACTCTGCGCAGTACTCGGCCACTTGCTCGAAGCCTGTCGTGTGGGCTTCGATGAACTCCTGGTCGAGCCAGCCACGCTCGATCAGCAGCTGCAGCACCCCGGCGTACAGCGCGGCGTCGCGCCCCGGGCGCACCGGCAGGTAGAGATCGCAGGTGCGCGCGATGGGGGTGATGCGCGGATCCTGGATGATCACCCGCCCGCCCGCCTCGCGCGCCTGCCACACATAGTTGGTGGTGATGGGCGAGCACTCGGCGACGTTGGAGCCCGAGATCCACAGCACCTCGGCGCCGACGATGTCCGACCAGGGGCTGGTGACGCGATCGATGCCGAACGCCTTCTTGTTGGCGGCGCCCGCGCTCACCATGCAGAGCCGACCGTTGTAGTCGATGTACGGGGTCTTCAGGCACACGCGGGCGAACTTGCCCATCAGGTACGCCTTCTCGCTGGTGAGGCTCGCGCCGCTCAGCACCCCGACCGCGCCCGCGCCGTGGGCGGCCTGCACGCGCGCGAGCTCGCTCGCCGTCCGCGCGATCGCGGCGTCGTAGGCCATCGGACGGAAGCCGCTCGGGTCGGACGGGTCGCGCTGCAGCGAGGTGACCAGCCGATCGGGGTGCGAGCCCTGCAGGTAGCGCTTGACCCCCTTCGGGCAGAGCATCCCGCGGTTGAAGGGGAAGTCTTCCCAGGGCTCGAAGCCGATGACCTCGTTGTCACGGACCTTGAGCTGGATGCCGCACTGTTGACCACAGAAGCAGCAGTGGGTCTTGACGAGCTTCTCGGGCGCATCGGCCGGGGTGCCGCGGACCGACGCGGAGAGGTGTGGTCCATACTTCTGGATGATGGCCAGCTCGTCGACGGGGATCTTTGCCATGTGTCACTCTCTGGGGGACGCCGCGTGCTCGGTCCAGAGGGCCGCCTGCGCGAGCCCGAACATCGCCCGGCGGCAGCGGGGACAGATGTGTTGATAGTGCTCGGCCCGACCCTCGAGCTCGTAGCGGAACCCCAGCTCGTGCTCGACGGTCTTCAGATCGCGCACCATCGCGACGCCCGCGTACGGCGCGTCGCAGCGACGGCAGCGGGCCTGCTCGCCCGCCGCGGCCGCGTCCTTGTAGAAGCTGACGCCGAGCTGCGCGGGCCGCTGGAACACATGAAAGAGCTTGCCAAACGGCAGCCACAGCAAGGTGATGATCACGGTGAGCGCGTGCAGGATCGCGAGGAACGAGTAGGCGTAGCCCCGCATCCACGTGTAGCTCACGGTGAGCATCAGCCCGGTCACGCTGATCGCCAAGAGCAGGATGAGCGGCAGGATGTCCTCGCCGAACTGCTGCACCGCCGCCGCGCCGTGATCGATCATGCGCCGACGAAACGCGAGCATGACCCCCGCGATCACGAGGAACGACGCCCACACGAGCCCGTGAAAGATCACGAAGCCGATGAACGAGCCGACGGGAAAATCGCTGGTCGCCACGCCGAAGACGAAGGTCCGGTAGCTCTGCAGATCGCCCGGCACCGTCTCGAAGTGGATCCACCCCCACACGAGCGGGAACGTGATCGCGCCCGCCACGAGGCAGCCCCACATGATCAGCCAGTGGGTGACGCCCCGCAGCGTCGCGCGGCGAAAGATGAACCGGTTGGCCGCGAACTCGACCAGCGCGCGCCGGAGGGCGCCGACGAGGTTCTGCGGGAGGCGCCTCGGCGTGAGGAACACCTGCCAGCCCCGCCGCCAGTACATGCGCGTCGGCGGCCGCTGCAGCCACATCGTGTAGCGGTAGGTGATGCCGAACGCCGCGAACAGCGTCGCGAACGTGTAGCCGACCAGCGCCGCGTCGAAGTGCGCGAGGTTGCGCGAGCCGGCGAGGACGAAGCCCGCCAGCACGGCGGCCGCGAGCGCGCCGAAGACCGCAGCGCGAGCTTTGCCCGAGGGACTAGCCATCGCGGCGGAGCCTAGTACCGCGCGCCCGAAGTTCGTAGGGGGTGTGGGGCAGCGAGCGGCATTCTGTGGCAATTCGACACAAAATCAGCGTCATTTTTCGAGCAGCTCCGCTCGGGCGCGTAGGTGGTTCTCGATGCTCTCCCGCGCGCGGGGGCCGTCGAAGTGCGCGGCGACCGGCACGCGGGGGACCTCCTTGATCCGCGCCAAGAGCGCGTCGACCTCGTCGCCGGCGAGCCGCTCGCAGAGCTCGTAGACGCCGCCGGGGCCCTCCTCGAGCGGGTGGTGCTCGACCAGCACCTCGCGCAGCGTCTCGAGCAGCTCGAGCGTCGGCGTGGGCACGAGGAGCGCCGCGAGCACGCCGTGGTCGACCCGCAGGCGCTTCGCGATCTGGAGCGGCTCGCCAGCGCGCCTCCTCCGCGCGTCGGTGAGGAGGATCTTCTCTTCCATCGCGATGTGCCGCAGCAGCCCCTCGCGGAACAGCTCGAACGCCTCGAGCTCGATCTGCTCGCCAGCGGTCGCGCGCGCCAGCAGCCCGTCGAGCCGGGCGTGATCGCCCTCGAGAAAATCGGCCACGCGGCCCATCACGGCGCCACGGCGAGGAGGACGGAGGGCTTCGAGGGCTGCATCGGCGCGAACGTGGCGCGAGGGCGCGCGGGCGACAAGCGCGCGCTGACCGGCGAGAGGCAAATGTTCAATGTCCGAACGGATAATCGACCACGATCCCGGGGGCGACCGTCCGCGGCTCGAAGCTCACGTCGGCGCGGCGCCGCTCGAGGAAGAACACGGCCTCCTGGGTGGACTCGCGCAAGACGCGCCCGGCGACGTACTCACGCCAGTCGAGGTGTCGACCGATGGCCTTGCTCTGAAAGACCGCGCGGACGACGTCGTCGTGGCCTGAGTAGGCCGTCGGCGAGCGCAGGAGCGGGACGTTGGCGTGAAAGTAGAGCGGCTTCCACTCGCCGTAGCAGCGCGCGCAGGTCTTTCCATAGATGGGAGAGATGCCCTCGACCTCGCCGTGGACCGCGATCCAGGCGTTGCACAAACCCCACATGTCAATCACGCTCGCGTCGGTGTACAGCGCGAGCACGCCCGCGTAGTCGGTGACGAGGCTCTCGCCCGCCTTGCGCGTGATGTGGGGCAAGAGCGGCGCGGCCTTCAGCAGGCCCTCGGTGTGCGCCTTGACGTGCGCGGCCTCGCCGTCCTTGCCGGTCTCGGCCACGGTGTCGAGCGAGTGGCCGTCGACGCGCATCGCCAGGAACAGCCAGAGCCCCGTGAGCAGCGCGCCGACCGCGAGCCGCAGCGCCGCGTGCCTGCCGCGGGCGAGCCCCCACGCGCGCGAGGTCCCCCACGCGAGCATCACGACCACGAGCGGCGCGATGGGGACCAAGAAGCGGTTGAACGGCATCCAGTCGCCGCCGACGCGCGTCACGTACACCGCGTGCGAGATCGTGAACGTCGCGACGAGGACGGCGGCGCTGGATGGTCGCCGCGAGACGCCGAGCGCGAGCAGCGGGAACGCCACGATGAAGCCCGACTCGCGGAGCGCGCTCCAGACATAGTCCGCGCCCCGCTCGGGGTTGGCGGCCGAGACGAGCGCCTTCGCGTAGTAGGTCGCCGGGAGCGGCAGCCCGTAATAGGCCCAGCGCGCCACGAAATAGGCGGCGTAGAGCGCGACCGGCGCGAGGGCCCACCGCGAGAGCGCGCGAGGATCGAACCTCTCCTCGTGGATCGACCTCGCGAGCTCGAACGCGACGATGAACACGAGCGGCACGCAGCCGTCGATGCGCATCAGCGCGACCGCGAGGAACCAGTAGAGCGACCAGCGCCGGGCGCGCGGGTCCTCGCGGAGGTACGCCCACATCCCGAGCGACAGGAGCGCCGTGTACGGGATCGTCTCGAGCCCGGACAGCGTGGCCCGCGTGACGTCGGTCATCATCAGCAGGAGCGCGACCGCGGCGAACGACGCGGCCCGCCCGGCGCGCAGGCGCGCGAGCCCGTAGGTGGCCACGCCCGCGCCGACGAGGAACGCGTAGGCGAGGACCCGCGACACGAGGTAGATGTCCGGCTTCGCGCGGAGCGCGTACGCGGGCGCGAGCAGCAGCATCCACAGGAAGTTGGAGTAACCCTCGACCTTGACGTCGTGGCTGTAGACGGGGCCGACGCCCCGCCCGACGTTCTTCGAGTAGGAGAACGTGATCAGCGCGTCGTCCACGCGCCAGTCTCCGACGAGCTGGAGCTGGTAGCCGAGCACCAGGACCAGCGCCGCCGCGCCAGCGAGCGCGAGCGCGAGCCTTCGAGGGTGGAGCTTCACTTGCGCGCTCTCAACGGATCGACACTCGCTCGAAATGCAACCAGGTCTGCTTCAGGGAGCGCACCCGGACGTGGCGCGCGCGCTGGGGCGCGAAGCGCGCGGTCCAGGTGGTGAAGTCGCCCGAGTGGGTCGCGATCTCCCTCCAGGTGGCGGAGTCCGGGCTGACCTCGACCACCAGGAAGCTCGCGCGTTCCGTGCAACAGTCTCGCCGGTTCTCGACAGAAACGCTGGAGAAGGAGGCGCCGTCGCCGAGGTCGAACTGCACCCACGGAGAGGGGTCCTGGTTCGTGTGAAAGAAGACGGTCGACTTCTGGCCGTCGACTCTGTGAAGCGTCGGATTCCATCCGCCGTAGGTGCTGCTCGCCTTCCATTTGCTGGTGAGCGCGAGGTCGGGCGGGCGCCTCGCCAGCCACACCCCCCAGCCGATCCCTCCGAGGACCACCGCGAGCGCGGCGAGCGCGGCGCCGACCCGCAGCCATCGCCGCAGGACCAGCCGCGACAGCGCGCGCTCGGGCGCGAGCAGGAGCGCGAGCGCGCGCTCCACGAACTCGCGCAGCGCGTCGGCGGCCTGACGCCGCTCGAACGCGGGCAGCGCCGCGAGGTCGACGAAGGTGCGCTCCCCCACGAGCTCGGCGATCTGCGCCGCGTGCGCCTTCGACAGCGAGAGTCGCTCACCCACGCCGTCGGCGAGCGCGGCGGCCGCGACGGACGGCTCGCAGTCGTCGGCCAGGTCGTCCGCGAGCGCGAGCAGCGACCAGTGCGCGGCCTGCTGCCACGCGGTGAGCGCGAGCACGTCGTCCGCCGCGGCCTCGCCGGGCTCGCGCCGGGAAAGCGCGTCCGCGCGATCACGCGCCGTGACCGCCCGACGCGCGCGCGCGAGCTCGGACGCGCGCCGCGCGGCGAGCGCCGTCTTCACCACGGAGAGCTCTCGCGTCGAGAGCAGCCACTCTCGCAGGCCCGCGGAGGCGGGAGGCGAGGGGAGATCGTCCGGAGCGGCGCTCGGGCCGGCTGGCATCTCGCTCCAATACAGGGGGCGCGCTCG
Source organism: Myxococcota bacterium (assembly GCA_963169165.1). Lineage (GTDB taxonomy): Bacteria > Myxococcota_A > Polyangia > Polyangiales > Polyangiaceae > JADLFU01. The sequence continues at coordinate 22,046 of CAUJFL010000127.1, read as the reverse complement.
CGATCCAAGCGACGACGCTCGGAGCGAGATCCAAGTCACGCGCTCGGCGCGAGTGGTAGTTGGGGTACGCTGCCGCGCTCATGACGCCCACGCCGCTCGAAGCCGAGCTCGACGCGCTGTCGCCGGGGACCCAGACGAGGCTCGCCGCGGGCGGGTTCGATCGCGCGCGCTTCCTCGCGTGGAGCCGCGAGGGCGCGGCCGACAAGGACGCGACCAACCGCCTCGACGCTTGCGCTCCGCCCCGCGAGGGAGACGTCGTGACGCCGCCGCTGCCCGGGAGCACCGACGAGCGACGCCTACGGCTGCGAGGCGACGCGGCGCTCGCGCGGGGCGAGGTCGCGCTGCTGGTGCTCGCCGGAGGGATGGCGACGCGGATGGGCAGCGTCGTGAAGGCGCTCGTCGAGGCGCTGCCGGGCAAGACCTTCCTCGAGCTGAGGCTCGCGGGTCAGCGCCCGATCGAGGCGGGCAGCGGCAAGCACGCGCCGCTCTGGCTGATGACGAGCGAGGCGACCGACGCCGCGATCCGCGAGGCGCTCGGCGCGCGCGTCGACGGCGAGCGGGTCGCTGTGTTCCCGCAGCTCGTGTCGCTGCGGGCGCAGGCCGACGGCTCACTGTTCCGCGACGCGGCGGGCGAGGCGTCGATCCATCCCACCGGGCACGGCGACGTCCCCGAGGCGCTCTCGCGGAGCGGCGTGCTGCGCCGCTTCATCGACGGCGGCGGGAAGTACGTCTGGATCGCGAACCTCGACAACCTCGGCGCGACGATCGACGCCGCGCTGCTGGGCGGGCACATCGAGAGCGGCGCGCAGCTCAGCGTCGAGGTCGTCGACAAGGCGGGCGACAAGGGCGGCGCGCCGGTGCGCTACCGCGACAGGGTGGTGATCTGCGAGGATTTTCGCCTCCCGCTCGGCTTCGACGCCGCGCAGGTGTCGGTGTTCAACACGAACACGATGCTCGTCGACGCGGCGGCGCTCGCGGCCTATTCGGCGCCGTTCACCTACTGCGTCGTCGAGAAGAAGGTCGACGGCAGGCCGTGCATCCAGCGCGAGCGGCTGCTCGGCGAGCTGTCGTTCCACCTCACGACCCGCTGCGTGCGCGTGCCGCGCGCGGGCAAGGAGTCGCGCTTCCTGCCGGTGAAGGATCCCGACGAGCTGGCCCGGCGGCGCGGCGAGATCGAGCTCGTCGCCAGGCAGCGAGGGATGCTGTGAGCGCGCGCAGGCTCGCCGCGGGCGCGTCGCTCGCGCTGTCGCTGCTCGGCCTCGCGCGAGACGCCTCGGCCGAGCTCCCGCCCCCGCAGCGCGGTGTGCCGGTGCCGGGGCGCGCGCTCGCCACCAACGACGACGCGTCGGCGCTCGCGCAGAACCCCGCGAACCTCGGGTTCATGCCGGGGCCAGAGCTGCGCTGGACGATGTTCTCGCCGCGCGAGTCCGCCAGGATCCCCAACGGAGGGCACTCGTTCGATCTCGCGCTGCCGCTGTTCGGGCCGCTGTCGGCGGGCGCGCGGCTCGATCTCGTGCGGCCGCCGCGCCGCGAGCTCGGCGCGCCGTCGCGCTGGTTGACCTGGGGCTTCGCGCTCGCGCCGTCGAGGGCGTTCTCGCTCGGCTTCTCGTTCGCGAGCTCGCGCTCGAACGACGCGCGGACCGACGGGCTGTTCGGCGTCACGACGTCCGCGAGCGCGCGCCCCAGCCGCTACGTCTCGCTGGCCGCGGTCCTTCGCGACTGGAACGGCTACACCTCGTCGAACGGCGTGCGCCTCGAGCGCTCGTACGATCTCGGCGTGGCGATCCGGCCGCTCGGGCGCCGCGCGCTCGAGGTCGCGATCGAGGGGCAGAAGCTCGCGTCTCGCGACCAGTGGAGCCCGCGCTTCGTGCTCGGCGTCGACGTCCCGTACGTCGGGCGCTTGCGGGGTGACGTGTCGATCGTCGATCCGACCCGCGAGGCGTCACGCGGCTGGCTCGCGACTGTCGGCGTCGACCTCAACGGGCCCGGCTCGCAGGTGATCGGCGGCGCGGTCTTCGGAGATCTCGCGGGCGACAAGGCCGGATACTACGCCGGCGTCGCGCTCCGCGGCTTCCGCGAGCCGGGAGTCCCGGCGGATCGAGAGGTCGTGAAGCTCCGCGTCGAGGCGGTGCCCGGCAACCGTGAGCACGCGCACCTGCTCGCGCGGCTGTGGCGCCTCGCGAAGAGCGACGAGGTCGAGGGCGTCGCGCTGCACCTCAAGGCGGAGCCCGCCGGTTCATCCGCGCACGCCGAGGAGCTCGGCGACGCGATCCGCATGCTGCGCGCGCACGGAAAGAAGGTCTTCTGTCACGTCGAGGACGCCGGCGGCCGCGCGCTCCAGGTCTGCGCGCAGGCCGATCGCACCGTGATCAACCCGGCCGGCGGCGTGCGGTTCGCGGGGCTGCGCCTGCAGTACACGTACTATGGCGAGCTGCTCGCGAAGCTCGGCGTGCGCACCGACTTCGTGCGCATCGGCGCGCACAAATCCGCCGCCGAGGCGCTGACGCGGGGCGGCCCGACCGAGACCGCCGACGAGGACCACAAGGAGCTCCTGCGCGAGTTCGAGGCGACGTGGATGCGCGACGTCGGCGGCGGGCGGCGGATCAGCGTCCCCGAGCTCGCGCAGCGGATCGCGAGGGGGCCGTTCGTCGCGCGCGAGGCGAAGGACGCCGGCCTCGTCGACGGGTACGCCTACGACGACGAGCTCGAGCTGGTCGCGAGCGAGGTGCTCGGGCACAGGGCGCGCCTCGTCGACGCGAAATCGTCGATCGCGCTCGCGCCTCGCGCGCCCGACGAGCTCGGCGAGCGCGAGCGCGTCGCCATCGTGTGGGTCGACGGCGACATGATCGACGGCCGCAGCCGCAAGGTGCCCATCGTCGGCAACCGCCTCGTCGGCAGCTACACGATCGCCGCCGCCTTGAAGGCCGCGCGCGAGGATCCTCGCGTGCGCGCGGTGGTCCTCCGCGTCGAGTCGGGCGGCGGCTCGTCGATGGCGGCCGACGTCATGTGGCGCGAGGTCGAGCTGACCAAGCGCGCGAAGCCGGTCGTGGTGTCGATGGGCTCGACCGCCGCGAGCGGCGGCTACTACGTCGCGGCGCCTGGCTCCGTCGTCTTCGCCAACGAGACGACGCTCACCGGCAGCATCGGCATCTTCTACGGCAAGGCCGACGTCGCGGCGCTCTCCCAGAAGCTCGGCGTCCACGTCGTGACCTACAAGACGTCACAGCGCGCCGACGCCGAGTCGATCTACCGACCCTTCAGCGACGACGAGCGCGCCGAGCTCGGCAAGAAGGTGAAGCAGTTCTACGACACCTTCATCGATCGCGTCGCGCGTGGCCGCCACATGACCCCGGCCGAGGTCGACGCGGTCGCGCGCGGCAAGGTGTGGTCGGGCCGACAAGCGCACGCACGCAGGCTGGTCGATCAGGTCGGCGGGCTGCGCCAGGCGCTCGGCGAGGCGAGGCGGCTCGGCGGGCTCCCGAGCGACTCGCCGATCGTCGAGCTGCCGGACGCGCCGCGCAACCTGCTCGACGTCGTGCTCGATCTCGCCGGCGCCCACGCGAAATCAGAGGGCGAGCTGCCGATCCCGCCGCAGCTCCACGCGGTGCTGCGGGCGTTCGTGCCGCTCGCGGCGTTCGGCGACGGCGTGCCGCTCGCGCGGATGGAGCTCGAGCCGGTGGAGCCGTGACGACGCTGCTGTCGGTCGATGGCGGGCCCACGTTCGACGCGGCTGGGCCGCGCGTCGCGCTCGTCGGCGACGTGCGAGACGTGGTCGACGCGCTCGACGCCTCGCCGCGCGCTGGGCTCGACGTGCGCGTGCTCGGCGCGCCCTTGCCGTCGGCGCGCGTGGGGATCGCCCGCAGGTTCGCGCCGTCGTTCGGTGATCTCTCGCCGGTCGAGCACGTCGCGTGGTCGGCGCGGCTCGCTGGCGCGTCACGCCGCGACGCCGAGGCGCGCGCGCGCGAGGTGTGCGCGCTGGCCGAGCTCACGGGCCCCCGCCCCATCTCGTCGCTCGAGCCGCCGCGCGCGCGCCTCGTCTCGGTCGCCACAGCGGCGATCACCGAGCCCGACGTGCTGGTGTGCGAGGGGCTGCTCGACGACGTCGATCGCGCCTGGGCGTCGTTCCTGCTCGACGCGCTCGTCGCGCTGGTCGGCGACAAGGCCGCGGTGCTCACGATTTCGTCGATCGCCGACGACGGCGCGCGCCGCGAGCTCGTGCTCGGCTGCGACGAGGTGCTCGTGCTCGACGGCCGCGCCGTCTCGCGCTGGAGCCCTCCCGAAGAGGCCGCGTGAGCCTCGCGCCGATCGACTCGGCCGAGATCATCGACGAGCTCGCCCGCTGCGATCCGCGCGAGTGGCTCGTCGCCACCGACGCGGACGGCACGCTGTGGTCCGGTGACGTCGGCGAGGACGTGTGGGCCTCGCTCACCGAGCACGAGCTCCTGAGCGAGGAGTCGGCGCCGGCGTCGAGCGCGCTCGCCGAGGCCGCGGGCCTCTCGACGGCGGGTGACGCGACCGAGCTGTCAGCGCGTCTACGGGGCGCGTACACGCGCGGGGCGCTCGCGGATCTGGCGGCGTTCGAGGCGGCGGCGCTCGCGCTGTCGGGCCGCGAGCTCGAGGACCTCACGCCGCTCGTCGACGAGGCGCTGCTGGCCGCCGGCATCCGCGCGCGCCCGCACCGCGCGATGCGCGAGATCGTCGACGCTGCCCGCGCGCGCGGCGTCGACGTGGTCGTGGTCACCGCGTCGGCGCGGCTCGTCGTCGAGCGCGCGCTCGCGCTCACCGGGCTCTGTGTGACGGCGGTGCTCGGGGTCGAGCTCTCGCAGCAGGGAACGCACCTTTCTCCGAGGCTGAAGGGAGCGCTCCCCTATCGCGCGGACAAGGCCAGGCTGCTCCGCGAGCACGCCCCCGCGGCGAGCGTGCGCTTCGCGTTCGGCGACAGCCCGTACGACGCCGACCTGCTGCGGCTCGCGCGCACCCCGGTCGCCGTGAAGCCGCGGCCCGCGCTCGTGTCGGCCGGGATCGCGGGGCTGCGCGAGCTCACCCTGTAGACGGCTCGGCGTTCGACGTGCGCGACGAAGAGCCCTCGAGTCCCTCGCTCAGAGCGGCTCGTCGAAGCCGAGCAGGATTGGCTCGGGCTCGAGCGTGACCCCCACGCGCGCGCCGACCCCGTCGCGGATCTCACGCGCGAGCGCGAACACCTCGGCGGCGCTCGCGTCGCCTCGGTTGGTCAGCGCGAGCGCGTGCTTCGACGAGATCGCGGCGCCGCCGCGCGCGTGGCCCTTCGCGAACCCCGCGCGCTCGATCAGCCACGCGGCGGGCACCTTCACCCGGCCGTCGGCGCCCGCGTGCGCGGGGACCTCGCCCACGCGCGCCTCGAGCGCCGCGAACTCGGCGGCGTCGAGCACGGGGTTGGTGAAGAACGAGCCCGCGCTCCTCGTGTCACGATCGCCTGGGTCGAGCACCATGCCCTTCCTTCGCCTGAGCGCGATCACGGCGTCGCGCACCTCGCTTGGCGTGACCTCCTCGCGCGCGCCGAGCGCGGCCGCGAGCTCCTTGTACCTCGGCGCGTCGCCGGGTCGGCGACGCAGCGTGAACGTCACCGACAGCACGACGTACCGCCCTGCGTGCGCGCCCTTCAGCGCGCTGTCTCGGTAGCCGAACGCGAGCTCGGCGGGGCGCAGCGTCGCGCGCCGACCCTCTCGACGATCCCACACCTCGACGTCGCGGATCGTGTCGGCGACCTCCTGGCCGTAGGCGCCGACGTTCTGCACCGGCGTCGCGCCGACCGAGCCAGGGATCCCCGAGAGGCACTCGACCCCCCAGAGGCCGAGGCGGGCGGCGAGCGCGGGCACCCCGTCCCACGACTCACCCGCGGCCGCGGTGAGCGTGACGCCGTCGGCGGCGAGCGACAGGCCGCGCGTGCGGACGAGCGCGACGTGGCCGAGCCCGCGATCCGAGATGAGCACGTTGCTCCCCCCCGCGAGCAGCACCGCGCCGTCGGAGGCGGCGGCGATGAGGTCTTCGTCCGTCTCGGCGAACGACAGCGTGGCCGCTGCGCCGCCGACGCCGAACGTCGTGAACTCCGCGAGCGCGCGGCCCGCCTCTCGTCTCACCAGCACGAACGTACCTCACCCCGCGGGGAACTTCGCGCGGGGCCCGCTGTCGGAGGCCCACATGACCCCGGACGACGACGACACCCTCCGCACCATCCGCAGGCGCTTCGGGACGTTCGAGCGCTTCTGCATCGGCGCCGCCGTGATCATCGGCACGCTGTCGGTCGGGGCGTCGGTGCAGGGCGCGCGCAAGGACGCGGAGCACGGTCAGCGTCTGCTGGAGCGTCAGCGCGAGCTGGGCGTCGGCCTCGACGAGCGCCACGTGTCCTTCGTCGAGCGCGTCGCCTCCGCGACCCGCGAGCTCGCCTCCTCCGAGGCGCCCGACGTGGCGTCGCCCGCCGCGCTCACGGCCCTGCAAGGCGGCGGCGTGTACCTCCGGGTCATCTCTTCTCGCGCGGCGGACGAGCGCGAGATCCTCCGCGCGTCGCGCGAGTCGTCGAAGGACGCGTTCGCGAGCTGCCTCTCGCTCGGGGTGCGAGAGACCGCCGCCGAGCCGAGCGCCTGCGCTCCCGAGAGCGGCTGCGTCGGTGAGGCGACGGCGAGGCTCGTGAACCTCCGCATCCTGCTCGCTGGGTTCGCGCCGTTCCGCGAGGGCTGGCAGGCGAGCGCGGCGAACGCGACCGGGATCGAGCTGGCGGTCCTGTCGAGCGAGCTCGACGTCGCCGCGTCGGGGGCGCTCTCGCGCGCGCGGTCCGCGGTCGACGACGCCTCGTTCGTCCTGCTGGCGGTCGATGAGGTCCCGCAGGGCACGCGCATGGACAAGGGAGAGACCGGCCTCGCGACCGTGCAGACCGTCCCGCACGACGTGAAGATCGCCGTCCTCGACGGCCGCACGTTCGCGCCGCTCTTCCGCGCGAAGCTCCGCGCCGACGCGGTGCCGGCGGCGTCCCCCGGCGCGACCACCTCCGTGCTGCGTCAGGTGCAGGGCTGCAGCCTGGGGCTCGCGGTGGCCGAGCGCGTGCGCGGCGGCTGACCGGTCAGAGCGACGCGCAGAGCCCCGGGTTCTGCTCCACGATGTTCTGCACCTGCTTCAACAGATCGTCGCACTCGGGGCGGATCTCGGCGGCCTTCGTGCGCAGCGGCCCGTAGTGTCCTTTGCTGCCGCCAGCGACGCGCAGCATCACCGCGGCGTACTCGGCGGCGAAGGCCGGGCACTCCTTCTCGAGCTTCTGAAAGTCATAGCCGTCGCCGCTGCCCCAGTTCTTCCAGTCCGCGCTGCTGCAGCTCACGCCCTCGGCGAACGTGGACAAGAGGCAGCCGCTGTCGTCGGCCTTGTATTTGTCGAACAGCTTCGGCAGCTCGGCGCTCGCGCCGTGGGAGTCCCAGCTCGTCTGCCACGCGCCGGCCTCGGCCGAGTCGGCGCTCGTGTTGCTCGCCGAGGCGTCCCGCCCGACGCAGTGCTCGCCCGAGCTCTCGCGCATCCCGAGGCCGATCAGCAGCGTGTAGGCGTGGCGGAGCGTGTCGACGCCGGCCGCGTCGTTGGGCATCGAGAGCGCGGTGAAGTTGGAATCGAACCACGAGAGGGCGTCCTTCACGTCGTTGCCAGTGTTGGCCTGCGAGACGACGGGGACGTCGCTGCGCTGGGGCTCGCACACCGCGCGGGCGAACACGAGCGCGACGCCCTTGATGTACCCCTTGGGCATCTGCCCGCGATCCTTCCATTGGTATTTGTAACAAGCAGAAGCGCCGGCCAGCGCGGTGATCGTGGCGGCCGTGGCGCCCGTGCCGCCGCTTGTGCCTGCCTTGCCCGCCGCGCCCGCCGCGCCCGCTGCTTGAGCGCCTGCCGCTCCGGCCGTCGCCGCGCCCGCCGCCCCTGCCGTCGCCGCGCCCGCCGCCCCTGCCGTCGCCGCGCCCGCCGCCCCCGCCGTCGCCGCGCCCGCCGCCCCCGCCGTCGCCGCGCCCGCCGCCCCCGCCGTCGCCGCACCCGCCGCCCCTGCCGTCGCCGCGCCTGACGAGCCGCCGGAGGATGCGCCGGCCGCTCCGGCCGTCGGCGAGCCCGATGCCCCCGCGGCGGACGCCCCAGCCGCGCCTCCCTGCGCGGCCGCGACGTCGAGCGGGGCGTCGTTCGAGTCGGCGGCGCAGGCGGCGACGAGCGCGCAGAGCGCCGTGGTGACGAGCAGTCGAGGGAATGAGCGCATGCTCGCGAGGCTACCACGCGCCTCGTCCTCGGCTCGCGGCCCGTCGGCGACGCAGCGCCTGCGCGCCCGGCGCCGTCGACGCGCAGCGCGTGCGTCCCGACGATAGAAGCGTGACCGAGCGCTGACGCACGAGCCCACGAAGGCGGCGTACGAACGAACCGAACATGGTCACCGACGAGAGATACCGTCGCGGCCCCGACGAGCAGGTCGAGCTGCTCGCGTCGCTGCCGTTCTTCTTGATGCACCTCGCGCCGCTCGGCGCGCTGTGGTTCCGCCCACGCCCGGTCGACGTCGCGCTGTGCGTCGCGTTGTACGTGGCGCGGATGTTCTTCATCACCGCCGGGTACCACCGCTATTTCGGGCACCGCGCCTACAAGCTCGGCCGCGTGATGCAGCTCCTGATGGCGTTCGGCGGCGCGACCGCCGCGCAGAAGGGCCCGCTGTGGTGGGCGGGGCACCACCGGCACCACCACAAGCACAGCGACATGCCGAGCGACATCCACTCGCCGAGGCGCGGCCTGTTCTGGAGCCACGTCGGGTGGATCCTCTGCGCCCGCTACTCGGCGACGCCGACCGCGGCCATCAAGGACTTTGCAAAGTACCCCGAGCTCGTCTGGCTCGATCGATACCACCTGATCCCGCCCACGCTGCTCGCGGTCGCGGTGTTCGTGCTCGGCGGGCCGAGCGCGCTCTTCACGGGGTTCTTCCTGTCGACGGTGTTCCTGTACCACGGCACGTTCGTCATCAACTCGCTGACGCACCTGTGGGGCTCGCGCCGCTATCGCACGACGGACACGAGCCGAAACTCGCTCTTGCTGGCGATCATCACGCTCGGCGAGGGCTGGCACAACAACCACCACTATTACCAGTCGAGCGCGCGGCAGGGGTTCTTCTGGTGGGAGCTCGACGTGTCGTTCTACGTGCTCAAGGTGATGTCGTGGGTGGGCCTGGCGAGCGGCCTGCGGGACGTGCCCGAGCACGTGCGGCGCTCGAACCTCGTCGCCGACGGCGAGCCCGACGTCGGGATGGATCTGCCGAGCGCGGCCGAGTGACGCCGCGCGGTGACGCGTCGCCGGGGCTTTGGTAGACGCGAGGCTCTGACCAGCCGAGACGCCCCCCCGGACGAGCCGCCGCGCCGCGGCGTGGCGCGCGAGTGGCTCGTGGGCTTCGCGCTGCCCGTCGCGCTCGCGATCGGGCCGATGCAGCTCGCCGGGCTGTGGGATCCCCACGAGCTGGAGATGGCCGACCTCGCTCGGCGCGCGTCGATCCACCTCTACGGCGCCGAGGGTCTCGCGCTGCCTGGGCTGGAGAACGGCCTGCCGACGCTCGGCGACCTCGGCCGCGGCGATCTGCCGCTGTCGCTGGTCGCGCTGTCGTTTCGGCTCTTCGGGCTCTCGGCGTGGGCCGGGAGGCTCCCGCTCTCGCTCGCGACGGTGGCGGGGTTGCTGGTGACGTACCTCTGGGTGCGGCGGATGGTCGGCGCGCGCGCGGCGGCGTGGGCGACGCTGGTCGCAGCGACGACGCCGCTCATCGCGGTGCAGGGGCGCGCGATCCTCGGCGACGCGGTCACGATGACGTCGTTCGTCGCGGCGCTCGCGGGGCTGTCCGTCGTCGCGCTCGACGATCGGCCGAGGCGCGCGCCATGGGGCATCGTCGGTGCGCTCGGGCTCGCGGGCGGGCTCGCGTGCCGCGGCGCGATCCTGGGCGTGGTGGTCCCCGCGGCGTCGGTGGGCCTGGCGGCGCTGCTCGCGCGCCTCGGGCCTCGTCCCGGTGAGCGCCGTCCGGCCGCGTGGGGCGCCGCCGTGCTGCTCGCCGTCGCCGTGGGGTTCGCGGTCCCGGGCGGGGTGGCGCTCGCGGACGCGGCGCCCGGCCCGCTCGACAGGTGGCTCGGCTCGGCGGCGGTCGTCGGAAAGAAGTGGCCGACCTTCGACGTCATCGTGCAGCAGGTCGGGCACGCGCTGTTTCCGTGGAGCGCGTTCGTCCCGGTGGCGTTCGCGAGGATCCTCGCCCGCGCGCCCGGCGACGCGCCTCAGGCGGCGGCGCGAGAGGATCGGCTGCGGTTGACGGTCGCGCTCGGGGCCGCGCTCGCGGTCGCCGCGCACGCGCTCGCGATGCCCAAGATCGGCGGGCTGCCGTTCGTCGCGCCGTACGCGGTCGCGTGCGTCATCGCGCTGACGCTGCTCGACGTCGCGAGGGGCGCGCACACCTCGCGCGCGGCCGTGCTGGTGACGGCGCTGCTCGCGCTCGTGATGGCGCACGACCTCGCGCAGCTGCCCGACAAGGGCCTCGCGCCGTACGGCGTCGCGCAGGCCACGTTCCCCGACGCGTGGCGCGGCGACGCGGGCGCGCTCGCGCGCGCCGCTGCCGTCGTCACGTCGCTCGCGCTGCTGCTCGCGTTCGCCGAGCCTGGCGCGCCGCGCCCCCTCGATCGCGGGCGACCCTGGCTCGATCGCGTGACGGCGTGGCGCGAGGTCGACGAGAGCTTCGACGCCGTCGGGCGCGTGTGGAACGGCAACCTCACGTTCGTCGCGGTGATGTTCGAGGCGATGCTGGTGGGGTTCGGCGCGCTCTTGTTCTTCGCCGAGAAGCTCTCGCTGCGCCTCGCTTTGCGCGACTCGCTGTCGCTCGAGAGCAAGCGACTCCTCCTCAACGCCTGGTGGGCGCTGCCGCTCGCGGTGACCGGCGGCCTGTTCGCGTGGCTGACCGCGAAGAAGCTGTTCGACGCCGCGCTCGCCGCGACGGGGACGAGCCGGGGGCGCGCGGCGCTGCTCGCCGGCGTCGCGGGCGCGTCGGTGATGACGCTCGCGTACCACCCCGCGCTCGCGTCCCGGCTCTCTCCCAAGGCGGTGTTCGCGACGTTCGAGCGCGCACGCCGCGGCGACGAGCCGCTCGGCCTCTACGGCGTCGCGGGGCGCTCGGCCGCGTACTACGGCGCGCGCACGACCCAGAGCTTCACCGACCAGGACCGGGCGTTCTCCTGGCTCCTCGACGGCGAGGGGCGGAGGTTCCTCGCGATGAGAGAGCAGGACCTCGCGCGGTTCAACACGCTGTTTCGCGGCCACGCGCGCGCGACGAGCACGCCCGATCACAACCTCCCGGTGCTCGCGGGCGACGGGACACAGACGCTGCTCGTGTCGAACCAGCTCGGCGCGGGCGAGACCAACCACAACCCGCTCGCGCGCTTCGTGTCGTCGACGCCGCCGCGCCCCCAGCACCCGCTCGACGTCGAGCTGGAAGGGCAGGTCCGCGCGATCGGCTGGACGCTGTTCGACGCGAGCGGCGCGGAGCCGCGGACCTTCGCCGTGCCGCGCAAGCGCTACCAGCTCGACCTCTACTACGAGGTGCTGGCGACGCCCGGCGCCAACTGGAAGGGCTTCATCCACATCGACGGCTACGGTCGGCGCTTCAACGGCGACCACGACGTGCTCGAGGGCAAGCTCCCGATGACTGCGTGGACGAGGGGTGACTACATCACCGATCGCTACGACGTCACGCTCGAGCCCAACTTCTCGCCGGGCGCGTACGAGCTGTATTTTGGCTTCTTCATCGGCGATCGCAGGCTCTCGGTCGTGCGCGGCAGGCACCACGAGAACCGCGTGCAGGGCGGCGCGTTCGTCGTGCGCTGACGCCGCTCAACAGAACACCTCGGTCGGCGCGGGCGTGGTGTCGCGCGGCGCCGGCCTCGGGCGCTTCGCGGTGGCCTTCGGCGTGCGGAGGGCGCGCGTCACCTCGACCGCGAGCGCGACGACGTCGGCGTCGAACGGGAGCGACGGCTCGAGGATCAGGACGCGCTCGGCCTCGCGACGTCCGCGGGTCCACCGCCCCTCGGGCGCGCGCGACGACAGCGACGCCTCGGCGGGCGTGTCGACGGTCACGCGCGCGAGGATCTGCGGGCTCGCGATCGCGCCGCCGAGCCCCGCGGTGAACGCGCGCCCGACCTCGACGCTCACGAGGCCGCGGAGGGGCTGCTTGGGCGCGAGCACGAGGCGCAGCTCGTCAGGCTCCGTCGCGCCCTCGACGAACCGCCCGAGCGCGCTCACCTTGAGGTCACCGCGCGCGCGGAGGGGCTTGGCGAGCTTCGCGAGCCAGCGGCCGTCGAGCTCTGGCGGCAGCTCGGCCGCGCGCCCGGTCGCGAACAGCACGACCAGCGCGAGCCCGTCGAGCGCGGCGATCGACGCGTGGTACGACGACACACGCGACGTCGCGTACGCCGCCCCCGCGACCGCGGCCGCGACGACGAGCAGCATCAGCTTGCCGGTCCACGTCCCGATGTCGAAGAACGCGCGCGCGCCTCCCCGCGATCTGCGGAAGCCTTCTTCATCGGAGAGCGGCAGCCATCGCCCTGGACCGCGCGCGACGGGCCGCGCGTGCGGCGCGCGATGCGCCATCAAGGCCATCGCGACGACCAGCACCCCGGCGCCCCAGACCGGCGGATGAACGAACAGCTCGAGCGCTATCCCCGCGGCGAACACAGGCCCGGCGAGCGCCGCGCGCAGCGGCACCGACAGCGGCACCAGCGGTCGCGCCACGGCGCCGCGCGCCACGGCGAGCGCCTCGACCTCACGCCCCTTCATCGCGGTCAGGGCCGTCACGAGCACCGCCACCCCGAGGCCCACCGCGAGGAACACCTGTCGCTCGAGGCGCGACTCGCGCACGACCGCCGCGACGTTGACGGACGGCGGCGGCATCACCTTGGGATCGGCCACCGCGCCGAGCGCGCGCGGGTCCAGCTTCGCCGTCCACGCGACCTGCTCGCCGCGCGACACGTGCGAGCGCACCAGCTCGAGCTCGTCGTGGTCCGGAAAGCGCCGCACGTTGGACAGGAACGCCCCCGCGCCGCTCACCGCGACCCCGCGCTGATCGAGATCTCCGTCCCGGCGATCTCCGGTCGCGCGCGGCTCCTGCGGCGCGGTGGGCACCCAGAGGACGACCTTCGCCCCGTCGAGGCCGTTGGCCCACTTGGGCCCGAGCCAGCGCAGCCGCACCATCGAGCCATCGCGCTCGAGCGCGCCGGTCGCGAGCAGGTTGGTGCGGTAACGCAGCTTGATCTTGTAGGTGCCGCGCGCGAGCCCGCCCGCGATGTCGAGGCGCAGGTTCCCGTCCTGCGTGAGCGACACGGCGGCGGTCTGCGGCGGCGACGCCGCGGGGTCCCCCTTCCCCTCCTTCGCGGTCTGCGCGATCGACGCGTCGCCGTCGGGCGCGGCGTCCGAGTCGACGCTCGGGATCGTCATCGCGCGCAGCGGGCCGCCGCGCACGCGCACCGACAGCTCGTGGTCGACGGTCGCGGCGCCGGCCCGGTCGAGCGTGAGCGTCACGTCGTCCGACAGCACGGTCGCCTCTATCCACGCGTGCGCGCGGCGCGGCCACGCGACCAGCAGCGCGAACAGGGGCAACGTCAGGCACAGCAGCCTCGCGAGCGGGCGCATCCTCCGCGCTGGGTAGCCGCCCGCGCACGCCAGGGCCAAGTTCGCGCGATCTAGGGCGACCTGGAGCTCGGCAGCTCCACCGTGAAACGCGCGCCTCCGAGCGGGCCTCGCGCGACGGAGATCGCCCCGCCCACGGCCTCGACGAGCCCCTTGCACACCGCGAGGCCGAGGCCCGTGCCCCGCCCGATCTCCTTCGTGGTGACGAACGGCTCGAACAGCGACCCCTGGACCGCGGGCGCGATCCCCGGGCCGTCGTCGTCGACGTGGAGCTGCACGCGATCGCCCGCGCGCGCCGCGACGATCGCGACGTGCCCACCGTCGGACGTCGCCTCGCCGGCGTTGAGCGCGAGGTTGAGCAGCACCTGCACCAGCTGACCATGCGCGAGCGCGACCTTCGGGAGGTCGACCTCGAGATCGAGCGACAGCGCTCGATCCTTCATCGAGCGCTGCGGAGCGAGCAGGGCGACGACCTCGGACGCCGCGCGCGCGACCTCGCCCGGCGCGTCGGTGACGGCTCCCTCACCCGCGTCTCCGCGCGCGAAGGCCAGCAGATCGCGCACGATCCGGTGGATGCGCTCCGTCTCGCCGCGCATCCTCGCGACGAAGTCTCGCTGTTCGTCCTCTGTCAGCCCGCCGTCGAGCAACAGGTCTTGAAGGCCGAGCAGCGCCGCCAGCGGGTTGCCGATCTCGTGCGCGAGCCCGGCGGACAGCCGCCCGACGGACGCCAGCCGCTCGGACTTGACCAGCTGCGCCTGCGACGCCCGCAGCTCCGCGGTCACGCGCTCGAGCTCGTCGACCTTGTCGCGGAGCGCCTCCTCCTCGCGGCGCAGCTTCTCGGTCATGTCGCCGACGCTCGACGACAGCTCTCGCAGCTCGCGCGCCCCGCTCTCGAGGCGCGGCAACCGACGCGCGCCCTCGATCACGCGGACCGCCGCCTGCGAGAGCCTGTCGAGCGGCAGCACGACCACGCGGCCGACCACCGCGTAGCCCACCGCCAGCATCACCATCGCGACGGCGACCGCGTAGATCCCTACGAACCGAGGGAGCGGCCGGGCCCTGCCCGCGCCGAGCGACGACTGCACGAGCACGACGCCTCCCGCGTAAGGCGCCGTCGCCCACGTCGCGCCGTCGCGGGGCTGCGGACGCTCACCGTCGACGAGCTCCGCGGGCAGCGTCGCCCTCGCGGGCCCCACCGCGAGCGCGCGCGCTCCCGTCGAGGAGTACAGCGCGAGCGAGTCTCCGGGGCCGAGCATCGCCAGCACCGCGACCTCGTCGAGCGGCCCGCGCGCCGCGGCGGCCGCGATGACCCGCGCGAGCGCGCCCGAGTGCTCCCTCTCCGCCGCGCGGTGCGACACGCGTGACAGCGACGACAGCGCCAGCATCAGCGGCAGCAGCGCGAGCGCGAAGAGCCCCACCAGGGCCACCCCGAGCTGGAACCGGATCCCCGATCGCACGCGCCGGCCGACAGCCTAGTCCAAACGCCGCCGCGCTACGCGCCCACCTTGGCGAGATACTCGGCCGCGAGCGCCGCGTTTCCGCGGTCGTCGGGGTGGAAGCTCGGGCGCGCGTAGTCCTTGATGCCCGCCCAGAACACGTCGCGCGCGATCGGCCGATGATCGTCGCCGCGCGCCGCCTTCGCCTGCGCGAGCATGCCGCGGAGCGACGCCTCCTCCTGGCGCAGCAGCGTCGCCGTCCCGAGCGCCCAGAAGCCCGCGAGCGTCACGGTGGCGTACGCGAGGCCCCCCATGCGCGTGAGATACCCCGGCGCGACCTCTCGGAGCACGTCGAACGCGACCGCGCGGTGCTCGATCTCCTCGGCCGCGTGCCACATGAGCAGCTCGCGCATCGCGGGGTGTGCCGCGTCGAGCACGCGCCGCTCGAGCGCGCCCTCGGCCATGATCGCCGTGAAGTGCTCGGCCGCCGCCGTCGCGGCGAGCCGCAGCTCGGGCGACGTCAGCCGCTCGATGATCCCGAACGCGACGCGCTCGTAGAACCTCAGGAAGCCGTCGACCTCATAGCCCTGCCGGCGCAGCACCTCGATCACCTCCTCGTGCGCCCGCGAGTGGCTGCCCTCCTGGCCGTAGAAGGCGCGCACCTGGGCGCGGAGGACGGGGTCCTCGAGCCGGTCCTCGAAATGGCGCACGCTGCGCACGAAGAACCTCTCTCCGGCCGGGAACAGCAGGTTCACCCCGTTCGAGATGTGCGTGAACATGGGCACCCCCGCGAACCAGTGCCGCGGCACCCCGTCGACCTTGGCCCCAGGCGGCGCCTTGCGAACCTTCGGGACCACCCTGGACGTCGGCGTGTTCGTGCGCATGTAGGTCATCGCGGCGCTCCTCGAGCGCGCAGTCTGGGGCTTGTTGACCACAAGTCAATAGAGTATGTCGGGGGTCGTGGCGCAGCGACCGGCGCGGAGGAGGCTCGAGCTCGACGAGCGCAAGCGGGAGCTGCTGGCCGCCGCGCGCGCCGAGTTCACCGCCCGCCCGTACGACGAGGTCTCGCTCGACCGGGTCGCCGCGCGCGCCGGCTCGTCGAAGGCCCTCCTCTATCACTACTTTCCGAGCAAGCGCGCGCTCTACACGGCGACGCTGAAGCAGGCCGCGGCCGAGCTGCTCACGCGCACCGAGCCCGATCCCCGCTGGGCGCCCGACGAGCGGCTTCGCCGCGGGCTCGAGGCGTACCTCGACTACGCCGAGGAGGCTGGCCCCGGCTACGTCGCGCTCCTGCGGGGCGGCGTCGGGGTCGACAAGCAAGTGTTCGAGATCGTCGAGCGCACGCGAGAGAGGTTCATCTCGCGCGCGGTCGCGATGATGGGCGTGACCGACCCGCCGCCCACGCTGCAAGTGGCGCTGCGCGGCTGGCTCGGGTTCGTCGAGGCCGCCAGCATCGAGTACCTGCGCCACCGTCGGCTCACCCGCCAGCAGCTGCTCTCGTTGCTGATGCGGACCGCCATCGCCGCCGTCGATGGCGCGTGATCGCGTCAACGGGACCGTCGACGGCGCTGGCCTCTCGGCTACCTCCGCTTGCCCTTGGTGGACCCCGACGGAGGCGTCTGCCACCATTTGGCGTTCGGACCGGCGCCAGTGAAGCGTCCGTTGGCAGCATCCCCACATCCGCGATTCGACAGTCTTGCCGCCCGGTTCCGCGCGCACGCGCTCGTCGCCCTTCATGGCGAACGGCCAGGACGGGACCGCCGCGTCCTCCACGTCGCCATGTGGAACTCGGCTGGCACGGGCGCTGCAAACCGCCCTGACACGAACGGACTCGCGGTGCAGGTGCCCATGGGGGCGGTGCTGATGATCGACGTGCGGGCGACGGCCGAGGGAGTCACCGTGTCGGTGGCGACGGACTAGGCGCCACCGCCGCCGCGGCTGAACCTCCGCCAGACCGAGGTCGCGCGCCTGCTCGTGACGACGGGACTCGCGACGAAGCAGATCTCGGCGGAGGTCGGCATCTCGACAGGCAGCGCGCGCACGCAGACGAGGCCGATCTTCCGCGCTCTTGGCGTGCACAGCCGCCCGGAGCTGTTGACAAACCTCAGGAGCGCTGGGATCGTATGATCTTCGTCGGATGTTCAGCGCGACATCCTGGGGCTTACCTGCCAACGATGGCGTCGAGACGCGCGGAGGCCGGAGGGCGGCGGGGCGCCCAAGAGCCGACGGTGCGGACGGAGCGCCCGCTGTGGGTGCCGCTCGGGGCCGAGCTCCGCATCCAGCAAACGAAGGAGCGCGGCGTGGTCGTGGTGAGGATCCACATCACGAAGGTCCCGACGGCGGACGGCCGGCCCGCGACCCGCAAATCGCCACGGGGAGCTCGCGAACCTGTTGACCGCGACGGGTCTGGCGCAGAAGGAGGTCACGGCGCAACTCGGGGACAGCCTCGGGTCGGTGCGCACGCACGCGAGGGCCATCGACCGGGGGCTGGGCGTGCAGAGCAGGTCGGCCCTGACGACGGCGATGCGGGGGGTTCGAAGTGAGCGGGTGCTGCGGTTGCTGCCTCTCCGCCCCGCGGGTCGGCCTTGAACTGGGATCGAGAAACGCAACGAAGAGCAACCCTGGCGAGCGGGAGAACCCATGAGCAAAGCAGACAAGGTGCGCGACTTCAGCCAGTATCTCAGGGAATCGGGCTACTTCCCAAGCACGGACGAAGACGGCGATATCCGCTTCATGGCGGAGGGGCTGTCCCACTTCGTGTCCTTCGACGAGAAGGACGAGGAATTCGTGAGGGTCATGCTGCCGCTCTGGCAAATCACGAGCGCGGATGAGCGCTCGAGGGCCGAGAGGGCGGCCCTGAAGATCGCTGGAACGATCAAGTGCGTCAAGCTGCGTCTGGGGCCGACCGTCGTCTTGGCCACGGTTGACATCCTCACATCGTCGATGGACAATTTCCAGATCGTGTTCCCTCGGTCGATCACTCTGTTGAGGGGGGCGACGACCATCTTCCGCGCAGAAATGTCCGAGTCATGACCACGAGTGCGGCGGCGCTACTCGTCTCCTCGCTCATGGCGCTCACGGGCTGCTGCGGTGGGCGCCGTCCCGCACCGGCCGCCGATGCGAGCGGCGACGACGACGCCGCGCGTGATGCACCTGCAACCCGGGGCGAGCCACCGCTTCAGCGGATGCAGAGAGAGTGCGCCAACGGCGAGCAGGCGGAGTGCTTCGCGTTGGGCAAGGCTCATCGCGACGGCACGGGTACCGTGAAGGACCTCGCGCAGGCGCGAACAGCCTTCTCGCGAGCCTGCGACCTGCGCTCCGGGCGTGGATGCGAAGAGATCGCTCTGCTGGAGGCCACGTCCAACGGGGGACTTCGCGACCTCGACGCCGCGACACGCCACTATCGTGCTGGATGCGAGTACGACGCCGGCGTGTGCTGGAACGCGGCTGAATTCGTCGAGATGCAGGCGTGGGCCGCGTGCGGGCCCCAGCTCGTGCGGTACGACAGATCGAAGGTGAGCGTCCGCGCCCCCACGCTCGAGCAGGGGAGCTACCACGAAACGCAGTACTGGTCGACCCCGGAGCGGTGGGAGGCGCATGTCAGGGAGCCGCTGTTCGATCGCCCTCGCCTCGAGGTGACGCACTACGACAAGCGCACCTGGACGACGTCGAAAGAGCTGCATGAGCGCTACGCGTTCGTCGGTATTCCGGTCTCGAATGAGAGCTGCGCTCCGGTGAAGGTCTCCGCGTCCGCCCAGCTTCACCTGGAGTTGGGCGACTGGGCGACCCGTGCAGCTCTCGGGGGTCTCGGGACCCTGCTGTGCGCAGCGACAACAGACAAAGACCCTCGTTGCAAGCAGGTCGTCTCGGCGTCACTCCAACCCCTGGAAGCCTCGACCGTCTCCACGGTTGAAGCGGGGAAGTCGGAGGTCGTGACCATTCGGGTCGACACACAGTCGATCCTGGGAAAGAACCGCAAGATCAGGGCCTTCGAGATCAGTGGCCTGACGGCCGACGGCCCGGGTGACGGGCTGTGCCGGCCAGCGTGCCTGGAGTCACTGGTGCACCTGACTGGAGAACACGCGAGCGTGAGCGCGATGTACGAACGATCTTGTGGCACCAACCCAGGGGCGCTGTCGTGCCTGTACTGGCGCACGGTGCGAGGGGACCATGACAGATCGGTGCTTCAACGCACATGCAACGGTGGTGTCGCGCCGAACGTGGAGGCAGCCTGCGCACGCTTGAAGTGGAACCAATGGCTCCCGATGGGCGCAGAGCCCGCCGAGCCTGCCACGACACGGAGGCCTGGGGCCACGCAGCGCGAGGAGCGAGAGCTGCCCGAAGTGGTTCGCAGGGACGCTCGCGGCGGCGGCGCAGCCCTCGGCGGCGCTTGTGGTGAGTGTATGGAGGGCTCCTGTCTCGACGGAGTGTGCGCACTGGGGAGATTGGTGGCAACCGAACGGTGCCGAAAGGCCCCGGGTTGCCGCGTGAGGCCAGTGGCGGCCAGGGTAGACCAGGCAGGGGAGATCAAGTGTTACGTGGAGCCAGGTCAGGAGTTGCTGTTCCTCGGTGAGGAAGGGGCCTGGAGGCGCATCGTCGCCCCGCGCGGATGTCAAGGAAGTGTAGGCTATATCCACAGTGACGTGGTTGCGCCCCAGGGGGAGTGAGGGGGGGGCGGATCATGGAGCCGCGAGGAGGTCAGCCAGTGAGCCGCGCTCCCTACCGCTTCGGCGCCACGGCAAAGGCGGCCCAGGCCGCCGCGCGGGAGCTGGGGAGCGTCGCGGAGGATCGTCTGGCCGAAACCGTTCGCGTCGCGCTTCTGGGCGCTGAGCGCCGCGGTGACATCGTCGCCACCGTCGTACGCCGGTGCGTCCGAGAGCCCGCCCTCTCCGCGTGCGTCACTTCGCTAGGGAGCCCGGACGGCTACTCGCTGTCAATGCAGCTGGAGGTCGTCGCCTGGATCGTTCGCTGGGGCGGGTCGCCGCCTGACTCCTGGCTCGAGAAGTTGCGCGAGTTCCCGCTGGCTGGCTACGGGGTGGGCGAGCAGCTCCGCGACGGCCGCGCGCTCCCCGCGGCGCTCTTTGATGGGGCTGCGTTCAGCACGAGCGAGAGGTTCGTAGCCGCGCGCCTGCTGATTCACGAGCGCCCCGGCAACGCCGACTTGGTTCGGGTCCTGCGCGACACGACGATCGCCCTCGAGGACCGGGCGACGCTCGCCGAGCTCGTCGACACCCATTGGCTCGACGCCATGGTCCTCGAGCGCGAGACCCAGGAGGCGGTCGGCTCGCTCTCCTGGTCCGACCATGGCACGACCAAGCTGGGGTTCGCCGGGCGCGTCGCCGTCCACCGCGCCGAACTCAATAACGGGCCTCTCGGACCGCTGGTCTCCGCTGCCGAGGGGGAGTGGCGTCAAGCGCGGGAGGGCTTCCGGCTGGCTGGCGATCCCGAGGGCGAGGCGTTGAGCGCCTTCTACTCCGGCGTCGTTCGCCACCCGCCGCCGTCGGGCGTGCCCTTCGCGGACGTCTGGGGGTTCGTGCTTGCGCGGGTGCGCCCTAGTCCAAGCGAGACCGCCTCCTCCCACCTCGACGCTGCCGGGGCGCTCGTCAGCAGCCCGGGGCCAGGCCACCCCCTCAGGGCCGCCTACGTTCTCGCGCTCGTTCGCGCGGTCGAGGTGGGCCGGTGCCAGCCCGCGGACCGAGAGCGCCTCGACACGGTCCTCTCGACGGTCCCAGCCTGGAGGTCGCTCTTGCCTGCGACGGACGCCACGTGGTGGCGCGTCGTGCGCGCCACGCGAGAGGCCAAGACCGCGGGTGACATCGCGGCCGCGCTCCCCGACCTCCTCTTCGTCGGGACCCGAGTCGCCTGGTTCGAGACGCTTGTCAACGCCATCTTGGAGCGTGGAGGCTGGCTCATGGATGACGGTGTCCCGACGGAGCTCGGACACGCCGTGCGAGGGCTCGCGGTCTACACGCTGGAGCACGCGCGTGAAGAGGCGTGTCTCGCGTGCATGGATCGCCTCACCGACAGCGATGTGACAGTCGTCCTCCGTGCCGCCGTGGAGGTGGCAACCCAGTCTGCTGATCTAGAGGAGCGCACCAAATGCAACCTGTAATGCTGGAGCCTGTGATCGCCTTGCTGGTGGTTGTGACCGTTGTCGGCGTCGCGGGCTTTGCTGGGCTGGCCTACCTGATGCATCTGTCACTGAAGACGCAGGCCGCGCTGCTCGCCAAGGCGGCGGAGCTGACCGAAGTGTCCCGTGATCAGGCGACGCAAGCGGCGGCGGCGTCGAAGCTCCTCCAGGAGACGCTCACCACCGTCGCGACAGAGCAAGCGCGTCTGCACGAGGTCGGGCTAGCGCACATCACGCAGGTCCTGGAGAATCTCGGTGCCGTGCAGGGGTCTTTCACCCACCTCACCGATACTCTCAAAGATTTGGACAACTTGGAACGCATCTCGGCCCAAGTCGGTGAGATGGGGAGGGGGGTGACCGAGGTCTCTGGGAAGCTCAGTAGCCAAGTGGAGACCTCGGGGAAGGTGTTGAGCGAATTGACGGCTGTGGTGACCACCTGGAGCAGGGAGCGGGCGCCACTCGAACGTGCGCATGGCCAGCTCGCGGCCGCGGTGCAGGAGGCGCTTTCCTACGAGAAGAACGAGCGCTCCGAGCTCCGCAAGCTACTTGCGGCCCTCGCGGTGGGTCGCGCCGCTGCCGAAGGGGGCCAGCGTGCTGGCCGGTAGCAAAGCCTTCGAAGCAGCGAGGGAGCCCTGGAGCCTCTGGGACCCCGACCTCGCCGCGCGGCTCCTCGACGAGGTCACACACCCGCTGACATTGATGTCAGGGCCTGGGCAACAATTACGGAAATCATGTGATCTCACTGACGTGGCCTGAAAGTGTAGTTCCACTCACCGTGAAATGCGTTGGGGGTCATGGCGAGC
>CAUJFL010000126.1 GCA_963169165.1 Myxococcota bacterium | reverse complement strand
CGTCCGCGTCGCGCGTGGGGTCGCCGACGTGGGGCGGCGCGCGGACGCGCCCGCCGGGCCGCGCCCGGCGCCCGGCCTTGGCGTGCCGCTCGGCGCGCGGGGCCGGCCCGGCGGCCGCCGCGCCCGCCGACGCAACCAGCGCGGAGGCAGAGGCGGAGGCGACGACCGACGCAGCGGCAGAGGCGGAGGCGACGGCCGACGCGGAGGCAGAGCCGTGGGCCGACGCGCTGGCCGCCGCGGCGCTCGCAGAGGCGGAGGCGATCGGCGCTGGCGCGCCTCCGTGCGCGAGGGCCGCTGGGGGCGCGGCGCCGAGCGCTAGGAACGTGTCACGCACGAGATCGTGGCCCTTGGCGTGCTTGTCGCCCACCATCAGCGCCATCACCTCGAGCTCGCTCTTGCCGCCGAAGATCGGCGCGATGAGCGGTTGCACCACCGACACCGTCCCGTCGTGGGCGCGAAGATCGCCCCACTGTTCGAGTTCGTGAGCGCGGGGCGCCGCCCAGGTCGCCGCCATCGACGTCTCGTCTTCGTGCGTGCCGAGATGAAACGAGAACGCAGCCTTCTTGAAGGCGGCCGCGAACCCGAGCTCGCCGGGCGCGGCATACACAGGGTTGCCAGCGAGCGAGACCAGCGTCTCGACGGCGCCCTTGCCGAGGTCGTCGGTGAGAGCCTTGAGGTCGGACACCGGGTCTTCTGCCCCGTCGACCTTGGCGAACTTGATGGTCTTGCCGAGGTTGCCGAGGGCCTGGTTGATGGCGAGACCGAGCGCCTGCACGTGCGCCGGCTGCCTCGAGCCGACGTAGATCACGGTCGCCCCGCGGTTGCCCGAGGCGGTGAGATCGGCGGCCAGCGTCGCGAGGAACTTCTCGTCGACGACGGAGGAGGCCTTCATCTTGCCGGAGAGCGGACCGAACGAGACGCCCTTCTTTGCGAGCTCCGCGCCGAGCGCGAGCAAGAACTCTTCGGCCTGCGCGGCCGGGACGCGCGCCCTGTGATCGGCGTTCATCCCGGTGACGGTCAGCGCGGGCTCCGCGACCCACAGGCGGCTCATCCGCGCGGTGGCGTCGGCGCGCATCACCCGGCGACCGCGCGCGAACCACTTGGCAGCGACGATCGAGCCCGGCTCGGTCCCGAGGAAGTCGCCGTCGACCGAGACGACCACGCGCGCGCGGTCGTACTGGAAGATGGGACGGAGCGTGGTGCCGAACGCGAGCTTCGCGGCGGCGCGCGACTGGGAGACGTCGACGGCGTCGTACGTGTGGACCTTCGCCTTCGGGAACTTGGCGAGCAGCGCGCGCCGCAGCCGCAGCACGGACGGAGACGTGGTGGTCTCGGTGAGCACTCGGAGCTTGGCGCCGCCGTCTTGCTCGTGCTTCTTCAGCTGGGACTTCAGCGCGGCGAGCGCGTCGTCGAGCTTGGCCTCCTTGCCAGCCGAGAGGCCCGTCTGGAGGCGGTCGGGATCGTAGAGATCGAGCGCGAGCCCTTGCATCCACGGGGTGGTGCCGCCGAGGCTGGCCGGGTGGTCCGCGTTGCCCTCGAGCTTGGTCGGGCGCCCCTCGTGGCTCTCGACGACCACGCCGATCGCCTCGCCGTGCGACGAGATCGCGCTGGCGTAGAACTGCGGGATGCCCAAAATCAACCCCTCGGGGGTCTTCTGGTAGGGGATGATCTTCTCTTCGGGGCGCCGGATGCAGCCCGCCGCGCCGACGGCGGCCATGGACGCGCCGATCAGCCCGAGGAAGGTGCGGCGAGAGGAGCCGGAGGGCTCGTCGACCCCCTCGGGGAACTCGCCCTCGATCTTCGCGCGGATGCTGGGGTGCTGCTGCTGGTGGGCGACGCTGCGCCAGTACTTGGGGGCGCCCTCTTCGCGCGTCAGCGGGAGGATGGTCTTGCTCATCGGTGACACCCGGTGCAGTTCTGGGGGGGGTTCACGTCGTGTCGGGTGTTGGGATCGGCGGCCGCGACCTCGGTCGGGCGGGGTTTCCACTCCATGTCGGTGACCGACACGTTCTTCGGGCGGAGGTGCGGCTCGGGGTTGCGGTGGCAGTCGAGGCACCACTCCATGCTGAGGGGCTTCTCCTGGTGGACCTTGACCATCTGGTCGACGCGGCCGTGGCAGCTCGAGCAGCCGACCTTGGCCGTGATGTGGGCGCTGTGGTCGAAGAACGCGAAGTCGGGCACCTTGTGGATGCGGACCCACTCCACCGGTGAGCCGTCGGCGGCCGACTGGCGGATCGGGGCGAGCGCGGCCGACTCTTTCTTGATGTGAGAGTGGCAGTTCATGCAGGTGGCCGTCGGCGGCACCGACGCGACGGCCGACTTCTCGACGCCCGTGTGGCAGTAGCGGCAGTCGATGCCGAGGTCGCCTGCGTGCAGCTTGTGGCTGTACGGCACCGGCTGCGTCGGCTGGTAGCCGACGTCGGTGTGCTTTGGTGAGAAGTAGTACCAGACGACTCCGGTCACCGCGGCCCCGCCGTGGGTGGCGGCCGCGGCGATCATCGGCGGAATCTTGACCGTCCAACGCGGGAAGATTTGCATGGCGAGAGGTGGGCGACGGGCCGGAGCCACTTCTTCCGACTCGATGTGCCGGCCGCGCGTGTAGAGCCCTTTGCGCCAGATCACAAGATCGTTCGTGCCTGCCGCAGCCGTCGATTCTTGCGAAAATTTGACGCTGGAACCGACGCACGATTTTCGACTAAGCGTGCGCTCTTTGCGCGCTGGACGAGCGCCTTCACCTCGTCCGCGTGCTCCGGGCAGTCGAGAGACAGCACGGTCACCGCGCGCCCTCCGTCAGGAGCGGGGTCGCGCGCGATGACCTGAACGGACGTCAAGACGAGCGGCGGGCCCGACGCCTCGGGCGCGTCGGCCGAGACGAAGAAGCGCGCCGCGACGAGGGCGCCCTTGTGAAACTCGAGCCGCGCGCGGCGGAGGGGCGCCGCCGTGGGAGAGGTCGCCGTCCAGGTCAGCGCGGGGACCGAGCCTGCCTCGCTCTCCCAGCGACCATCGCCGCTGGTCGCGAGGTGATCGCGCGCGGTGCTCATCGCGTCGCCGAGGCGCACGCCGTAGAGCGCGCCAGGATCGCGCCGGTCACACGCGGAGAGAGAGAGCGCGATCGCCGCGGCGACGAGGAGCGGCGTCTTCACGCGGGGCCACGTAGCACACCGAACGGCACCTCGAGCAAATCGGACGGGGCGCTCGCGTCGTCTGGATCGATGACCAGCCACGCGCGCGCGCCCGCGATGGCGAGACCCTCTACCTTGGCCGTCAGCGGCGCGCCGTCGACGTCGAGCAGCCGCGCGAGGGACACTCTCCCCACGCGGTCGAGCAAGCCGACGAACGACGCGCGCACCGCGCCGTCCTCTGTCGGATCGCTCGTGTCCTCGGCCGTCGCCGTGAAGACGAGGCCGGCGCCGTACACCGCGACGCCGTCGGTCCAGGTGACGCGGATCCCGTCGACCTCGCCGAGCTCGACGGCGCGTGGCTCGAGCGCGGGCGACGCGGCCCCGCCGAGAGCCGCGAGCACCGCGCTCGTGGAGCCGCGCAGCACGACCGACGGCGCGTCGCCGCGACCGGGCGGGCGATGGAGCAAGTAGCAAGCGTCGCCGAGCATCGTCACCCCTTCGATGTTCGTCACGCAGCCGAACGGCGCGAGCGCGCGATCGAGCGCACCGTAGAGCGAGGTCGACTCGAAGCTCGTGACGGCGCCGTCGAGCGACGCGGCGAACGCGCGGCGCCGCTCGGGGCGAGCGCCCGAGCCCAGCACGAGCAGCCGTCCGTCCGGCAGGAGCGCGCACGCCTCGAGATCAGCCTTGTCTTCGCGGGTGCGGGCGAGCGCGCCGTCGAGCGGGAGCGGCAGCGGCGTGGCGAGCGCGGTGCGGGGATCGACGCGCGCGAGCGCGTGCACGTCGTCCTGCACGACCAGGAGATGATCCGAGACGAGCGCGACCGAGGACGCCGCGCGTACGAAGGGCGGCAGCCCGAGCGACGCCGCCAGCGCGGGGTCGGCGTAGGTCATCGGCCTGCGCGACGACGCGCGGAGATCATCGAGACGGAGGGGGGGCTGCATGGCTTGACGGGGAACCTCGAGGAGGCTACCTAGCTCGCCACCGCGGGACTAGCTCAGTTGGTAGAGCACGAGCTTCCCAAGCTCGGGGTCGCGGGTTCGAACCCCGTGTCCCGCTCCGTCTCTCCCACGCTCGAGCGTCATCTCAGGTGAACGCTCGAGCGTCGGGGCTTCGCGGCGCCCGCTCAGAGCGCGACACCCAGGGAGATCATCCCGAAAGGGCGTACGCCCGAATCTTCTCTATTGGTCGGGGGTGAGAAGAAGCGTGTGACCCCGATGTCCAGCGAGACCTCGAAGGCGGCGGGCGAGCGCCCGGAGCGCAGCTGCACGGGCGTGAAGTACGCGAGGATCTGGGGCGAAGAGCCCTCCCAGCCGGAGGACGTCTTCTTCTCGAACGACGCCATGCCGAGCGCGCTGCCGTACCCGAGCCCGTAGGTCGTCCACCAGTGGTTCTGCTCGAGGAGCACGACGCCGCCCTTGCCCTTCGTGTACTCGTCCTCGCTCGCCCAGCCGAGCACGCCGATCCGCACGTCGCCCGACCACCCGGGCGAGGCGAGGATGTACGTCGCTTGCCCACCGTACACGCTCGTGCCCGGTACGCTCGCCCCTCCCACGGCGAGCGAGAACCTCGGCGCGGCGGCAGGAGGCGCGGCAGCAGGACGCGCGGCGGCGGAGTCGGCGGCAGCAGGCGCGGCGGCAGCGGGCGCGGCCGAGCCGACGGCAGCAGGCGCGGCGGAGTCGGCGGCGCACGCGACGGAGGAGCCAAAGAGGATGGCGCAGAGAGAAGAAGCGTGGTAAGGGTCGACCTTTTTTCGTTGCACGGGGGAGACATACACGATCGCGCGCGGCGAGTGATGACCTCGGTCAGCGGCTCGGTCCTCTCGGGAATCGTCCCCGTGTGTGGAGCGCGCCGATCTGGTAGCCAAGCGCGGTGTCGACGCTGACGCGCGAGGAGATCGACGGCGTGCTCGCGCCGCTCGACGTGGCGGTGCCGCTCGGGCGGCGCGCGTTCGTCGACCCCGAGCTGTTCGCGACGGAGCGCGCGCGGCTGTTCGAGCGCGGCTGGGCCTGCGTCGCGCGGGTCGATGAGCTCGCGGCGCCGGGGCAGCGGGTGCTCGCGCCGTTGACGCCCGCGGGCGTCGTGGTGATCCGCGGGGTCGATCTCGAGCTGCGCGCCTTTCACAACGTCTGCGTGCACCGCGGGATGCCGCTGGTCGACGGCCCCGGCCGCTCGGATCTGCTGGTCTGTCGCTACCACGGGTGGGCCTACGACACGCGCGGCCGCCTCGCGCGCGCGAGGGAGACGCCCGCGTGCCTGCGCGAGCGGACCGAGGGGCTGAAGCCGGTCGGGGTCGGGGTGTGGGGAGGCTTCGTGTTCGTGTCGCTGAACGGAGAGTCGTCGCTCGAGGCCGCGCTCCGGGGCGCGCCCCCCTGGCTGGTTCGCGCGCCGCTCGCGACGCTCGCGCGCGTGTACTCGCGCGAGTGGGTGACCCGCGCGAACTGGAAGCTCGTCGTCGCGAATTTTCAGGAGTCTCACCACTTCCCGTCCGTGCACCCGGCGCTCGAGCGCCGCACGCCG
>CAUJFL010000125.1 GCA_963169165.1 Myxococcota bacterium | reverse complement strand
CGTCTCTCTCCAGCTATGTGCTCCCGCACCGCTTCGCCGACGCAGACGAGACGCGCTCGCTGCTCCTCGCGGCGGGCTTCGTCGACGTGAACGCGTGGCTCTCGCCCGAGCCGACCTCGTTCGGCTCACGTGAAGAGTTTTCGATTTTTCTCGCGCACGTCGTGGTGCGCCACGAGCTCGCCGCGCTGCCCGACGACGCGGATCGCCGCGCCTACCTCGACGCGCTCACCGAGCTCGCGGCGCGCGACACGCCGCCGTTCGAGCTCGACTACGTGCGCCTGAACCTCGACGCGCGGCGGCCCTAGCCCACGGCCTCGGTCGACGCCGTCGGCAGGGCGAACAGCGGCAGCGCGAGCGCGAGGGCGTCCTCCGTCCCGACGAAGTAGACGACGTCGCCGGGCTCGAACGGCACCGTGGGATCGGGCCTCTCGAGCAGGACGTCGCCGCGCTGGACCCCGACGACGAGCGCGCCCGTCTCGGACCGGAGGCGCAAGGACACCGGTGAGGCGCCCGCGACGGGGCTGTCGGGCAGCACGAGCGCCGACTCGATCTTGAGCCCGGCGAGCGCGCGGAGCTCGCCGAGCCGGCTGCGCGGCACGGTCTGCGCGCGCGTCGAGGCCTGCGTCTCGGCGCGCACCCCCGCGATGCGCGAGTCGATCACGTTGCGCGGGATCTCGACGGCGCGCAGCATCCTCGAGATGATCTCGACCGCGCCCTCGACCTCCTCGGCGACGACGTCGCGAGCGCCCAGCTCGACGAGCCGCGCGCGCTCTCGCAGGTAGCGCGCGCGCATCAGCACGGGCGCCGCGGGGTTGACCCGGCGGACGGTGTCGACGACGCGCTCGGCCGCCTTCGGATCGTTGATCAGCAGCACCACCAGCCGCGCCGAGTCGAGGTGCGCGTGGCGCAGCGCCTCCTCGCTGGTGGCGTCGCCGTAGAAGACCGGCATGCCGAGCTCCTTGCCGGCGCGCACGTTCTCGGCGTTGAGCTCGAGCACGACGAACGGCACGCCGCACGCTCTCAGCGTCTGCGCCGCGAAGCGGCCGGCGACCCCAAACCCGACGACGACGACGTGCCCCTCGAGCACCTCGTGGCCCTCGTCGGCCTCGTCGATGCTGCGGACACCGATCAGGCGCTCGAGCGGCGCCAGCAGCCGCTCGCCGGCGGTCACGTGCGGCGCCGCGCGCACGAGCAGCGGCGTCAAGAACATCGAGCCGATCCCGGCGGCGAGCAGCGGGCCCGCGGCGGCCTCGTCGATGACCCCGCTCGACTGCGCCATCCGCGTCAGCACGAAGCCGAACTCGCCGAACTGCGCGAGCCCGACCCCGGCCAGCCACGCGACGCGCGCCGGGAAGCGCATCGCGAGCGCCGACAACGTGGCGATCACGGCCTTCGCGACCAGGAAGCCGAGCAGCAGCGCCAGCACCACGAGCGGCTGGTGCAGCACGACGCGCGGATCGAACAGCATCCCGAGCGAGACGAAGAAGATGCTGACGAACGCGTCGCGCAGCGGCAGCATGTCGCCCATCGCGCGGTGGTGATACTCGGTGTCCGCGACCACCATCCCGCCGAGGAAGGCGCCGAGCGCGAGCGACAGCCCCGCGAGCGAGGTCAGCCACGCGGTGCCGATGCAGAGCCCGAGGATCGCGAGCAAGAAGACCTCGCGGCTGCCGCTCGCGTCGACCCAGCCCAGCACCTTCGGCACGACGAAGCGCGCGACCGTGATCGTGCCGACGACGACGGCGGCCGCCTTCGCCATCGCGATGCCCATCGCGATCGCCGCGTCGCCGGTGCCGCCCTTCGCCGCGAGCAACGGCACGATCAGCACCATCGGGACGACGCAGAGATCCTGGAAGATCAGCGCGCCGACGATGAACCGCCCGTGCGGCGCGTCGAGCTCGCGCCGCTCGACCAGCGCGCGCAGCACGATCGCCGTGCTCGAGAGCGCGAACGCGAACCCATAGAACACGCCGCGCGAGGCTGGCTGTCCGAGCGCCACCGCGACGCCCGCGACGGCGGCGGTGGTGAGGCCGACCTGCAAGAGGCCGCCGAGCGCGACCTGCTTGAAGATGTCCCGCAGCCGCGCGAGCGAGAACTCGAGGCCGATCGTGAACAGCAACAGCACGACGCCGACCTCGGCGAGCACCTCGATGCCGTGCACCGACGTCGAGAGGCGCAGCCCGTGGGGGCCGAGCAGCGCCCCCGCGAGCAAGAGCCCCGCCACCGTCGGCAGACGCAGCTTCGACAGGATGACGGTCACCGCGACCGCGAGGGCCGCGACGATCGCCAGCTCGTCGAGCAGCGGCACCTCACCCATCAGGGCCCGACGAGCGTGCGCTGACGCAGCAGACGGAAGCCGGTGGCCAGGAAGAAGCCAGAGCCGACGAGCGCGATCCACCCGCCGATCGCGCGCGCGCGGGTCGCCTCGTCGTCACCGAGGCCGTGCCCCGCGCCCATCAGGCAGGCGACGCCGAGCAGCGTGCAGAGATAGCCCATCACCCTCCAGACCGGCGAGTGGTCGGCGACGGGACGCGAGGTGGCGAGAGAGACATCGGACGAGATCGACAGCGGAGACGTTTGGGACATGAGCACTCCAGAGGCAAGAGTGTGGACGCCTGGCGGCCGCGCGACGCGCGGGCACACCGACGCGGCAGAGGCCGCGGACCTTGGGGGGGAGGTCAGGCGACGCGCGGAGGCCCGCGGGCGACGGCGGGGTGCGCGGGGGTCTCGGCCCCGCGCGCGCCATCTACGACGAACGACAGCTCGAAGACCTCGCCGACGCGCGGCGGCAGCGCCCAGGCGCTCGGGGGCAGCCCGAGGTTCGCGTGGACGGTCGCGACGTCGCGGTGCGCGCGCGCGCTCGGGGCGGCGTCGACGGCGGCCCGGGCCGTGGCCCAGCCGACGCACATCTCGGTCGCGCGGCCCGTCGGCGCCGGCCGGGGGGCCAGCGCGCCGAAGAGGAGCGCCCACGCGAAGAGCGCCCGTAGCATCAAGCGAACCGCGGGCACGAACGAAGGCCCTAGCAGAGACTCGCCGTCAGCACAAGCAGAACCGGCGTCGGGCCACGGTCGCTGGCTCCGGTGCGTGGATTCGAACCACGATAGGAGGATTCAAAGTCCTCAGTCCTGCCTTTAGACGACACCGGATCGGGGGCGCCCCTGTAGCACCAACGCGCGACCGCCGCGAGCGTCGAGGTCGACGCGGGCGCCGCCGTCGGCTAGCGGCGGGTGCGCGTGACGCCGCTCGACGAACAGCCGACCCGAGCTCGATGCTACCGGTGCCATCGGCCCGAGGCCTTCTGTCTCTGCGCGACGATCCCGTCGCTGTCATCTCGCTCGCGGCTCGTCCTGCTCCAGCACCCGCGCGAGGAGTTCGTCGCGATCGGGACGGCGCGGCTCGCGGCGCTGTCGGTCGAGGGCGCGACGCGGCACGTCGGCGTGTCGTTCGAGGGCGACGCCGAGGTCCGCGCGCTCGCGGCGCGACAGGACGCGTGCCTCTTGTTTCCGAGCGAGGACGCCACGCCGGTCGAGGCGCTGCGCGGCCAGCCCCACACGCTGTTCGTCGTCGACGGCACCTGGTCCCTCGCGAAGAAGCTGCTGCGGGTCAACCCGTTTCTGGCGGCGCTGCCGCGCGTCGCGTTCACACCGCCCGCGCCGAGCCGCTACCGGATCCGCAAGGAGCCGTCGGCCGAGTGCGTGTCGACGATCGAGGCCGTCGCGCACGTGCTGTCGGTGCTCGATGACGATCCCCGCTTCGCCGCGATGCTCGCGCCGTTCGACGCGCTGATCGACGCGCAGGTGCGCTTCAAGCACGAGGTGCGCGCGTCACGCCACGCGAAGAAGGAGCGCCGCGTCCCGCGCGAGATCGCGGCGATCGGCGAGCGGTGGGAGCGCCTCGTCTGCGTCTCGGGGGAGGCCAACGCGTGGCCCTACCGCGGCCTCGTCGAGTCGCCCTGCGAGCTCATCTCGTTCGTCGCCGAGCGCGCGGCGACGGGCGAGCGCCTGAGCGTCGTCGTGCGCCCTTCTCACCCGCTCGCGCCGCTCACGGCGCAGCACACGGGCCTCAGCGAGCGAGAGATCCTGTCGGGGACCGAGCCGGAGGACTTCGTCGCGCGGCTGGGCGCCTTCCTGCGGGCGGACGACGTGGTCGCGTCGTGGGGCTTCCACGCGCTCGGCCGCGCGAGGGCGTGCGGCGCGACGCTGCCCGGAGCGCTCATCGATCTGCGCCGCGTCACGACGACGGCGCTCGGACGCAAGATCGGGCACCTCGTGGACGTCCCGGGCGCGGCGGGGTTCGCGCCGCCCTCGCTGCCGGAGGGCTCGCGAAGAGCGGAGCGACGCCTGGCGCTGTCGATGGCCACGGCGCGCTGGCTGAGAGACTGGACGCCGCGCGCGCGGGGTGGGTGACCCCCACGGCACGAAGACCAGGCGCGGCCCGAGCATCGACCACTCGCCCAGCGCGCCTCCTCGGTCGGAGCACTGACCGAGCGACAGGGCGGCCCAGGGTTCGATGCCAAATATTCGATCGATGCGGCGATCGAGGCCGATCGTGGGGCAAATTCGATCACTTGGCATTCCGAGTCACAGCCTCGCCTCGCCGGACGGGTGCGAAGTGATGGGGAGGGATGCGCTCACCCCGAGGAGAGCTGGCGAGGGGTGAGCCCTCGCAGTCACGTCCGTCGACCGCGCCGCCCGTCCTCCGCGCTCAGCGCGCCCAGGGGGCTCGTCCCCACAGTGAACAGCGTCGTCGGCGTCGAGCGGCACCCGTCGGCGGAGTCGTCCCGCGTCGGCGCGCAATGACTGACCTCGACGAGCAGCGTCGTGCCCTCGCCAACGTGCGCGCCGGGCGCCTCCTGAGCCACCCCGTCGCCTGGCGCGCGACGCCCCTCGTTGGGTCGCTCGCCAGGACACTCCACTGTCGTGTCGAGCCGGGTCATGGGCATGTGATGCCCGGTCGCCGAGAGCCCCGCGTACCAGGCACAGCGGCACCAGCGCGCTGTTCGACGCTCGACGGTGCCGTCTGCGTGACGCTGCGCTCGGGCTACGACGTGGAGCAGGTGCGCGCGAGCCCGGAGGGCTCGCTTCGGCCCCTCGGTCCTCGCCCGACGTCATGAAGCGCGGCGACCCTCCCCTCAGGCGACCGGTCCCGGCAGCGCAGGGAACGAGTCCTCGGCGTTCCGGGTGCCCTACGGCCCCCTCGGTGCAACCGTGCACGACGTGGCACGCCCACGCGCTTCGCACGGTGTCAACCCAATTCGGCTCCGAAGTCTGCTTCGCGCTCCAACGCTCGCCCCTGGGGATCCACAGTCCATGCTCAACTGTCGCGGCGCAGGATCTCGACCTCGCTCATGCCGAACTTCCTGTGGCGCCCGCCGCGCAGCGACAGCGCCTCCAGCCACGGGAACACCGGCGTCGCGTCGCCCGACACGACGACGCGCCCTTGCCACCCTCGCAGCGGAAACCGGTGACCGTTGGACGACGACGTCCTCTCGGTCAGGCGCCTCTCTCGCACATCGGGTTGCATCGGCAGCGCGGACACGGCCGCGCGGACGGCGTTGGCGCACGCCTCGGCGGACGCCTTCGCGACCTCGTGACCCGCTTCTCCTGCGAAGCCGCTCTCCTCGAGCGCCCATCGGTGCAACAAGAGCGCGACGCCAGAGGTCGTCGATGCAAGTGAAAATGGCTCTCCCCGCGTGTCGAAGGGCTCGACGAGCTCGACGACGAGCCCGCGCGGTGGGTCTGCTTCTGAGGCCCGCGTCCGGCACCACGCGTCGAGCGAGCCAACGAAAACCTCGCGCCGCGACACCCCGCCGGTCGAGGCGTCGTGCGCGCCACCGCCGACGTCGATCACGACGTCGGCGAACGCGTCCTCTGCGGCACCCCGCGCCTCGACGGCGTGCGTGCCGAAGAGCACGAGCTCGGCGCTGAGCTCCGAGCCGCGCGGCCCAGGCTCCAGCGCGAAGCGCCTCAGCGACCACGGAGACGGGAACTCCCAGCGCTGAGCATCGGAGCGCCGCGGCATCAGCGCACCCAGGTGACGCGCGCCGAGGGACGCGTGGAACGCAGCGTGCGCGCGCGTGCAGAAGAGTCCGCGGGGGACGCGGACGGCGCGTGAAATCGGGAGCCGGAGCGCCACGACGGCTATGGGCAGGGAGAGCGCGACGTCGAGCGGCGGGGGGGACGAGGCCATCGCGCCAGGGACCATATCGCGCGCCCGGCGACCCACGCCAGCCGTCGATCGTCGGAGCCCAGCGTGACGGCGCCTCTCGGGCTGCATGATCTGGGGGACGGTTCGAGCAAGTGAAGCGTTGGACCGAGCGAGGGCTCTTGTGTGCTGCGCGGGAGCCTTGCTACGGTCGGGTCGATCCAGCTTCACGCAGGCCACGCGTCGGCGAGCTGTCCAGCGCGCGCTGTCTCCTGGTCGCCCGAGGGTCTCGGACAGAAGGACTTTCCCATGCTCGAGCTGTGGACCAACATCGCCTCCCATCGCCACGGCGCGGCCGCCCTGGCCTCCTGCCTGGAGCGCCAAGCGGCGCGCTCGATCGCCGAGCTGAGGCTGAGCGAAGAGGATTTCGCCGCGCTGCTCGGGTGGGCGCGGCGTCAGGACGGCCGAGACCTCGCGCGGAGGCTCCAGGGCTCCAGTTACGAGGCGCTGCCCAGCCCTTGCGAGAGAGAGCTGTGGCCCGCGCACCAGGTGGTGGCGCTGCCGCTGCTGGCGTTGTTCTCCGAGCTCGTCGGTCGGAGCGAGTGCGACCCGTGGATCGCTGTCCGAGACGGGCTCGGCGACTGCTCGGTTCGACGCCATCTCTTCACGAACAGGTATCAGCCGAAGGAAGCCGTGCGGGAGGCGCTGAAGCAGCTCGCGGAGTCGCTTGACTTGCTGCGACCGGCGCGCGCTACGCAGGTGAACTACTGGTTTCGGCTGTTGCAGCTCCAGTCTGGATTCGGTCCCGCGCACCTGCCCCACGTGCGCGCCGCCCTGGATGGACAGGCCGCGATCGCGGTGCTGGAGGACTTTCTGGTCGACCAGCGCTTTCACCGCGCCTGGGGGTGCTGCGCGACCACGTCGATGGACATGCAACCCGCGACGACGGCGTCCGCGCGCTGCGGGAAGCCAAGCTCTTCCGCGATCCTATGGCCGTCGTGGCCGCCGCGAGCGCGGCCCCGACCGGCGCGGCGGCGGAGCCGGCCGCGTTCGCCGTGGATTGGCGGCTCCAGTGGGCTGGCGACGGTGCGCCCGAGGTGGTGCTGACTCCCCGGATCGCGGACGCCGGGGAGCGGACCCGGATCGTTCTGCATGTCAATGGCGAGCCGAGGCTGCGATATCGTAGGGTGGACGGGGTCTTGCGCGCGTTCGCCGCGAGCTACCGGAGCCCGCTCATGGAGCGGTGGGTCGTCACCGACCATGAGGCCTTCGAGGAGATCGTCGAGCTCTTTCCACACGGAGACGTTCGCTGCTTCGACGCTGCAGGGCTCCCTTGTCGGTCCGACGACGCCGAGCGCGTGAGGTACGTGGTCGCGCGGGAGGAGCTCCAGCGCGGTGGGGGCGGCCGCGTGGCATGGCTGGGGGCACCAGGCATTGGCGTGGTCGACTGCGGTGCGGTCGACGAGGTGCGTTCTGTCGATGGCACGGTTCTGTGGGAACGCGGGCGGCGCGTCCTCGCCCCGACCGGCGAGCTGGAGCTTCGCTTCGAGCTCGTCGAGGCCGAGTCTCCGAGGGTCCGCCTCCGTCTGCACCACCGTACGAGCATCGAAATCCTGTCTGCGTGCTCGCCGTCGATGACGCTGGCGATTCACAGAGAGGGAGACGGTATCACGACGCTCGACGGAGACCTGCGCCCCTCCGCCGTGCTCCCGCTATCTGCGCTTCGTGTTCGCGCGCGCGCCGGAGGGCGCGTCGTGCAGCGGACGTTCGAGCTGCGACTTCAAACCGCCGCGGCGCTCGATGACGACTGGCTCGATCCCGGGACGGCCGTCGAAGCGCGCCGGGTTCGCGGCGGTGCCCTGAGGGTCTCGCTCGGGCCGGAGCTCGAGGGCAGGGACGCTTTCGTGACCGCCGGGAGCGCCGAGACGCCCGTAGACGCATGCGCGAAGCCCGCGCGAGCGCCTACCGTCGTCGGCTTTGGGGAGCCGCTCTCGCTCACGGGTTGTCGCGGCTGGGAGGACGGGCCGCGTCGCCTGCTGGCGGCGCGTGTCGAGGATCACGGCGAGGTAGTCAGGTACGATGTGTGCGAGGGCCGAGTCATCGTCGAGGTGGTGGCGCCCGTGGAGATCGATCAGGACCACTGGTTGTTGATCTGGCCCAGGACGGGCGCGCCGACCGCGGTCGGGCTCGAATCGGACAGCGGAAACTCGACCACCCTGAAGAGCCTCGGCTGCGGCGCCGCAGCCGACTTGCGCGCGGTCGCAGTGTGCTTCCGTGACGCCGTCATGGGAGCGTCGTGGGCGCCCGATTGGTCGCACGACCTCGACGGGACGCCGTCGGAGATCGTGGGTCGGGTGCGCGCGCTTCACCTCCCGGTGCTGGCCGAGCCGCACCTCCCCCAGGTGCAGGCCGCGCTCGGCCGCGACGTTCCCGGCGCGGTCCTCGCGCTGGCGCAGCGGTGTCCCACGCCATTGCTGATCGACGCCGACCACCGCCTGACCGGCGGGTGCGACGACGGTTGGCCGCACGTCGCCCGGGCGATCGCGCTGGGACTCCGTCTCGCCGACCGAGCGAGCGTCGACGCGGTCGAGGATCTGGTTCGGGCCGAAATCGGGGAATACGATCCCCAGCCGGTCCTCGTGCCCCCCGTCCCCGCCGAACAACAGAAGCTCTTTCATGAGTGGCAGGCCGTCCACGGGCACGCCGCCGAGTGTGTGCTCCTCGCCGTGGGCGTGCGCCAGCCGGTCGACGCGCTGAAGCACGGTGGCGGCGGTCGGCCGTTCGCGCGCAGGCTGCTCGACGCGAGCTGCAGCCTGGCGCCCCGCGCCCTTGCCGGCGTCGACCAGGCGGCCGCAGGGCGGGCCAGGCGAAGTAGGCTGAGGCAGCGCCGCGAGAGGCTGTGCGAACTGCCCGCTGGCGTCCTCGAAGCGGCCGAGCTGTGGGCGCACGACACTTGCCAGCTTCCCGGAGACGCCCTCCGCGGGGCGCTGTTGCACGACCGCGGGCACAGGCGTGTCCAGCTCGAGCTCCTGGCCGAGCGCGCGGGGGTCAGCCTGTGACGCAGCTCGACGCCATCGCCCTCTCCGAGTCGCTGCGTCGGCGGCTGGCCGACCTCGCCGTGGCGGAGGCGCGCGTCGCCGACGGCCACCTGGCGCGTGCCCTGCGCGCGATGTGGGCCGACGCGCCCTCCCGCGGCGGTCTGCTCGGAGATCTCTGGGTCGAGGGGATGTTCGGCGCGACGGCCAGCGACGACAGCCTCGCCTCTCTCGCACGGGAGGGCCTCTTCTCCGATGCGCTGATGTGTCAGCTCGACCGCGTCGGGGCCGTGCCGCGGGAGAGGCGACTGTACGCCCATCAAGCGGAGACGCTCCGACTCGTCGCCACGCCGCGGCCGGGAGCCGAGCCCGCCGTGCTGGTCACGGCGCCGACGGGCACGGGCAAGACGGAGGCGTTCCTGTTGCCGCTGCTGCAGCGGCTGTCGGCGCAGGCGCGGGGCGGCGACGGGATGCGAGCGCTGGTGCTGTACCCCATGAACGCCCTGGTCGCCGACCAGGTCAAGCGCCTGGGTGTCTGGCTCGACGGGTACGATGGCGTACGGTTCTTCCCGTTCAACGGAGAGACGGCCGAGACGGAGCACGACGCTCGCGCCCGCGGCCTCGTGCCGTCGTGTCCGGCGCACGTGCTGACGCGAGAGGCTGCCCGGAGCGGGCGCGCCCGCCACGAGATCGTCGTGACCAACTACTCGATGCTCGAGTACATGCTGTGTCGGCCACAGGACGCGTGCTTCTTTGACCGAGCGCTCGAGGTGGTGGTGCTCGACGAGGCCCACCTGTACCAAGGCACGCTCGCGGCCGAGATCGCTCTCTTGTTGCGTCGGGTGTTCCAGCGCTGCGGCCGGCGTCCCGACGACGTGCTCGTGCTCGCGACTTCGGCGACGCTGGGCGGTGGGGCTCCCGACGTGCAGGCGGTTCAACTGCGGGACTATGGCGCGGCTCTCACGACTCGCTCACCGGGGCGGGTCCATGTCGTCCAGGGTACTGCCGCGCCGCGCAGCTTCGATTCCATCGGACCACGGACCGAGGCGATCGACATCCTCGCCAGCGACGCCGTCGCAGGCCTGAAGACGCTCGCGCAGCCCACTGGAGGAGAGGCTCATCTGTGGGAGGACGAGGAGCGGGCGGCGGCGCTTGCGAAGGCGCTCGAACCCATCGCCGGCCCGGTCGCGCAGGTGCCGCCCTCCCCAGCCATTTTGTTGCATGCGCTGATGCCACGCGTCGACGTCGCGAGGCGCTTGCACGACAGGCTGCGATTGGGGCCGGCGCGCCTCGAAGAGCTGGCCGAGCAGCTGTGGCCCGACGCCGACGCGGCCAAGCGGCTTCGGGCCACCGGGCACCTGCTGAACCTGTGCGCGTCCGCGCGGAGCTCGCTGCACGCCCCGCCGCTCGTGCCCCATCGCTTGCACCTGCTCGCACGCGGAGCAGACGGCGCGGGTCTCTGCTTCGACCCTGGGTGCACCGGGCCGCACGACCGAAAGTACCCGGGTCGCGGCGCTGTCAACGACCAGCTCGGACCGACCTGTCCCCACTGCGATGCCCTCTCCTTGCCGCTCCGGGCGTGCCGGAAGTGCGGCGCTCCGGTGGCCGTCGCGCGGCAGGCGTTCGGGGGTGACGAAGACAGGCTGGTCGCCGAGAACCAGGGGCGCCC
>CAUJFL010000124.1 GCA_963169165.1 Myxococcota bacterium | reverse complement strand
GGCGGCAGCGTCTCGGGGGCGGCGAGCAACCAGAACGCGGTGGCCCGGCGAGGGCGCGCCGACGGGAGTCGCGCGCCAACCACGGTCGGCGGAGCCGCGATCGGCGTCGCGGCGCCCCCGTCGGCCAGCAAGCCAGCCGCGGCGGCCTCGTCCTCGTGCGCCGCGTGGTCCGAGACGACGCCCGCGCCCGCCGCGATCACCGTCGTCACGCCCGCCCACTCGCCGGCCACCACGCGGGCGATCTCGTCGAGCTTCGCGCCGAGGCGAGCGGTCACGAACACCGCCCCGAGCGTCGGCGCCCGCACGCCTCTCCGCGCCGAGCGCAGCGCCCGCGCGAGGCCAGCGGGCTCGCTCGCCTGGATCGAGAAGCTCACCGCCGCCACGCCCGCCCTTGTATCACGCCTCTCTCGACGCCCGTCCGCCAGGCGCGCCGCGCGGAAGATGAGAACTTGTTTGTCCTCTCTTGACTGGCGTGGGGCGCGCGTGTGTCGTACCTGAACACCTGTTCCGATGATCGCGCGCGCGCTCCCTCCGCCCTCCGACCTCGCGGCCCTCCGCAAGACGCTCGAGCCACGCCTGACGCGCGTCGTCGGCACAGGGGTCCCCTCGCTCGACGAGCTGCTGGCGGGAGGAGGGTTCCCGCGGGGGCAGGTGAGCGAGCTGGCGGCGTCGGCGGGCCTCGGGTTGTCGACGACGCTGGCGTTGCTCACGTGCGCCAGCGCGTCACACGAGGCTCGATCCAGGGGAGGGGACGGCGCGCTCTGCGCGTTCGTCGATCCGTCGGCGTCGCTGCACGGGCCCGGCGCGCTGGCGCTCGGGGTCGAGCTCTCGCGGCTCGTGGTCGCGCGACCGGACGCCGCGCAGCTCGCGAAGGCGGCGGTGAAGATCGTCGCGAGCGGCGCCTTCTCCGTCGCGGTGATCGACACCTGCGGCGTCCCGGGCGCGCCAACCGGGCTCGAGCTCGCCCAGTGGAGCCGCGTCGTCCGCCGCCTCGCGCTCGCCGCCGAGCCGACCGACACCGCGGTGCTGCTGCTGACGCGCGTCGAGGCGCAGAGATCGCTGCCGCTGCCAGTGTCACTGCGGCTCGAGCTCCACGCCCCCGCGCCCGGCGAGCTGATCGCGCGCGTCGCCAAGGAGCGCGGCGGGCTCGTCACCGGTCCTCGCCGCCTCGCGCTCGGAGAACTTCATGCGCGTCCTCGCGCTCGCACTGCCTGATCTCGCCTGCGAGCTCGCGGCCCTCGCGCGCGAGAGCGCGGTGGGGGTCCACGGCGCGCTGTCGCTGCCGTCGGCGCTCGCGGTCGTGCTCGCCGACGACGCGGCCCACGTCACGCCGACGTCGCCGCTCTTCGCGCTCAACGAGGCCGCGCGGCGCGCCGGGATCAGGCGAGGGCAGGGCATCGCCGCGGCGCGCACGCGGATCGCCTCGCTCGACGTGCGCCGCGTCGCCTGGGCAGAGCTCGAGCAGGCGCTGGGGCGCGTCGCCGAGCTTGGGCTCACGTTCGGCCCGACGGTCGAGGTGCGCGCCCCCGACACGGTGCTCGTCGACGTCACGGGCGCGGGGCACCTCCGCGGCGGTGAAGCGCTCCTCGTCGAAGAGGCCGCCGAGCTCGTGCGCGGGCTCGGACACCGCGTGCGCGCGGCGATCGCCGACGGCCCCGAGCTCTCGCGCGCCGTCGCGCGCTTCGGGGCGAGCCCGCGAACCGTGATCGCCCCGGGGCGCGAGCGGCAGGCGTGGCGACCGCTGCCAGTCGAGGCGCTCGGGCTCGACGACGACACGCGCGCGTTCCTGCTCAAGGTCGGGGTGCTCTCGGTCGACGATCTCTCTCGACAGCCTCGCGAGACGTGGCGGGCTCGTCTCGGCGGCGATGGCGCGCGCGTGGTCAGGCTGCTCGACGGCGACGATCGCGCGCCGCTCGTCGCGTTCGAGCCCAGGCCTCAGCTCGAGGAGCAGCTCTGCTGGGACGATCCGGTCGTCGGCGTGGCGCCGCTATCGTTCGCCGCGCGTGGGCTGCTCTCGCGGCTCTCGACGAGGCTCGAGGCGCGCGCCCAGGCGACGTCGCGGCTCTCGGTGTCGATCGGGCTCGACCCGTCGATGGCGCGCATCGCGGGGGTCGCGCCCGAGCTCACGCTCTCGATCGAGCTGCCGCTGCCGCTGTCCCGCGAGGCCGATCTGCTCCGCGCCGTCCGGGCCAAGCTCGAGGCCACGGCGCTGCCTGCGCCCGCGATTCGTCTGTCGATCGCGGCGCCCGAGCTCACGCGCGCCCGAAGGGCCCAGCTCGATCTGTCCCGCGACGTCGCGGTCGCCCCCGAGGCGCTGTCGGTGCTGCTCGCCGAGCTTTCGACCGAGCTGGGATCCGACAGGATCGGGGTGCTGTCGCCGCGCTTCGAGCACCTGCCCGAGCTCCGCTCGGCGCTCGTCCCGCTCACGTCGACGCACGAGCCCCGCGCGCAGCCGGCGTCGAGGCGCGATCCCGCGTCGCAGCTCGTGCTCTGGCCCACGGGTCCATCACGCGCGCCGACACGGCTGTTGCCGAGCCCCGCGCCGATCGACGGCGCGCTCGTGCCCGGCCGTATGATCGCGATCGGCAGGGCCGCCTACACCGTCGGCGAGGTCATCGCGGTCGAGCGCCTGACCGACGTCGGCTGGTGGTCGCCACGCGCCGCGTCTCGCGATCTTGGCAGGGTCTGGCTGTCCGGCGATCGCGGCGGCGCCGAGGCGTGGATCACGCGCGACCGTCGGCGCCTCGCCGTACACGGCTGGAGCACCTGAGCGGGTTGCCTCCGCACACTGTCGGTGCGACGCGTCACGCGCATGACACTCCGCGAGCTGCTCGACGAGCCTGGCACCACCTCGGGCGATCTGCAGAAGCACCTCGGCTCGCTGCCGGGGGCGTCGCGGGTGCGCGAGGCGACGACGATCGCCCGCAGCCACCACCGCCTGCTGTGGGAGCTGTCTGCCAAGACCGACGCCATCGGCGTCGAGGAGATCGTCGCCGCCGATCGCGCTCCGCTCGAGCCCGTGCCGTTCGAGGGACAGAACAACCAGCCGCTCTATCGCTCCTTCAAGAAGGTGTTCTACCGGACCGGAGACGGTCACGTCGGCGGCTACAACGAGAGCGACGCGGCGTGGTTCGCGGGGCCGGGCTACTACCTGCTGAAGCGCGACGACACGGGTACGTACGTCGACTACACCGAGCTGCCGACCGACAAGCCCGCCGCGTGGCCCCCGATCCGGCCGAACACCCAGGGATTCTCGCGCTTCGTCTACGGCAACATGAAGGACTACCTCCGGCGCGTACACGCCAGGGTCTTCATCGGCCGCGCGTACCGGCACGGCAAGGCGACGCCCAACTACTTCGTGCTCGCGCGCCCCGAGGATTGACCACGCGTCCCGCGCGCTCCCGCGCGAATCGTTGCGACCACGCCGGAGCCTGAAGCGAGCTCGCGTGGCGCTTCGAAGACAAGATTGTAACGGCTTGAAATCGTTGCTGTAAGAAGGTGGAGTGACCGCGCGTCGGAGAGGCGCGCCGCAAAGTTGGCCGTCTCGCGCAGGCTGGGTATCTCGGCGACGGATGCTGGCGAAGCGCATCATTCCCTGCCTCGACGTGCGCGACGGTCGCGTCGTCAAAGGTGTAAAATTCGTTGGCATTCGAGACGCTGGTGATCCTGTCGACTGCGCGAGGCGATACGACGAAGAGGGCGCCGACGAGGTCACGTTCCTCGACATCACGGCCTCCGTCGAGGGGCGCGGCGCGATGCTCGACGTCGTCGCGCGCACGGCCGACGTCCTGTCCGTGCCGCTCACCGTGGGCGGCGGCGTGCGAGACGCGGCGGACATCGACGCGCTGCTGAAGGCCGGCGCGGACAAGGTCAGCATCAATTCGAGCGCGGTGCGTGACCCCGAGCTCGTCGCCCGCGCGTCGGGAGCGTGGGGCGCGCAGGCGATCGTCGTCGCGATCGACGCGAAGCGCGGCGAACGAGGCTGGCAGGTGTTCGTGCACGGCGGCAGGACCCCGACCGGGCGCGACGTGCTCGAGTGGGTCGAGGAGGTGACGGCGCTCGGCGCGGGCGAGGTCTTGCTGACCAGCATGGACCGCGACGGCACCGGCGAGGGCTATGACCTCGAGCTGCTCCGCCGCGTGACCGAGGTGACGTCGGTGCCCGTGGTCGCGTCCGGTGGGGTGGGGACGCTCGAGCACCTCGCCGACGGGCTCGAGATCGCGGACGCCGCGCTCGCGGCGTCGATTTTTCATCATGGTGTTTACAGCGTGGGGGAGGCCAAGCGCTTCCTCGCGGCGCGGGGGATCGAGGTGAGGCCAGCATGACCCAGGTGACCATCGGAGACGTGCTTCGCGCGGCGGAGATCGGCCGCGCGCCCCTGGCGGCGGAGAGCGCCGGTTACCTCGCGCTCGCGGTCGCCGACCAGCTGGTGCGCGCGCCGCTCACCTTCGACCCCGCGGGCGTGCTGCTGTCCAACGAGGGTACGGTGTCGGTCGCGGCGGGCAAGCGCGGCGACGGCGTCGACGCCGAGCGCTTGGTCCGCACGCTGCTCGGTCGCCTGCTGTCGGTCGCGCCGAGCAGCACACCCGCGCTCGGCGCGGCGGCGCGGCGGCGCGCGGGGCAGGGCGTCGGCGCGCTCGGCGACGAGCTGGAGGGCGCGCTCATCCCGGTGAACCGAGGCGCGGCGCGGCGCGCGATCGCGAGGCTCGCGCGCGAGACGTCGAGAGCAGATGAGGCGGGGCTGCTGGCCGCGGTGGACCTCGACGCCTTCCCGTCCGAGCCGCCGCCCCGCCGCGCGCCGAGCCCGTCGAGCACCACCCGAGCGCGGGCTGCGTCTGCGCCGCGGCAGATCGAGCCGCCACCTCCCGAGCCCGCGCCGGTGCTGCACGTGGACACGATGCTCCCCCGCGTCGCGTCGTACGAGGTCGACACGCTCGAGCCCGCCGACGTCGAGCCGACCGCGCCGCCCGCGGTAGAGCTGGCGCCTGCGATCGAGCACGACGGTGACGACGCCACGTTCGCCGAGCCCGTCGAGCAGAGCACGCACCCGTTGCCCGTCGAGGTCGACCGGCACACCGCGCCGCTGCCGTTTGGTGGGCCGATGCCCGAGCTCGCGCAGCGATCAGGGCCGCTCGGGATCATCGCCCCCGCGCCTGCGTTCGCAGAGATCGAGGTCCAGGTGTTCGAGGGGACCCCGCTCGGCATCGCGCCGCTCGCTCCGAACGCCGCCCCGGTCCCGCCCGCGCACGTCGTCGCGGCCGTCCCCGAGCCAGACGCCGAGATCGCGCCGGTCGCAGCGTGCGCTCCCGAGTCGACGGAGGCCGAGCCCCCGGCGCTCGCGCACGCGGACACGGCGCAGATCTCGACGAGCGACGTCGCGGTGTCCGGCCCGGCGACGGTGCGGGCAGCTCCAGCGACCTCGCTGCGCCTCTGGACCAGACCGGCCGCGACGGTGGACGAGCTGCTCGCGAGGTTCGCGCCGTCCGATTCGCTGCCGCACGACGAGCTGCGCGGTATGCTGAAGCGCACGGCCGGACTCGAACCCACCCCGCCGCCGCCGGGCGCCACGCTGCGCGCCGACGACCGAGACGCCGAACCGCTCGACCCCGAGGCTCCTACGATGACCGCTCCCGAAGACTCCACGCGCCCTGCGCGGGCTCCCATGGCTCGCCCGGGGCCGCGCGCTGGCACGGGGCTGCTCGCCACCTTGCTGCTGGTCGGCGTCGCCGCGACGATCTTCGTCTACGCGCGGTACCCTGCGTTCTTCGCGGGGCACTGAGCGCCTCGGACCCTCACGCCCCAGGGCCCACCACGCGGTTGCGACCGCCGTGCTTCGCCTTGTAGAGGCGCTGATCGGCGGTCGATACCAGCGTGGCCTTGTCGGGGGTGTCGCCGCAGCAAGCGAGCGAGGCGACGCCGGCGCTGGAGGTGATCCAGATCTGCTGGGTCTCCCACTGGATGGGGCTCTGCGAGATCCACAGCCGCAGGCGATCCGCGACGGCCGTGGTGGTCCGCGCGTCGACGCCGCGGACGAGGATGCAGAACTCCTCTCCGCCATAGCGTGCGAGCAAGTCTTCGGTGCGCAGCGTCTGCTTGAGCGTCGACGCCATGAACTTCAGGACGGCGTCGCCGGCCGGGTGGCCGTAGGTGTCGTTCACCCGCTTGAAGTGGTCGACGTCGAGCATGACGAGGCTGAGCTCGCTCTGGTTGCGCAGCGCGTACGCGACCTCGGCGTCGAGGCGCTCCTCGAGGTGCTTGCGGTTCGACACGCCGGTGAGGCCGTCCTTCATGGCGGCCTCGTAGACCTGGCGCAGCGACTGCTCCTCGGTGTCGTCGACCAGCGAGAAGCGGAGCAGCGTCGACGAGCCGAGCTGCACGCGGTCGCCGTCCGCGAGCGCGACGGGCTTCGTGAGCCGCTCGTCGTTGACGAAGGTGC
Source organism: Myxococcota bacterium (assembly GCA_963169165.1). Taxonomy (GTDB): domain Bacteria; phylum Myxococcota_A; class Polyangia; order Polyangiales; family Polyangiaceae; genus JADLFU01. The sequence goes on along the minus strand of CAUJFL010000124.1, from coordinate 31,381 downwards.
CGTTGGTGGAGCCGGCGTCGGCGATGATCCAGTTGCCGCCCGCGCGGATCAGGCGCGCGTGGATGCGCGACAGCGACACGTCGGCGAACTGGATGTTCGCGTCGTCGGACCGCCCGAAGGTGAGCTGCGCCTCGGTCAGCGAGATCAGGCGCCCCGCCTCCTCGCCGCCCGTCACCGTCAGCACGCCTCGATCTCGTGAGCGCGGCTGCGCCGTCGCCACGATGGTCTTCAGCGATGGGTTCGGGGCGTCCTTCTCCATGCGCGGGTCGCCCCCGAATGTCGTCGTTCAGGGCGTGCTTGTAAAGGGACGCGCGCGAGCGCCGCGTCGATCTGCGCGCGGATCACCGCGGGGTTCGACGTGTTGGCGCGCGAGGCGATGTCGTGGTCGACGTCGATGAAGACCTGGATGGGCGTCGCGCCGTTCTCGAAGCTCTTCACCTGATCGCCATACGAGTCGAACAGGACGGTCGTGTCCGTGAGCGCGTATTTGTCGCGCCACGCGCGGCAGAACTCGGCCGTCGGCGTGTGGTAGTCGGCGTCCTGGCCGAGGAGGTTGACCACCGCCACTCCGCGTCCGGCGTAGTCGCGCGCGATCTCGTCGACGAAGCCCGCGGTCTTCTTGCAGTTGGGGCACCAACCGTGGCCGATGAAGAGCCAGATCGCAGCGGCGCCGCAGTAGTCGTCGAGCGACACCTCCTTGCCGTCGCAGTCCTTCAGCACCATCTGCCGCACGCGCTGCCCCGCGCCCGTGCCCTCGGGGCGCTTCGATGCGCACTTGTCTCTGCCCCACTCGGCGCGCGGCAGCGGTGACGACTGCGCCTTCACGGGGCGGCCTCCGACCGCGGCGGGATCTCCCTCGATCGCGTCGGGGTCCGGGACGCCCGAGGAGAGGGGAGGGGGCTTCGAGTCGGCGCCGCACGCGATGAGCGCGAGCGACGCCACGATCACGCCGGCGAGCGCGCGCGCCCACGCCCTCACGTGCGCTCCACCGCGACGACGCCGGGGACCTTGCGGAGCGCCGCCATGAGCGTCCGCAGCTCGGGCACGCCGCCGATGGTGAAGGTGAAGTAGTTGACCGCGCTGCCGTCGTCGTTGGCGCGGCAGAGCGCCTCGCTCACGTTGATGCCCTTGGCCTGAAACGTCTGGCCGAGCACGCCGATCATGCCGAGCCGGTTGGCCGTGGTGATCTTGAGCTTCACGGGGCGGTCGAGCTTGGCCTTGGCGTCCCACTGGATCTCGACGCGGCGATCGGGGTCTCCGCTGTCGAACGCCTTCGCGCAGTCCCGTTTGTGCACCGTGATTCCGCGGCCGCGCGTGATGAAGCCGACGATCTCGTCGCCGAGGATCGGGCTGCAGCAGCCGGCGTAGCGCACGAGCAGATCGTCGATGCCGGACAGGCGGATGACGCGGTCGTCCCTGCCGGTCACCTTGCGCATCAGGCTCTCGATGCGCCCCTCGCGGATCGTGGTCGGGGGGGCTTCCCGCTCGCCGGGTGAGCTCTCGGGGACCAGCGCCTCGGCGACCTCGGCCGCGGGGAGCTTGCCGTAGCCGATCTGCGTCAGCAGCTCCTCGACGTTCTGGACCTTGAACTCGAGCTGGAGCTTCTTCAGCTCGTCGGCGCTCTTCATCAGGCGCGAGTACGAGATCCCGCGATCGTGGAGGCCCTTCTCGAGCAGCTCGCGGCCGAGCTTGAGGCTGCGGTCGCGCTCCTCGCCGCGCATCAGGCTGCGGATGCGCGCCTTCGCACGGCTCGTCTTCACGAACTCGAGCCAGTCCTTGCTGGGGCGCTGGCTGGGGCTCGTCAGGATCTCGACGATGTCGCCCGAGTGCAGCGACGAGCGGAGCTGCACGATCGCGCCGTTCACGCGCGCGCCGACGCAGTGGTCGCCGACCTTGGAGTGGATCGCGTACGCGAAATCGATCGGCGTCGCGCCGCGCGGCAGGACGTGCACGTCGCCCTTCGGCGTGAAGACGTAGACCTCGTCCTGGAAGAGATCGACCTTCACGCTCTCGAGGAACTCGGCCGGGTCCTTCAGATCTTTCTGGACCTCCATCAGCTCGCGCAGCCACGCGAAGCTCTCGGTGTCCGTCCTGCCGGGGATGGGCGTGCCGGTCGCCTTCGACTCCTTGTATTTCCAGTGCGCGGCGATGCCGAGCTCGGCCACCCGATGCATCTCGTGGGTGCGCGTCTGGATCTCGATCCGCTCGCGCCCCGGCCCGATCACGGTCGTGTGGAGGCTCTTGTATTTGTTTGGTTTCGGGAGCGCGATGTAGTCCTTGAAGCGGCCGGGCACCGGGGTCCAGCGCGAGTGGATCACGCCGAGCGCCGCGTAGCAGTCGGCGACGGTCTCGACCACGACGCGAAACGCGACGATGTCGTAGACCTGCTCGAAGTCGGAGCCCTGCGACTGCATCTTGCGACGGATCGAGTAGAGGTGCTTCGCGCGGCCGGTGACGTCGGCCTGGAAGCCCTGCTCGGCGAGCCGTGACTGGATCGTGCGGGAGACGTCGGCGATGTAGCGATCTCGCTCTCGCTGGGTCTTCGACACCTTGGCGGCCAGCTCGCGGTACGCGTCGGGCTCGAGGTGCTTGAACGCGAGGTCCTCGAGGTCGGCCTTGAGCCGCGACATCCCGAGCCGGTTCGCGAGCGGCGCGTAGATGTCCATCGTCTCGCGCGCGATACGCTCCTGCGCCTCGCCCGACATGTGCTCGAGCGTGCGCATGTTGTCGAGGCGGTCGCACAGCTTGACGAGCAGGACGCGGATGTCGCGCGCCATCGCCACGACCATCTTGCGGAAGTTCTCCGCCTGACGGTCGGCCTTGGACGTGTACTCGATCTTGGTGAGCTTCGTGACGCCGTCCACCAGATCGGCGACCTCGGGGCCGAACTCGCGGCCTATGTCGTCGAGCGTCGCCGAGGTGTCCTCGACCGTGTCGTGCAGGAGGCCGGCGCACACGCTGGCGGTGTCGAGGCGCAGATCGGTGATGATCGTCGCCACCGAGACCGGGTGGATGAAATACGGGTCGCCGCTCTTGCGCTTCTGCCCCTCGTGCGCGCGATTCGAGAAATCGTAAGCCTTTTGGATGAGGCTCAAGTCCGCGCCCGGGTGGTACGCCTTGACCCGTTCGACGAGATCGTCGGCCAGAAGCATGGGGTGAGGTCCGCGCACGCTATCACCCGCCACAACGCCGGGCAAACCGCGGGCGCCGATCAGGTCGCGCTTCGCCCGCTGCTCGCCGCGGCGCGCGCGGCCCATCCGGGCAGACACGCGAGCGGCAACGCGCACAGGATGCCGCTCACGGCGAGCGCCGGTTGAACGCCGAACGAGTCGCCGAGCCGCGCGCCGAGCAGGCCGCCCACGCCGATCGTGACCGCGTTGAGCGTCGTCAAGATCGTGTAGTGGAGCGCCGCGTGCGCGGGGTGGGTCGCGGACATCAGCGCCGCGAACAGCACGGTCGTCGCGAGACCGCTCGCCGCGTGCTCCGCGGCGATCGCGACCGCCGTCGGCAGGTAGGGCAGACCAGCCCGCTCGGCGATCGCGAGCGGCACGAGCGTCGCCGCCTGCAGCACGGCTCCGACCGCGAGCGCGCGCGCCTCTCCGAGGTGTCGATGCGCGAGGCCCCCGAGCACGGAGCCCGCGATCGCGGCGCCGGTCCCGACCGTCACCACGACGCCGCCGATGCGCGCCGGAGTCCACCCCGCGTCGACCAGCATCGGCTTCACCAGCGTAGCGGCCGCGTGGATCCCCAGCTTGTAGGTGAGCGCGAGCGCAACGACGGCGAGCGCGCGACGCGACAGCGCGACCTTCGCGAGCGCCCACACCGCGCCGCGCCCGGTCGCCTCGGCGGGGGGAAGCTCGGTCGATGGCACGATGTGCGGTCTGAGCACGAACGCCGCGACCGACGTCACGAGCACGAAGCCGGCCGCGGCGAGCAGCGGCGTCGCCAGGCCGAGCCTCCCCGCGAGCACGAGCAGGCCGCCGCCGCCGAGGATGATCCCGACGCGGTAGCCCGCGATCTGCGCCGAGTTGCCCAGCCCACGATCGGCCCCCGAGAGCGTGCGCACCGCGAACGCGTCGACGAACACGTCCTGCGTCGCCGCCAGCAGCGCCGCCAGCGCCGTCAGCAAGAACCACGGCGTGAGCCCCGACGCCGGATCGAACGCCGCGTACCAGGCCAGCGAGAGCGACAGGCACACCTGGAGCGCGAGGAGGACCACCCGCGAGCGCGGCACGATCGCGGGGTGGTCTCCGAGCCACGCCCACAGCGGCTTCAGCTGCCACGGGAGCTGCAACCAGAACATCGCCGCGATCTGCACCCGCGTGTAGCCCGCCTGGCGCAGGACGACAGGGAGGTACTCGGCCGCGAGCCCGAACGGCACGCCCTGCGCCGCGTAGAGCAGCGTGAGCGCGCCCAGCGTCGTCGCCCGGCTCACGCTGCGAGCCGGCGCGGCGACCGTCACGCCACGGCCACCGACTGCTCGGTCGTTCGCACGCGCTTCTCCGCGACCTCGTTGACCTTGACGCTGACGAGCTTGGACACGCCTGGCTCCTGCATCGTCACGCCGTACAGGACGTCGACGCTCTGCATCGTGCGCTTGATGTGCGTGATCAAGATGAACTGGGACTTGTCGGTCATCGAGCGGATCGCCTCGTTGTACCGCGTGACGTTGGCCTCATCGAGCGGCGCGTCGACCTCGTCGAGGATGCAGAAGGGCGAGGGCTTGTGCTGGAACATCGCGAAGATCAGCGACACGGCCGTCAGCGCCTTCTCGCCGCCGCTCATCAGCTCGATGTTGCCGAGCTTCTTGCCAGGGGGCTGCGCGAGGATGTCGACGCCCGTCTCGAGGAGATCGTCGGGGTGGGTCAGCTGCAGCTTGCCGACGCCGCCCCGGAACATCCGCGGGAAGATGGTCTGGAACTTCTCGTTGACGCTGTCGAAGGTGTCCTTGAAGAGCTTCTTCGTCTCGCGGTCCATCTGCTCGATCGCGCGCACCAGATCGGCGAGCGCGCCGTCGAGATCGGCCTTCTGCGTCGTGTAGAAATCGAACCGGGTCTGGGCCTCTTCGTGCTCCTTGACCGCGTCGAGGTTCACGGGGCCCATCCGATCGAGCAGCTGCCCGAGCTCGGAGATGCGCGCGCGGTGCGCGTCGTCGACGAGCGCGCGAGCGTGAAAGTCTCCGATGATCCTGCGAAGATCGAGGCCGCGGAAGCGCTCGGACACGCCCTCGAGCAGGTGGGTGAGCTCGATCGCGAGCCGCGCGACCTCCTTGTCGTGGTGCGAGCGACGCTCTGACAGCTCGGAGGCGAGCTTGCGGAGCTCCTTCAAGCCCGACTCGCGCTCGGCGAGCTCGTGCCGGGCGGCGTCGAACACCTGGCGCGCCCCGGTCAGCGCGAGCTCGGCGGCCTGCGCGACCGCGACCGCGTCTCCGAGCAGATCGCGGGAGACGAACAGCGAGCCCGACGTCACGCCGAGCGTCCTGGCGAGCTCGACGAGCTCGTCGTCGAGGCGGCGGCTGCTCCGCGCGAGCTCGTCGATGCTGCGCGAGAGGCGCTGCGCTCCGGCGCGCGCTCCCTCGGCCTGCTCCCGCAGCCTCGCGAGGCGGATCTTCTGATCGGTGACGATGCCCTGCTGGGCCGAAGCGCGCTCGCTCCACCCGTCGCGCACGGCCTCGGCGTCGCCCACCTCTCCCTCGACCGACGCGAGCTCTGCGTGGCCGTCCTCGAGATCGGTCCTCGCGCCTGACTCCTCGTCGGCGGCCTCGGCGAGGCGGTCGTCGAGGTCGAGCAGCTCGCTGGCGAGCGCCTCGACGCGCGACGTCACGTTGGCGAGCTGATCCTCGGCGCGCCGGAGGTCCTTCTCGGTGGTCACGACGGCGAGCTCGCTCTCGTGCGCCTCGCGCCGTGCGCGGTCGAGCGCCGCGCCGAGCTCGGCCGCCCGGTTGCGCAGCCCCTGGTGGAGCTCGACCTTCGCCGTCACCTCGTCGCCGAGCACCGCGACCACGTCGAACAGCTCGCGGATCTCGCGGTGCTGCTCGATCATGCCCGCGGCGACGGCGTCGCCCGCGCCGCCGACGACCCTGCCATCAGCGAACGACACGGTGCCATCGAGCGCGACGACGGGCGCTCCGTCTGCCCGCGCGAGCCACTCGCTGGCGAGCTCGACCCGCTCGACCACCAGCGCGCCGCCCACGAGCGAGCGCACGAGCGCCGCGTGCTCATCGGCGAACCGGAGGTGGTCGATCAGCCTGCCGACGACGCCGTCGCCCTCGACGCGCGCCCACGCCTCGACGACGCGGGGAGGGGAGAGCGGCACGATCGCCGCGCGCCCTCGCTTGTTCTGCGCCATCGCCGCGAGGATCTCGCGCCCACGCGAGAGATCGCTCACGACCACGTCCTGCAGCCGATCTCCGAGCAGGCCCGCGAGGGCCGCGGTCAGCTCGCGCGGCGCCTCGACGAGCGTGCCGACCATGCCGAGGACCGCGGGGTCTCCCGACTGGAGGAGGTGCTTGGTCCCGGCGCCCACGCCCTCGAGGCGCTTCGCGAGATCCTCGAGCGCGCGCAGGCGGTTGCGGCGCTGCGACAGCTCGTTCTTCGCGACGTCGAGCTCTCGCTCGGCGACGACCAGTCCCTCGCGCACCGCCTTCAGCTCTTCTTCGAGCTTCACCTTCTCCTCGGCGGTCAGCTGCTTGCCCTCGCGCAGCTCGACCAGCTGCTCGGCGAGCGAGCATCGGCGCGCGTCGAGCTCTTCGCGGGAGCCTCGGAGCGTGTCGAGCTCGAGCGTCTGCTTCTCGCGGCGCGCCTGGATCTCGCCGAGGCGGCGGGTGAAGCCCGAGAGCTTGGCCTCTGCGGCCGCGACCTTCGAGCTCGCCGCGGCCGCGCGGGACTTCAGCTCGTCGAGCGCGCGGGACGCCTGCGCCTCCTCGGCCCGAAGCTCGTCGAGGCGCTCGTGCGCGCCGAGCGCGAACTCGGCCTCGCTCGCCTCGGCCTCCTCCAGGTCGCGCAGCTTCTCGGCCAGATCGTCGCGCTCGCGCGTGAAGCGCTCGAGCTGGGCCTCGAGATCTGCGACCTCTTGGGAGGCCTGCTGCTCGCGCGCGCGGGTGCTGCGCATGCGGTCCTCGCCGCGCGCCAGCTCGGCCTCGAGGCCGCGGACGTCGTTGGTCGCCGCGAACGACGCCGCCTGCGCGGCCTCGGCCGCCTCTTCGAGCTCGTAGGCCGCGAGGCGGTGGCCCTCGAGCTCACCCTCGCGCGCGCCGAGCGACGCCTTCGCCTGCTGCTCGCCCTCGGCCACCTCGGCGAGCGCGGCCTGCTCGACGCCCGCGACGACCGTGAGCTCGAGGTAGCGGTGGCTGGCCTCGTGCAGCATCAGATCCTCGAGCTCGGCGCGGTAAGATTTGTAGCGTTCCGCCTTCTGCGCCTGCCGCCGCAACGAGGAGAGGTTTCGCTCGATCTCGGCGACGATGTCGCCGACACGCGCGAGGTTCTGTCGCGTGAGCTCCATCTTCTGCTCGGCCTGCTTGCGGCGGAACTTGTACTTCGTGATGCCGGCGGCCTCTTCGATGATCAGCCGGCGATCCTCGGCGCGCGCCGACACGATGAGGCCGATCTTGCCCTGCTCGATGATCGAGTACGCCTTCGTGCCGACGCCGGTGCCGAGGAACAGATCGGTGATGTCCTTCAGGCGCACCTGCGTCTTGTTCACGAGGTACTCGCTCGTGCCGTCGCGGTAGAGGCGGCGCGTGACCGCGATCTCGGGGTAGTCGCGGTACTCGAGCGGCAAGAGCGCCGCGAGCGCGGGATCGCCGTTGTCGAACGTGATGGTGACCTCGGCGAGCCCGACCGGCGCGCGCGACTCGGAGCCCGCGAAGATCACGTCGGCCATGGCGCGGCCGCGCAGGTGCTTGGCGCTCTGCTCGCCCATGCACCAGCGGATCGCGTCGACGATGTTCGACTTGCCGCAGCCGTTGGGCCCGACGACGCCGATGATGTCGTGGTCGAACTGGATGACCGTGCGATCGACGAACGATTTGAAGCCGGAAATCTCGAGCTGTTTGATGTGCATGGGAATGGCCGAGCGTGCGGGGCGGGGGCCGAGCCCGCCTGCCCCACGTATAGGGTCACGTAAGGTCACGCGACGTAAGGTCAGAGGTTGCAGGAGGTCGCGTCGGCCTGCAAGCCCGAACTCTCGCAGACGCCGCTTTTGCGCCGGGGCATGGCCCTTGCCGAAGTCGCCCGAGTTGCTTAGAAGGCGCCGCACCTCACTGACGGGAGCCCTCCAGATGGCGACGAAGATTGCGATCAACGGTTTCGGCCGCATCGGCCGGTGTGTCCTCCGCGCGCTCCATGAGCGCAAGCTCGGCGACCTCGAGGTCGTGGCGATCAACGATCTGACCGATCCGAAGACGCTGGCGCACCTCCTCCGCTACGACAGCGTCCACGGCGTGTTTCCGCTCGTCGACGTGAAGGCCTCGACGGACGGCATCCACCTCGACGGCAAGGTGCTCGCGTGCTCGGCGGTGAAGGATCCGAAGGAGCTCCCGTGGAAGGCGCTCGGCGTCGACATCGTGCTCGAGTGCACCGGGCTCTTCACCGAGGGAGAGAAGGCCAAGGCCCACCTCGACGCCGGCGCGAAGAAGGTGATCATCAGCGCGCCCGCGAAGAACCACGACAAGACGCTGGTGCTCGGCGTCAACGGCGACGAGTACGATCCCGCGCGGCACCACGTCGTGTCGAACGGCTCGTGCACGACCAACTGCCTCGCGCCCGTCGCGAAGGTCATGCTCGACGCGTTCGGCATCGAGTCGGGCCTGATGACCACCGTGCACGCGTACACCAACGATCAGCACATCCTCGATCTGCCCCACCGTAAGGGCGATCTGCGCCGCGCGCGCGCCGCCGCGGTCAACATGATCCCGTCGAGCACCGGCGCGGCGAAGGCGCTGAGCGAGGTCATCCCGTCGCTGAAGGGCAAGCTCGACGGCCAGGCTGTCCGCGTCCCGACGGTCGACGTGTCGCTCGTCGACCTCACGCTCCGCACCGACAAGCCCGTCACCAAGGACGCGATCCACGCCGCGATGAAGGCGGCGGCCGACGGCGCGATGAAGGGCTACCTCGTCTACCAGGACGAGCCGCTCGTCTCGCTCGACTATGTGGGGCACCCGGCTTCGTCGATCTTCGACTCGACCCTCACGCAGGTGGTCGGCGACAGGTTCGCGAAGATCTGCGCCTGGTACGACAACGAGTGGGGCTTCTCCAATCGGATGCTCGATCTGGCGTCGATCATGGCGAAGAGTCTCTGATGACGACGCTCGCCGGCATCAAGACGATCGCGGACCTCGAGGTCGAGAACCAGCGCGTCTTCTTGCGCGTCGACTTCAACGTGCCGCTGAAGAAGGGCACGACCGAGATCACCGACGACACCCGCATCCGCGAGGCCATCCCGACCATCAAGGCGCTGCTCGACAAGGGCGCCAAGCTGATCCTCGCCTCTCACCTCGGGCGGCCCAAGCCCGGCAAGACGCAGGGCCTCAGCCTCGAGCCCGCGGGCGCGCGGCTCAGCGAGCTGCTCGGCTGCGAGGTCCACCTGCCAGACGACTGCGTCGGCGACGGCCCCAAGAAGGTCATCTTCGATCTCCGTGACGGCCAGGTGTGCCTGCTCGAGAACCTCCGCTTCCACGAGGGTGAAGAGGCCGACGACGAGGGCTTCGCGCGCGAGCTGCTCGAGCTCTGCGACGTCTACGTCAACGACGCGTTCGGCGCCGCGCACCGCGCCCACGCGTCGGTCCACGCGCTGCCTCGCCTCGTGCGCGAGCGCGGCTGCGGGCTGCTGCTCGAGAAGGAGATTCGAGCGCTCGGCAGGCTCGTGACAGGTCCTGATAAACCTTACGTCGCGATCCTCGGCGGCGCGAAGGTCAGCGACAAGATCGCGGTGCTCGACGCCCTGCTCGACAAGGTCGACGCGCTGCTGATCGGTGGCGCGATGGCCAACACGTTCCTCGCCGCGCAGGGCAAGGCGATGCAGGCGTCGCGCGTCGAGGAGGACAAGCTCGCGCTCGCGCGCACGATCGTCGAAAAGTCGCGCGATCGCGGCGTCGATCTGCTGCTGCCGAGCGACGTCGTCGTCGCGAGCGGGCTGGACGCGACCACCGGCGCCACCGTGTCTGTCGACGCGGTGCCGACCGGCACCATGGCGCTCGACATCGGGCCCGAGACGGTCGCGCGCTTCGCGGCCAAGCTCGAGCGCGCCTCGACCATCTTCTGGAACGGACCGATGGGTTTGTTCGAATCCGAGGCTTTCTCGCACGGCACGATGGGCGTCGCTCGGTCGATGAGCCGCGCGGCGGGCTTCACCGTGGTCGGCGGCGGCGACAGCGCGGCGGCCGTCGCCGCGGCGGGGCCAGAGGTGGCCGCCGGGTTCAAGCACATCTCCACGGGCGGCGGCGCGTCGCTCGAGCTGCTCGAGGGCAAGAAGCTCCCCGGCGTCGAGGCGCTCCGGCTCTTATCCGAACAGGACCACCCATGAACCCCTCACGCGCTCCCATCATCGCGGGCAACTGGAAGATGCAGCACGGAGGTCGCTCCGGCTGCGAGCTGGCGGCGTCGCTTCGGCGCGAGCTCGGTGACCCCCGAGGCGTGACGGTCATCGTCGCCCCTCCGTTCACCGCGCTCGCCGCGGTGTCGGCCGAGCTCGACGGCTCACCGATCGCGGTCGCCGGTCAGAACCTCCACGCCGCGCCGAGCGGCGCGTTCACCGGCGAGATCAGCGCGGCGATGCTGAGCGAGGCCGGGGCGAGCTGGGTGATCGTCGGCCACAGCGAGCGTCGCCAGCTCTTCGGAGAGACAGATGCGTCGGTCGCGCAGAAGACCGCCGCTGCGCTCAGCGCGGGGCTGCGTCCGATCGTGTGCGTGGGAGAGACGCTCGAGGAGAGGGACGCCGGTCGTACGTTCGACGTCGTGCTGTCGCAGGCCCGGGCGGTGCTCGACGCGCTCGCGGCGAGCGGCGGCGTCCACGCGCTCGCCTACGAGCCGGTGTGGGCGATCGGTACGGGGCGCAACGCCACGGCGGCGCAAGCAGAAGAGGTGCACGCGCGCCTCCGAGCGCTGCTCGCAGAGACCTCGCCCGCGCTCGCGGCGTCGACACCGATCCTGTATGGCGGCAGCGTGAAGCCCGACAACGCGTCCGCGCTGCTCGCGTGCGCCAACGTCGACGGAGCGCTGGTCGGCGGCGCGAGCCTTGACGCCGCCCAGTTTCTGGCCATCGTTGCCGCCGCCCACAGGGCCTGAGCCATCATGCTGAGCACCATCCTGTCCGTCATTCACGTCTTCGCGTGCCTGTTCCTCATCCTCGTCGTGCTCCTGCAGCAGGGCAAGATGGGCGGCCTCGGCAGCATGGGCGGCGCCACTACGCAGCAGGTGTTCGGAGGCCGCGGCGCCGGCAACCTGCTCACGCGGCTCACGGCCGCCTTCGCGACGATGTTCATGCTGACCAGCATCTCGCTCGCGTACCTGGCGTCGGCGGGTGACATCAAGCTGCGCAAGTCGTCGGACACCACCGGCAAGGTCACGCCGCTGCCGCCTCCGCCTCCGGCCGCGTCCAACTGAGCGATGTCTCCTGGCGTGCACGAGCTCACGGCGCTGCTCGGCCGTGGCACGCGCTTCGAGGGCAAGCTGCATTTCGTCGGCGCGGTGCGGATCGACGGCGAGTTTCGCGGTGAAGTGCTGAGCGAGGACGTGCTCGTGATCGGCGAAGGCGCCGACGTGCAGGGGACGCTGCGGGTCGGCGCGCTGATCGTGCGGGGTGGCCACCTGAGGGCCGACGTCCGCGCGCGCCACAGCATCGAGCTGCACGTCCCGTCCCGCGTCGAGGGCTCGCTTCATGCGCCCGAGATCCAGCTCGAGAAGGGCGTCCAGTTCGAGGGCACCTGCAAGATGGCGCCGCTCGACGAGCTACCAGACGCCGAGTGAACCGGCGTGTGGCGCCGAGGCGCCGTACGCCACATGACCCGTGGTTCACACGGCGGCGCCCGATCTCGCCCTCCGCACGATCGAGGTCGCCTTTTCCGCGCGAGTGGCTAGAGTGGCACGGCGAGTGCTTCAGGGGATGGGCAGCGGCCACGCCGCCCTCACCACAGGGAGTCCACCATGTCCACGCGCCACCTCTTCATCGCCGTCTTCGCAGCAAGCCTCCTCGCCGCCCCGCTCGTCGCGAGCGCAGGAGAGCAGGACGCCGAGGTGAAGCGCCTCTCCGATCGCAGCGCGCCTCGCTACGAGGTGGCGGTGCCGGGCTCGTCGATCAAGGCCGGCGGCGCGATGGTCCTGGTGAACGCGCCGATCGCGACCGTGCGCAAGTACGTGCAGGACTACGGCCGCTACCAGAGCATGATCCCGCGATTCAAGAAGAGCCGCGTGATCTCCAAGAAGGACGGCAAGACCGACGTCTACTTCGAGGTCCCCATCCTCAACGGCGCCGCGACCGTGTGGTCGCACTCCCGCTTCGACGCTCCCGTGAAGGAAGGCGAGAAGGGCGAGCGCATCGAGGGGCGCATGGTCGAGGGCAACGTCGAGACGATGCGTACGACCTTCCGGCTGCGCGCCGTCGACGACAACCACACGATCCTGAAGTGCGAGCTGCTGATCGTCCCCAAGCTCCCGCTCCCCGGCTCGATGGTCACGCCCGAGCTCGCGTTCGCGGCCGACCAGGCGGTGACGTCGCTGCGAGGCCGCGCCGAGCAGAAGGCCGCAGCCGAGCAGGGCACCGCGAAGGCCGACTGAGCCGGCGCGATGCGCGGCGAGGCGCGACCGACCGTGTTCCGCGCCTCTGGGCGCGAGTGCGCTTGCGCCGCGCTGGTGTGCCTGCTGGTCACGGTGGGCTGCCGCGACACGGTGCCGCGTGGTGCGCCGTCGTCGGCCTCGCCCGCGCCCGAGCCCCCGAACCCGGTGAGCTCGGCGGCCGCATCCGCTTCGGCACCCGTCGAGCTCTCGGTCACGAGCGATGGCTGCTGGGGGGTCGCGCACGGCACGGCGGATGCGCTGCTGCAACGGGCGGAGCGGCGCTGCGCCGCAGGGATGGTGCGCGCGGCGGGGCCTGTCGAGCTCGTCGGTCCAGCGAAGCTCGCGGGCGGCGCCAACGCTTGTCACCGGGTGGCGCTCGTCGGCGCCGGGCGGCTCACGGCCACGCTCACGGATTCGACCGGCTTCCGGATCACGTCGACCGGAGACGGCGCGGTGCTGCTGCCGGCCGACGGTCCGCTGTGCGCCGAGGGCGACCTCACGCTCACGCTGACAGCGGGAGGCGCTGCGCGTTTCGTCGCCTGGCGAGCGATCCCATGACCGTGTACAACGTCGGGCCATGGTGCGCCTGGTCCTGCCGCGGCCGATGTTGAAGCGTGTGTACTTCGAGCTGCTCCACGCGCTCGGTCATGAAGCGGTGGACCTCCGCGCGCAGGGGGTGCTGTGAACCGCTTCTGGTGGTCGTCGTCGCTCGCTCTGTCGCTCTCTGCGGCCGCCTGCAGCGTGCCTGCTCCGGCGACGGACGACTCGACTGATCCCGTCGCCGGAAACGCGGGGAGCTCGGCCGCCGGCGCTTCGACGCACGCCGGCTCCGGCGGTAGCGCTGGCGCAACGAACGGAGGGGCTTCAGGCGCAGCAGGAGCACAACAGGCTGGAGCTGGTGGAAATCAAGGCGGTTCCGCGGGTGGCGGGGGCGCAACGACGGCCGGCTCCTCGGGGCAGGTCGCGGCGGGAACGAGCGGCGGCGGAGGAACCCCTGGAGGATCGGGCGCCGGCGGGCAGACCGCGGGCGCTGGCGGGCAGAGCGCGGGCGCCGGTGGGCAGGCGGCAGGCGCCGGTGGGCAGACCGCGGGCGCCGCGGGCGCGAGTGAGGCGGGGCAGGGGGGCGCCGGTGGCCAGATCGTCGGCGACACGTGCGCCGCTACGGTCGTCGTCCTGGCGGTCCCCTTCGTGGTCGACGCGATCACGCACACGGTGACCCCCGACTACGGCGTCGACGCAGCAGAGTGCGCCGGCGTCTCGACCTCGCAGGGCCACGCGTCGCCTGATGCGGTGTACGCGTTCACTCCCTCGGAGAGCGGCACCTACGACGTGCTGGTCGAGCCGAGCAAGCTCCCCACGCTGTACGATCCGCTGCTCTACGTCGCGACCACCTGCCCGCCCGTCGCCGGGACCTGCCTCGGCGCCAGCGACGAGGTGCCGCTGCCCTCGACCGGCGGCAACGAGCTGCTGACGCTCACGCTCACAGCGGGCGCCACGGTGTACGTGTTCGTCGACGGCACCTACGACAAGAACGGCAGCGCCGAGGGCGCGAGCGGCAACTACAAGCTGTCGATCACGAAGCGGCCGTTACGCCGCGGTGCTTCTTGCGGCGGCGCGCGCCCAGCATCGCCTCGAGCGTGACCTCGGCGTCGGCGTCGGGCTCGTGCTCGACCTCGAGCGGCGCGTCGACCAGCGGCTCGCTGCTTCGAGCGTCGTCGAACGCCGCCTCGAACCGGGGACGCAGGAGGTCGCCCATCCGCTCGAGCAGCGCGCGCGTGGTCTCCCGGTGCGTCGCGGAGAGGAGCAAGGCGTCGTCGCGCCCGTCCACGAGGCGCGCGCCCTCGCCTGGCGCCAGCAGGTCGGCCTTGTTGTAGACCCGCAGCACCGGGACGTCGGTCAGCCCGAGCTCGCGCAGGACGCCCTCGGTCGTGCGCGCGTGCAGCTCGCGGGCAGGATCGGACGCGTCGATCACGTGCAGCAGCAGATCCGCGTCGGCGGCCTCCTCGAACGTCGCGCGAAACGCGGCGAACAGATCCTTGGGGAGGTCGCGGATGAACCCGACGGTGTCGGTGAGCACCACCTCACGCTCCTCGGGGAAGCGCAGCCGCCGGGACCGCGTGTCGAGCGTCGCGAAGAGCTTGTCCTCGGCGAGCACCTGCGATCGCGTGAGCGTGTTCAGTAGCGTGCTCTTGCCGGCGTTGGTGTAGCCGACGATCGAGACGGTCGGCACCTCGCGGCGCCCGCGGCGTCGGCGTCGCTCCTCGCGCTGCTTCGAGAGCTTCTTCAGCTGGGCTTCGAGGTGCAGCACCCGCTCCTTCGCGCGGCGTCGCCCGATCTCGAGCTTGGTCTCTCCGGGGCCCCGGCCGCCGATCCCGCCGGTCAGGCGCGAGAGCGCGTCGTCCTTCATCGCGAGGCGCGGGAGCGCGTACTTGAGCTGCGCGAGCTCGACCTGCGCCTTGCCGTCTCGGCTCTCGGCGCGCTGCGCGAAGATGTCGAGGATCACCTGCGTGCGATCGAGGATCTTCAGATCGGTCAGCTTGGCGAGGGCGCTCGACTGCGACGGCGTGAGGTTGCGATCGAACACGAGCGTCTCGGCGTCGAGCTCGGCCGCGCGAATCAGCAGATCGTCGAGCTTGCCGCGCCCGACGACGAGGCGTGGATCGACGCCGTCCCGCAGCTGCACGACCGCGTCGACCACCTCGAGCCCCGCGCTCTCGCACAGCTCGCGGAGCTCTCGCAGTCCGGCCTCGGCGGCGTCCTCGGCGCCGCGCTTGTTCTTGTCACCGACGTGGACGACGATCGCGCGACCGTCTCGCGCGCGCACCTCGCGCAGCTGCGCGGACCGCGCGAATTCTGTGTCGAGCCCCGCCACGAGCGCGCCGAAATCGACGTCGACGCGCGAGGGGTGCAGGGGCCCGAACACGCGGTAGGGCAGGCCGCCCGCGCCGCGGGGCAGCAGGTGCGCGTACTCGAGCGCGCGCGCCTCGCCCTCGGGTGACAGCATCAGCGCCGCGACGAGATCGAGCCGAAGCCGGACGAGATCGACGAGATCGTCCTTGGAGAGCGGCTCTCCGAACAGATGAGTGTGCACGAGCCGCAGGCCGCGCAGGCGCCCCTCGGCCGCGCGCAGCCTCCCGACGTCGGGCAGCATCAGGCGCGTCGCGTCGCCGACGACGACGTAGTCGACCTGTCCCGAGCGGTGGACGAGCGCTCCAACCTGCCGCCCGGCCTCGCGCGACGCGTCCAGCAGCGAGCGCGACAACTCGAGGCTCGAGATGACGTCGATCGGGACCTTGCGCCGGTACACACGCTCGAGCGTCTTCTTCGCCGAGGGTGACAGTCCTTGGGTGTTTCCGTAGAGCTCCGGCATCGCGGAGTCTCCTCGTAGCGCAGCCCGAAACTGCGCGCGAGCACGCCGCCATGCTAGCGTGCGCGGGAGATGCGCCCTTCACTTTCACTTGGCTCGCTCGCCCTCTCCCTGGTGGCCATCGCTGTCGGCTGCGGAGGCGGCGACGACGAGAAGAAGCGCCTCGATCCGTCGACGCTCGGGCAGGCCGGCGCGACCGGCGTGGCCGGGAAACCAGCGGCCACCGGCGGGAGCGCGGGCAAGGCTGGCAAGGCGGGCGGCGGCGGCGCGAGCGCGGGCGGCGCGAGCGCGGGCGGCACGAGCGCGGGCGGCGCAAGCGGTGGTGGTAGCGGCGGCGCGAGCGCTGGCAGCGGCGGCGCGAGCGCTGGCAGCGGCGGCGCGAGCGGTGGCAGCGGCGGCGCGAGCGCGGGCAAGGCTGGCAGCAGCGGTTCGTCGGGCGGCGCGCCCTACGTGGGGCCCGATGGCAACGGGACGGTCGTCGTGATCGACGACGGCGCGTTCACGCCTGGCGGCCTCTTCGGTGAGACGGCGACGGTGACGGCCGACGCATCGGATCCGTCGAAGCCGCCCTCGGCGATGTGGTCCGGGACCGGCAAGTTCTCGCTCACCGGGGTCGCGGTCGGTGAGCACGTGTGGTTCTCGGTGCTGCCGACCAAGGCGCCGTCCGCCTACCTGAAGACACTTTCCTCACAGACCGTGCCGGCCGACGGCGTGAGCGATCTGGGCGTGCCTGTCATGAAGGGGGCCGCGCTCGAGGCCGCGACGGGCGGCCCGCTCGATCCTGCGCTCGGCTATGTCGTCCTCGTGATCCGCGCCCCGTCCGGCGATCCCGTCTCGGGCGCCACCGTCACGCCTCAGGGCTCGGCGAAGGTGTTCTACGACATGGGCAGCGGCTTCTCCTCGTCAGCGGCGGGGACGGGCGCGAAGGGGCTCGCCGTCGTCCCTGACGCGGCGCCGGGCGCAGCCGCCGTCTTCAACGTCAAGGGCACGACCGCCGGCGCCGAGGGACCCGTGAAGGTCGACCTCGATCAGACGGTGCGCGTGGAGCCGAAGGCGGTGACCCTCGTGAGCGTGAACCTCGCGCCGTGAGCGCGGAGGCTCACTGCACGAACTCGTTCATCTGCATCAACGGCATCAGGATCGCGAACGCGATGAACCCGACCGCGCCGCCCATCGTCACGATGATCAGCGGCTCCAGCAGGCTCATCATCGCCTGAAGCTTGACCTCGATCTCGGCCTCGTAGGAGCTGCTGACTGATGCCAGCATCTGCTCCAGCTGACCGCTCTTCTCGCCGACGGCGATCATGTGCGTGACGATCGGCGGAAAGTATCCGCTCTTTCGGAGAGGATCGGCGATGGTCTCGCCCTCGCGGATCGAGCCGGTCGCGGTCGCGACGACCTCCTCGAGCCGCGCGTTCTCGAGGACGTTGCGCACGATCTCCATCGCCTTCAGCAGCGGTACGCCGCTCGCGAGCAGGGTCGAGAGCGTGACGGCGAAGCGGGACACCGCGATCTTCAGCATCAGCGGGCCGAACAGCGGCGCCTTCAGCACCCACGTGTCCCACTTCATCTTGCCCTCTTTCGTGCGGTGCCAGCGCACGAACAGCGCGTACGCGCCGCCTCCGACGATGGCGATCAGCCACCAGTAGCTCGCGAGGAAGCCCGACACGAAGATGAGCATCTGCGTGTACCAGGGCAGCGGATGATCGAGGCTCTGGAAGATCGCGGTCACCTTCGGCACCACGGCGATCATCATCACGCTCATCAGCAAGGTGCCGATCAGCGTCATCAGCACGGGGTAGGCGAGGGCGGCGGCGACCTTGCCCTTCATGCGGGCCTGCTTCTCCATGAAGTCGGCGAGCCGCTCGAGCACGGACTCGAGCGTGCCCGACGCCTCGCCCGCGGCGATCATGTTGATGTACAGGGACGGGAACGTCGCGCCGTGCGGCTCGAGCGCCTTCGCGAAGCTCGACCCCTCGTTGAGCCGCTCTCGCACCGACGTCATGATGCGCACGAGATCGCGCTTCTCGAGCTGCTCGGTGAGCGCGTTGATCGAGTCGACGAGCGGGATCCCCGCGCGGACGAGCGTCGCGAGCTGCCGGGTCATGTTGGCGACGTCGCCCGTCGACGCGCGCTTCATGAACGCGAGCACGTCGATGTCGCGGGCCATCTTCTTGGGGCCCTTCTCGGTGACCTCGGAGGCCGACGACAGCAGCACGCCTTCCTTGCGGAGGGCGGCGCGCAGCGCCTTCTGGTTGTCCGCGTCGCGGACGTTCTTCACCGGCTTGCCGGTGGAGATGTTGATGCCCGTGTACTCGAAGACCGCCACGCGCCTACTCCACCAGTACGTCCTCTTGCGTCGCCGCGAGGACCTCTTCGACCGTGGTCATGCCCTCGAGCACCTTGCGCGCGCCGTCGTCGCGCAGCGTGTCCATGCCCTGAGAGATGGCCGCGCGCTTGATCGCCTGGGCGTCCGCGTTCTTCAGGATGAGGCCGCCGACGGCGTCGTCCATCATCATCAGCTCGTAGATGCCGCGTCGCCCCGCGTAGCCCGTGCCGAGGCATTTGTCGCAGCCCACGGCGCGGTTCACCTTCACGGCCTGGCCCTCGTCGGTGCCGACCGGCACGTAGTCGCCCGAGGTCGGCTGATACTTGGGAGAGAGCCTGCGCTGGCGCCGCTGCCGCGAGCGGTCGGGATCGATCCCGAGCTGCGCGAGCTCGCTCGGCGCCGCGAGGTCCTCGCGCTTGCAGTGCGGGCAGAGCCTGCGGACGAGGCGCTGGGCCAGGATCCCGATCACGCTCGACCTGATCAGGAACGGCTCGACGCCCATGTCGACCATGCGCGTGATCGCGCCCGGAGCGTCGTTGGTGTGCAGCGTCGAGAGCACGAGGTGCCCGGTGAGCGACGCGTTGATCGCGATGTCTACCGTCTCCTTGTCGCGGATCTCGCCGACCATCACCACGTCGGGATCTTGACGGAGGAACGCGCGGAGCGCCGACGCGAACGTGAGGCCGATCTTGGCCTGCACGTGCACCTGGTGGATGCCACCGATCTCGTACTCGACCGGATCCTCTGCTGTGAGGATATTCAGGTTTGGCTGGTTGATCTTGTTCAGGCAAGCGTAGAGCGTCGTCGTCTTGCCGGAGCCCGTCGGGCCGGTGACGAGGATGATGCCGTCGGGGCGCCTGATGAGCTCGTTCATCAGCGCGTAGTCGCGCGCGGAGAAGCCGAGATCGGTCAGATCGAGCAGCACGTTCGTCTTCATCAGCAAGCGCATCACGATGCGCTCGAGGCCGCGGCTGGTCGGGATGGTCGAGACGCGCACGTCGATCGCGTTGCCGGCGATCTTCAGCGCGATGCGGCCGTCTTGCGGCAGGCGCTTCTCGGCGATGTTCAGCCCGCTCATGATCTTGATGCGGGCGATGATGCTGCTCGAAAATTGCTTGTTCGCCTTCTTCGCGACGTACAGCTCGCCGTCGATGCGGTAGCGGACGACGACCTCCTTCTCCTCGGGCTCGATGTGGATGTCGCTCGCGCGGTCCTTCACCGCCTGGAAAAAGAGGCCGTTGACCCAGCGGATGATCGGCGCCTCGTCGTCCGAGTCGAGGATGTCCTCGATGTCGTCGGCGCCCTCGGCGCCCTCGGTCTTCAGCTCGCCGGCGCCCTGGTCAGCGCGCTCGTAGACGCGGTTGATCGCGTCGAGCACCTGCTCGCCGGTCGCGACGAACTGCTCGACCGGCTTCTTGAACATCGCCCGCACGTCGTCGACCGCGGACAGATCGAGCGGATCTGCGAGCGCGATGCGCACGGTCGAGTCGGTCTCGCCGAGCACCAGCACCTGGCGTTGCTTCGAGTAGGTGATCGGCAGGCGCAGCGCCACGTCGGTGGGGATCTGCGCGACGTCGAGCCGCTCGACGAACGGCAGCCCCGTCTCGTCCGCGAGCGCGCGCGCGACCTCGGCCTCGCCGGCCACCTGCTGGGAGATGACCAGATCGCGCAGATCGGCGCCGCGCTCGCGAGAGACGTCGAGGAGCGCCCGCATGCGCTCCTCGGTCACCACGCCGCGCCGGACGAGGATCTCTCCGATGTAATCCTGCGGGACCATCGCTCACTCGGACTTGGCGGGCGGAGGAGGCGGCGGAGGGGCAGGGGCGGCGCCGGTCGATTTCACGCCGCCCGAGAGGACGCTCGGCGTGCCGATCCTGGGCGGTCGAGTGCCGGCGGGCTTCACGGGCGTCGTCGGGGCGGCGGGCGCGCCGGCCGCGGGCGCCGCCGCCGGCGCGCGGTGGATCTCGGGCATCGCGAGCGGCTCGCGCGGCTCGTGGGTCTTCTTGTCCTTGGGGCGGGTCGACTCGACGATGCGCTTCTTGTCGTCGAGCGCGATGTACGCGTGGCGGATGTCCTCGAGCAGCCCGTTGAGCCTCGAGAAATCGCGCGGGGGCTCGTACTGAGTCTGATCGGAGAACACGAAGTAGCGATCGAGGAACTCCTGGCGCTCCTGCATCTTGCGCTCGAAGACGGTGCGAAGATCGTTCTGATCGCGGATGACGTAAGGGGTCAGCACGAGCAGCAGGTTGGTCTTGCGCTTGGCGGTCTCCGTGGACCGGAAGAGCGCGCCGAGCAACGGGATGTCTCCGAGGATCGGGATCTTGCGCTTCGAAGAGGTGTAGGCGTCGCGCATGAGGCCGCCGATCACGACGGTCTGCTGATCCTGGACGATGACGCTCGTGTGGGCGGTGCGCTTCGTGATCGAGACCACGCCGAGCGCGCCCGACGACGCGCCGCGCTCGCTGATCTCTTCCTGAAGCTCGAGCCGCACCTCGTTCGAGTCGTTCATGTGCGGCGTCACCTTGATCTTGGTGCCGACGTCCTGGCGGGGCGCCGCGCCGAACGCGCCGAGGCCGCCGAACATCCCGAGCGCGCTCGTCGCGGCGCCCGCCTGAGCGCCGAGCATGCCGGTCGGGAGGCTGCCGCCCATGTTGGTCTGGAGCGGGATGTTCTCGCCGACGTTGATCTCGGCGGGGACGTTGTCGGTCGCGATGATGTGCGGCGTCGCCAGCACGTTGGCGTCGCCCGTCGTGGCCAGCGCGTTGAGCACGATGCCGAACGCCGGGATCGTGATGCCCGTCCCGAGCAGGTTGCTCGTCCCGTCGATCGCAGGACCGCGCACGCCGAGCGCGAGGCCCTGCAGCTGGGAAGGATCGTTCGGCAGCCCGATGCTCTGCAGCGGGTTGAAGCCGCCGTACACGAGCGAGGGATCGTTCCCGAGCAGGGTCGGCGCGCCGCCCGCGTGATAGCCGAGGCCGAGCTTGTTGGAGTGATCGACGGAGAGATCCATGATCACGGCCTCGATGAAGACCTGTCGACGCGGCTGATCGAGGCGGTCGATCACGGTGCGGATCTGCGCGTAGTCGCGCAGCGACGCGGTGATGATCAGGCTGTTCGTGGCCTTGTCCGCGGTGATCTTCGCGCCGCCCTCGAGCACCGACGGCGCTTGGCCCGTCGCGCCCGGCGCCGGCTTGGCCGTGCGCGCCGCGGTCGTCCCGCTCCCGAGGATCTGGTTGAGCACGGGCGCGAGCTCCTCGGCCATCGCGTGCTGCAGCGGCAGGACGTGGATCTCGCCCTCGCCGGTGATCGGCACGTCGAGGCGCTTGATGACCTCGAGGATGCGAAGGTACGAGCGCTCGGTGGCGACGATGATCAGCGAGTTGGAGCGATCGTCGGCGATGATCTTCGTGATGCGCATGTCGCCGACGGTCGGCGCGCCCTTCGCGGCGCCGGCGGCGGCGGGCTTGATGTCGAAGATCTCGTTGAGGCGCTGCACGAACTCGGTCGCGGTGCCGTAGTGGACGGGCTCGACGTAGATCTGCTCGCCCGCGGTGCCGACGTCGATCTCCTCGACGAGCCGCAGCAACCTGCGGATGTTCGCGCCGGTGTCGGTGATGATCACCAGGTTGCCCGGGGCGTAGGGCGTGACGTTCGCCTCCTTGGATTTGAACGTGTTCAGCAGCGCCGTCGCCTCGTCTGCGCCGATGTGGTGCAGCCGATAGATCCGCGTGATGTAGCGCTCTTCGGCGGGGACAGGCTGGCCCGCGCCGTAGATGGGCGTCACGTGGCCGTGCACGCCGCCGGTCGTCTCGATGATCTTCAGGAATCGACCGTGAGGGATCACGGTGAGCCCGTTGGTGTCGAGCGCGACGAGGAAGACCTTGTAGGCCTCGTCGACCGTCACCGGGTTGGGTGAGTACAGCGTCACCTTGATCGAGCGGACCTTGGCGCCGTAGATGAAGCGTCGCCCGGTGATGCCGCTGATCCACTGCAACAGGTCCGGCAGATCGACGTCACTGAAGTTGACCTGCACGCCGCCAGCGGGGGTCTTGGCGCCCATCAGCTCGGAGGGGACCGGCCCCGTCACGGGGTGCGCGCTGCCGACCGTGCCGGGCTGGAACGGCGAGGGGGGCGGGGGAGGCGGCGGGATGGTCGCGGGAAACTGCGAGCCGGTCGCGACCGCGATCGGCGCGCCGCCCGACGACGAGGTCAGCAGGCCCGGGAGGTTCTTCGGCGTGCGGATGATCGGCGGGCGCTGCGCGAGCGCCTGAGCTGCGAGGCCCCCCGTGGCCATCAGGCCGAGGAGTACGATCGAGCGGTGGTGTCTCTTCATCCGTTGCGCTTCTTCTCGGGGCGATCCTCACCGGACGGCCGCGAGGGCGTGCTGCTAGCAGGCTTTGCCGGCGGCGTCGCCGGGGATGTCGACGCTGGCTCGGCGGTCGTCGGCAGGGCGCGCGACACGATGAACAGCGACGCGCCCGACACCACGCCGACCCACAGCAGGGAGGCGGCCAGCATCGCGCCGGTGAGCATCAGCGTGCGCTTCAACAGGGGGGCTTCTTGGTTCACGTGTGGGACCTCACTTGATGTTGAAATCGAGCGTCGTCGGCTGCCCGCGGCGGTTGACGGTGACGGTCAGGTGGTCGGCCGAGCGCAGCCTCGCGTAGGCCTCGAGCGCCTTCTCGGGGCTGGCCATGTCGAAGCCGTTGATCTTCTCGAGGCGGTCGCCGTTTTCCATGCCGATGACGCCGAGCAGGGTGTCGGGGCGGATGCCGAAGAGGCGGATGCCGACCGTCTTGCCGTTCTCCTGCTCTGGGACGATGCGGGCTGAGCGCATCAGCACGGCCTGGTTCTCGAGGACCTTGTCGATGACGCTTCGGTCGACGTTGAACTCGGTCGCGCTGACGCGCTTGATCTTGGACTTGATGTCGTCGGGGACCGGCGGCGCGCCCTTGCCCGCGGGCGCGGCGGCGGCGGGGGGAGGCGCGCCCGAGTGCGCGGCGGCGGCGGACGCTGCGGCGCGCTCGACCGCGAACGGGAACATCTTGATCTGGCAGAAATTGCCCGGTCCGATGAGCCAGACGCGGTCCCACGTGATGAACCAGACCTGCTTGCCCGAGTACGTGTCGCCCTGACGGCGTAGGGACGAGCCCTGCACCTCGCCGGTGCCGCCGGAGAGCATCGCGAACGACCAGGTCGCGTCGTCGCTGACTGCGGTCGCGACGATCTTGAGCGCCGGCTCGCAGTCGTGCGCGCTGTAAGGATCGTCAGTCTCTGGGAGGGGAGGGCCAGAGTCGAACGCCGACGCGGAGGCGGGGGGGTTGAGGTTGCCCGTCACCGAGTCGAACGGGTTGCGCTCGATGATGCGCTTGGCCGAGGTCGTGTGGTAGCCGGCTTGCGTGACGGCAGCGCTCGAGCGCTCGGGGAACGGTCCGCCGTGGACGAGCGCCTTGTCGTCGACCGCGAGCGCCGTCCCCACGATCTGCGTGATGCCGGACGCCTGGAAGTACGCGGCCGTCGCCAGCAGGGCGAGCACCACGACCGCGAAGTAGCGCTTGAGCACCGAGTCGAACGACATCCGTCGGCACGTACAGCAACACACGTGCCACCGCCAGCGGCTCTGAACCTCGAGTCAAATCGGTGATCTAGGGCGGGCGAGGTCCGGGCGCCGATGACGCCGCGTCGCGCGACGGCGGCTCGACACTGCCAATCTGTCAAGTGAATCGCTGACTCGCGTCAGCGGAGAATTTCGACTAGGGTTCACCCGTGCCGTCTCGCTGGAGCGCGCCGATACCTTCCGAGTCCGCGTCGCTCGCCGACCCACGCCGCGATCTTCGAGGCTCGCTGCACGAGGTCGCCAACGCGCTGACGGTGGTCGTGGGATGGCTCGAGCGCGCCGTCGACGGCACAGAGCTCCCGCCCGAGGCGAGGCGCGCGGTCGAGATCGCGCTGGCGCGAGCCCATGATGGCCGGATCGTCGCGCGCAAGGCGATCGGCGCGGACACTGGGGCCTCGTCGATCGAAGAAGAGCTCACGTGCGTGGTCGAAGAGGCCGTGAGTGGCGCGCTGCCTCAAGCCGACGCGCGGCGGGTGACGCTGTCCGTCGCGGTGAGCGGCGACGTCGCGCTCGTCGACGACGCCCGTCAGGCGCTCCAGGTCGTGACGAACTTGCTGTTCAACGCGATCGCGTTCTCGCCGGAAGGTGCCTCGGTAGAGATCGACGCGCGCTCCGACGGCGACGAGGTGGTCGTGCGTGTCTCCGACCGAGGCCCCGGTGTCCCGGAGCAGATGAAGCGCGTGCTGTTCACCGGGTCGGCGTCGGCGCGGCCTGGAGGTGCGGGCGTGGGCCTCGCGCACTCGCGCGCGCTCGCGCGGACGCTCGGTGGCGAGCTCTGCTTGGTCCCGTCTGCGGTCGGAGCGACGTTCGAGCTCCGCTGGCCTCGCGCGGCCGAACGGTCAGGGCGCACACGGGCGCTGGCCGCGACCGACGCGCTCGACGGAATGCGCCTGCTGATCGTCGAGGACGACGCGGCGGTGCTCGTGCTGCTCGAGACCGCGCTCGGCGGTCGCGGCGCCGAGGTCGCGTGCGCCCGAGACCACGCCGAGATCGAGCGCGCGACGCGCGGACACGGCTTCGACGCGGCGCTGCTCGATCTGTCACCGCTTGGCGACGGCGGCGCCTCGATCATCGCCTCGCTCCGCGCCGCGAACCCGCAGGTGCGCGTGGTGCTGATCTCCGGCAACGCGTGTCCTCCCGACGAGCTGCTGCGCCACTGCGACACCTGGGTGCGAAAGCCGTTCGATCTCGCCGAGGTGACCGCCGCGCTCACGCCGCCGCGCGAGTCTGCTTGACAACGGCGCCGCGCTGAGTACTTTCCGCGGCCCTGGCCGGGCGATGAGCGCGGTCGGACACCCGCGAAGGTGGCGGAATTGGCAGACGCACTAGCTTGAGGTGCTAGCGGGTAACACCGTACGAGTTCAAGTCTCGTCCTTCGCACAACCCCTCGAACGAGCGGCCGACATCCTCACGGGTGTCGGCCGTTTTCATTCTCGGCCGACGCGGCGAGCGCCGAGAGGCGCGCTTTCAACAGCGGGCTGGATTAGTTTACATAATGCATCTTATGCGACAATTGGACGCGCGCGTGAGAGCCCTGGGTTGCCCTCGGATCAGTACGCCACGACGGGTCTGGGGCCGAACCCTGACCCGAAGCCGAACCCGAGCGGCGGGAGCTGGACCTCGACGGACGCGAGCGTGCGCGAGCCCGGCGGGACCTTGAACGTCTGCGGACCATTCGGCGTGGTCAACACGAGCTCGGATTCGACGCTGGGTGCGGCGCCGGCGAACACCACGCGGTACGTGCCCGACGTGGTCAGCGCGGCGTCGACGCGGCGCGCGGTCGCGACGGCCCTGGACGGCGCCACCGCCGCGACCACGCGGCCGGTGGGCGTGAGGACGTAGATCGGAGGACACTCGGCGCACCTGGACTCGAAGCGGAGCGCGCCGGGCGTTCCCAGCTCGATCTCCGAGCCCCCGTCGGCGACCGCCTTGAACGCTGGGTGCTTGTCCGACAGCTCCCGCGCCTCGGCGCGCGCCGAGGCATCACCGAGGACCTCGGCGCGGCAGCGCAACGCCTCGGCCCGCGCTTGGGGTGTGGCGTCACGCGACGCGCTCGCGGCACGGACATGAGCGCACGCGCGTCGAGCGTCTCCGGCGCCCGCGAACGCGCGCGCGGCCGCGAGCTGGGCCGCTGAGGTGCCCGGATCGAGCGACGCGACCGCGCCGAGCTCGAACGCGGCATCTCTCAGCGCGCCGCCAGCGGCCAGCGCCTCGGCCAGGGCCCCATGCGCGCGCGCTTCGTCGGGGTCCGCCGCGACCCAGGCTCGAGCGGCGTCGGTCGCGTCCCGTCCGTGGCGTGACAGCGCGAGAACGAGCGCCTCGTGCGCGCGGCGGTTCTGTGGATCGCGATCTCGTGTCGACATCGCCTTGCCGATCTCATCGTCACCGACCGCGAGCCACGCGTCGCTGGCCCGCGCCGGGCTGAAGGTGGGGACGGGCTGGCCGAAGAGCCCGCCCGTGGGCTTCGAGGCGATCGGGCGCTCGTCTCGCGACACGGACACCGTGAACGACACCCGCGCGGGGCCGCCCTCGGTCGACGGAAACCGGAGCGCGCGCGTCGCCGCCGACATGCAGGTCGCGGCCTGTGATGACACGCCGCTCGGGGTCGCGACGGCGCTCTGGACGGAGCCGTCTGGGCCAACCATCGCCGTCACCGAGACCCGCCCGACGGCCCCGGGATCGACCGCCAGCGCCAGCTCCGCGCATCGACGAAACCTCGCGAGCCCTCGATGTGCAGACCGCGTCGCGACGTCGCGCGGGAGGCGATCCGGCGGCGAGCTGTTCACCGCGCCGAGCGCGACTCGTGCGCGCGGTCTGTCGACCGAGGGCGACCCCTGCCCCAGACCACCGAGCCCGCCCACGTCACCACCGCCGATGGCTCCGCTGCCCATCCCGCTCCCGGCGCCGCCGACGCTCATGGGACCAGCGACTCCTCCGCTCGTCGCGCCTCCGACGCTCGAGGGACCGACGGCGCTCGCCTTTCGCGCGGGGGCGCTGCCGCTCGCCGTCGGAGGCTGCTGGGCGTCGGGGCGTCGGCTCGTGCGCGGGATCCCGAACGCCGCGAACATCGCCTCGTTCTCGAGCACGAGAAAGGAGGTCCGCGGCGACAGCACATGGAAATCGCGCGACAGCTTGGCGATCTCCTTGTCCAGCGACGGATCGCCCATGGAAGCGAGGGAGGTGATCCGCGCGCGCGCCCAGACCGAGCCGAGCAGCGGCGTGCTCTCGCCCGCGCCTGCTGGCACCTTTTCTGTGACGGAGACGGGCGCGCCGTCGAGCTCGCCCGTGAGCGTGACGTCACCGGTGACGTCGGGGGTCGCGCGCGCGCTCACGACCAGCTCGTCTCCCGCTGCCAGCGCGGGCAGCTTGGTCGGCGCGACGAGGCTCATGCCGGTCGGGACCACGAGGTTCGCGCCATGCAGCACGGGACGATCGAGGCGCGCGGCCTGTCGAGGCGCGTCGCCCGGTGTGAGTCTCGTGAGGGTCGCCCCGAGCGCTTCGGACAGCGCGCGGAGCGCGGGTTCGTCGACGAACGGTCCGGTCCCCAGCACGTGCAGCGCGCGGGGTGTCGGCGACGCCGCCCTCACCCGCGCGGCGATATCAGCTGCCGTGGGCTCTCCCGCCGTCGCGGCGCCGCGCGTGAACCACGCGACGGCGCCGCGCGGGCCCGCGACGCGGGCGGCGTCGAGGAGCATCCCGGCCAGATCGGAGGCCCCGCGCGGAGAGAGCGACGTCGACCATCGCGTGAACGCGCCGCGCGCCTCCGCGGTGTTCGCGCCGAGCCCCGACGGAGGGAACGACTCGCAAGCGGAGTCGCAGGCCAGCACCGCGAACGGGGCGCCGTCGGGCGCGGCGGCGAGGGCGGCGTCGATCACCTCCCACGCGTCGACGAGCGCGTCGGCGGGCTGTCCGTGCCCGACGTCGACGACGTAGACCCGCGGGTCGGCTGTGCTCGTGGCCGCAGCGGGCGGCACCGCGAGGCGCGCTGTCACGAAGCCTGACGCGGTCTCGCCCTTCGCGGCGCCCGCCTCTCCGGGTCGCGGGGTGAAGCGCTGGACGGCCGCGTGCGGGCGGGTGTAGCGCACGACCAGATCGCTCTTCGGCGCGACCTCTCTCGCTTCGCGTGAGACTCGATGACGGCCTTCGGAGAGCTGGGTGATCGGGTCCTCGGAGGTGACCGCCGACGCTCCTTCGACGGTGACGTCGACGCGCAGCTCGCCCGCCGTCGTCTCCCTCTCGGTCCCCGAGGTCAACGGCAGGACGTAGACGCCCCGGTCCGCGCGCTCTGGCAGGATTTCGTCATAAGCGAGCACGACGCGTCGGGTTCCGCCACGCGGCGGCAGCGGGAAAATCTTGAGGTCGACCTTGCCCCCTCGCTGATCGAGCAGCGCCGGGTCGCGCGGGCGCACGGTGTCGTCGACGATCCCGCGGAAGATCGTGGCGGCGCGCTTCTGCTCGACCAGCTCGCCCTCGACGAGCTTGCCGTCGACCTCGAGCGCCAGCCTGGTGATCGCCGCGGCGGCGGGGAGCGCGAACGTGAAGGTCCCCTCGAGCGCGCGCGGATCGTCGTTGCGCCAGACCTCTTCGATCTCGGTGCGCGCGAAGCCCGCGCGCACGGTGGCGGTCACCCTGTGCGACACGAGCGACACGCCGCCCACGATCTGGTTTGTGCCGGGGACGCGGGCCGAGAGAGAGCCGAGCCCGCGTCGAGCGGGGTGCCGATCCCTCGGCGCGGGAGCCTCTCGAGGCGCGGCCGAGGACGACGTCGGTGTCGCGCTCGCGACCGCGCCGCGCGGGCTCGACTCTGCGCGACACCCCGCACAGACCGCGACACACAACGGGACGATTACGACGCGGACCATCGAGCGCATGGTGCCATGACAACTCGAGGCTCGGGGGGTTCCGGCTCAGCGCCACTTGACGGCGATGCGCCTGAGCCTCCCCTCGCCCGCGATCGCGCCGTCATCGGCGACCACGATCGAGTCGCCCGCGAGCATCGGATCGTGCGCGGTGCCTGGCGCGGCCAGCAGCGGGTAGAGCTCGTGGAGCGTCACGGCGCCATCGGGTGACAACGCGCCAGCCGCCAGCGTGAGCCCGTCCGAGGTCCGGCGAACGACCGCGAGCCTGCAGCCCTGCGCGTCGCATGCGACGTCGAGGCTCGTGGGGTCGCCCGCGTCGGGCAGCGCGAGCGGCGCCGCGGGCTGCGGGTCTCCGTTCGCGCCGAGCGGTACCCTGCGGCCGACCCAGCTCCCGCCCGTGGCGCCCGCGGGGGTGTCGACGAACAGGATCGACAGCCCCGTGGGCGTGCCGACGAAGCGCAAGGCGCGCGCGTGCTGCGCCGTCGACGCGAGGCGCAGCTCCTCCGCCCTCTTGGTCGCCTTCGCGACATCGAGCTTCGCCATGAAGACGTCGCCCGCGCCGCTCTCGATCCCGCGCGAATCGGAGAACGCCACCCACGCCTCGGAGCCCACGACGCGGACCGCGAGGCTCGACGCGTTGCCCTTGGCCTGGGTGATCCGCTGCTCGGGCCCGAGCTTGCGCAGCACCTTGTCGACGCGCGCGGCGTACACCTCCCCGTTGCCGTCGCGCTCGTCGACCCAGACCACGAGGTACCCGTCGGGCACGGCGGCGAGCGCGACCTCGGAGACATCGCCCTTCGCGGAGGTGAGCATCGTCTGGCCGCGGCGCTTCGCGTCCGGTCCCACGCGGGTCAAGAACACCTGCGGGTCGCCGTCGTCGCGGGCGACCCACGCGACGACCGCCTCGTCAGCCGCCGCCGACGGCGCGATGGCCACGCCGCCGGTCGACAGCGCGCGCACCGAGAGCGTCACGGGCGGCGACGCGCGATCCTTGTCGTCGACGGAGACCAGCCGCACCATCGCGCCGCGCGCCGAACCTCGCTTGGGGTTCTTCTCGTGGAGGCGATCTTTCTCGGCCTCCGCGCGCGCGTCGACGTCGGGTGGCAACGGAGGGGGCGGCGTGCCCTCGGCGTGCTCTGTCACCGTCGCGAAGAGCCACGACGACGCGAGGCGGGCGTGCGAGGTCGACGCGAGGCGCCGGCCTCTCAGGATGACGCCGCTCGCGCGGACCGCGGGCGCTCCTGTTCGTCGCGCCGCGGGCAGCGGTGACGTGACCTCGGAGACGTCGCCGTCGAGCGAGACCCCGAAGAGCTCGTCGGGCCCCGAGGCCGCGGCGAGGCACGCGCGCTCACCGCACGCGAGGCCCCAGGCCCCCTCGGGCGCCTCGCCCGCGAGCCTGTCCACGGTGAGCGGCACGGCGCGGACGTGCCCGAGATCGCCCGACGCGCGTACGTACACTGGCCCGATTGGAGCGTCGCCGCACGACGCGGCTTCCTTCGCGCAGGCCCGCGCGAGCCCGAGCAGCGCGAAGCCGTCGGCGAGCGGCGCGAGCATCGGCGCGCCCGCGTCGGGAGTCCCGAGCGACATGTGCGTGCGCCCGAACGGCGTCGCGAGGTCTGAGGAGAGCGTCGCCAGCTCGACTCGTCGGGTCGCGCGGTGAACGGCGCCGCCGTCTTCCCACGCCACGAGGATCTTGTCGCGAGACGCCTCGAGCCCGAGCAGCGCCTGATCGCCGGCCGACTCGCCCGCTGCTCGAGGCGTGCCCGCGAGCTTGCCTCCGACGACGCGCGCGAGCCGGACCCTCCCCTCGCCGTCGTCGCCCTCCGTCCACGCCACGATCGCGCCGTCGGGCGTCGAGACGACCTCGACCTCTGGCGCGATGCGCGCCGCCTCGGCGAGGAGCGTCGGCGGGCTGGGAGCCTTTCGTTGCGGGTCGATCGGCTGGACTCGCACGCGATCTCTCCCGCCGTCGCTGGCCATCGTGACGAGCAGCGGGCCGTCCTTCGTGGAAGCGGCCGCCCACGCGCGGGCGCCGACCGCGATCGACGCCGCGGCGCTCGCCGAGAGCCCGGTCGCGCCGAGGATCGAGGCGCGAACGGTCGCGGCGCCTCCTGCGCTCGACGCGAGGAGCACGGCGACGTCCGGGCCCGCGGACACGGCGTCGATCCAGGTGACGGGCTCGGCCGACTGATGAACCTCGACGAGCTTCCCGCGCAGCGCTCCGTCCGCGCCGATGACCGCCGCGAGCACGAGGTGGCCGCGCTCGGTCCTGGTGGCCACGACCGCGACGAACTGCTCGGGCCCGAGCGCGCGGACGGTGAGCAACGAGACCGTGCCGCCCACCGCGCCGAGCGCGCGGGCCTCGCCCGTCCCCTTCGCGCCGAGGTCGAGCGGCTGCGCGAGCAGCGCGAACGCGTCGCCTCGAGGTCCCCCCGTCAC
>CAUJFL010000123.1 GCA_963169165.1 Myxococcota bacterium | reverse complement strand
GAACCCCGCGACCTGGATCGCGGTGTGATGACCGAACACGTCCTCACCCCCGCCGTCCTGGACGATGAAACCAAATCCCTTGGCGTCGTTGAACCACTTCACCTTACCGATTGCCATGTTCGTGCTTCTTCCTTCTTGGCGCGCCCGACGCGGTGGGCGTCGCCACTGCTTGATTCCGGGCCGGTGCGAGGGCTACTCCCGCGCATCAGCGGGGCGAGCTTGTAGTCGGCCCGGGCGAAGATTGTCGAGAACAAAGCGAAGAAAATGGCGGGGGTAGCGGCCGTCAAGCCGCGAGCACCGTCGCCAGCGCCAGCCTGCGGTCCGCGTGGCCCCCGTGGCGACGCCTCGGCAAGAGCTCGCGCGCGAGCTCGGCGTACGAGCGATCTCGGACCAGCTCGAAGCCCCTCTCGCGCAGCCAGCCGCCGAGCGCGTCGGGGGCGAACCCCGAGCGGAACGGCTCGCCCATCAGCGACACCACGAGCTGCTCGCCGCCCATCCGCCGCGGCGAGCGCACGCGGGCCTCGTCGAAGTAGTTGAACACGAGGTCCGAGCCGGGCGCCGAGTAGGCGCGGATCGCCCGCGCCGACGCGTCGAGGGCCTCGCGCGAGAGGTACATCGTCACGCCCTCCCAGATCGTCAGCGTCGGGGTGTTGGTTTCGTGACCTTCCACCGCGAGCGCCGCGGGCAGGCGATCGAGCGCGTCTCGCTCGAAATCCCACGCGACGAAGCGCGCCGGCGAGGCGCCGACCCTGGCGCGCTTGGCGGCCTGCGTCGCGGGGTGGTCGATCTCGAAGAACCGCGCGTCGTCGAGCCCGAGGCGGGTCGCGCGCGCGTCGAACCCGGCGCCGAGGATCACGATCTGTCGGCCTCCTCGCGCGACGAACGCTCGGACGGCGTCGTCGATCGCGCGGGTCCGCAGCTGCAGCGACAGCACGTTGTACCGCAGCGGCGTGAACCTCACGAGCGCGCTCGCGAGCCGCGGGCGCGCCGCCACCCGCGCGGCGCCGGGCCACGTGAGGTCGGCGGCGAAGGGATCGATCGCGAGGCGCTCGTCGTCGGGGAGGTGCGCGGCGAGCGCGCGCATCCACGCGACCCACCGCGCCGTCCAGCTCGCGTCGTGCGCCCTCACGGCGCCAGCACGGCCGCGCCGCCCCCTGCCAGGGAGAACGTCAGCTGGCCGTCGGAGCCGACCGACGCGCCGAGCCCTCCCAGTCTATCGACCAGCGCCACCGACGACAGGCCGAGCTTCTGTCCCACGTCGACCGTGACGGTGTCGCCGCCCGACCTGCGCGTGAGCGCGACGATCGCCGCGTCGGCGCCCGCGCGGCGGCCGAACACCAGCGTGTCATCCGACGCGAACAGCGACACGTACGAGCCTCGCCGCAGCGCCACGAGCTCGCGGCGCGCCTGACCGAGCTTGCGGGTGAGCGCGAGCGTCGCCTTCTCGTCGGCGGAGAGCGTCGCCTCCGCGCGCATGAACGCGCGGTTGTTGGGATCGACGCCGCCCCAATCGCCGTGCTCGTCGCCGTAGTAGAGCAGCGGCGCGCCCGGCAGCCCGAGCAGCCAGGTGAGGGCCAGCCTCGCGCGCGCGTAGGCGAGGCCGGGCGCGGGTGGTCCGGCCCAGTCGCTCCACTGGTTGCCAGCCTTCGGGCTCGTGCCCGGATCGGCGAGCGTGATGAAGCGCGCCGTGTCGTGGCTGCCGATGTACGGTGTCATGATCGCCTCCGCGGGCCACCTCGACAGCCCGTGCGTGACCCAGTAGTCGGCGTGCAGCATGCCCTTCTCCTGGTAGGCGAACGTCCGGTACGAGACGCCGTGATACAGGACGAAATCGAACTGTCCGTCGAGCCCCAGCGGGCCGATGTACCTCGCGATGGTGCCGTAGTTCTCGTCGTTGCAGGGATCGGCGCAGTCGCTCCAGCCCATGGCCGTCTCGCCCATCATGAAGACCTTGGCGCCGCCGCCCTCGAAGGTCTCGCGCACCTCGGCGGCGAGGTTGCGGGTCGCGATCTCCTCGACGTGCTTCACCGCGTCGACGCGCAGCCCGTCGAGATCGAACCTGTCGAGCATGTAGACCGCGTCGGCGACCATCTGCGCGTTGGCCTCGGGGACCGTGTGGTTCACGTCGGGGAGGTACGGCGCGAACATGCAGTCGAGGGCGCGCGCGGTCCAGTCGCACCCGGCCGTGCCGCAGACGCAGCCAGTGCGGAACCACTCGGGGTGCGCCTTCGTGTACTCGTGCGACTCGTGGACGTGGTTCGCGACGAAGTCCATCAGCACGCGGATGCCGCGCGCGTGCGCGGCCTTCGTCAGCGCCGAGAGCGCCGCGTCGCCGCCGATGCGCGGGTCGACCGCGCGCGCCTTGATGGGCCAGTAGCCGTGGTAGCCGGTCACCTGGTGCTGCCCGTCCGCCGCGAGGTACGCGCCCTGGGGGTTCTCGTTGAACGGCGTCAACCACAGCGCGCGCACGCCGAGCGCGTCGAGGGTGCCGTCCTCGATCGCCTGGGTGACGCCTTGGAGATCGCCGCCTTGAAAATCGCCGCGCGGGTCCGCGCCGGGGGTCGTCTGCGGATCGTTGGACGGCTCGCCGTCGCGGTAGCGATCGGTCATGGCCATGTAGATCACCGCGTCGCGCCAGTCGAACGCCTCGTCCTCGATCCAGAACGGCAAGAGCGCGGCGTCGCCCGCGCGCCCGCTCTTCGTCCTCGGGGTGAGCGAGAGCCTGTATTTCCCCTTCGCGAGGCCCGTGATCGAGACGGTGACGTCGCCGCTCGACGCTACGGTGACCGCGCCGGGCGAGAGGGGCTGCGGCGCGCCGTCCTTGGTCAAGCTCGCCTGCAGCCCGGCGCCGTCGGCGCCCGCGCCGTCGAGCGCGTCGAGGTAAGAGAGCGTCGCGTCGAAGCTCGTCGCGCTCGATTTCGCGCTCTTCGGGGCGAGCGCGGGCTTCGCGCAGTCGCGGACCTTGATGGCCGAGTTCTCGACGCCGCCCACATACTTGCGGCGCCCTTGCGCGGGATCGAGCTGCCAGACACCGTCGACGACGAGCTTGTAGGCGTGCAGGCCGGGCGGCAGCGTGACCGTCGCCTGCTGCGCGCCGCCGCTCGGGGTCAGCGTCGTCGCTTTCGCGAGGTCGAAGCCGCTCCACTCGCCCACGACCTTCACCACGCCGCCTCCGTCGCGGCGAAACACCGCGGGGCACCCGGCCGCCGTGCCCGCCGCGCCGCCGCTCCCGGCCGTCGCGCCGCCAGAGTTGCCCGAGGCGCCGGCCGTCCCCGCCGTCGCGCCGCCTGCGCCCGCGCCGACCACCCCGGCCGCGCCCGCGAGGCCCGCGGCGCCCGCGCTCGGCGCCTTGCCCCCGGCGCCCGGGACTCCGGCCGCGCCGCCGCCCGCCGCCCCGACCTGCGTCGAGCCCTGCGCCTTCCTGTCGTCGGGTGCGTCCTCGTCGCCGCCCGCGCAGCTCGCCACGATCGAGGTGACGCCCAGGGAGACGACGAGGAGCGATCGGCGCATCGCGCGTGAAGGTAGCCCAAGCGGCCCGCGCGAGCGGAGTTTGCCAGCCGCCGCGCGCTGGAAGCAGACTGTGCGCACCATGGGCCACCCCGAGGAGCGGCGCCTCACGCTGCGCGAGACTTTTGGATTGACCTCGCCGCTGTCCACCCGCGCCCGCGAGATCGCGGTCGCCGCGCGCGGGGACGGCGCGGTCCCGCCGACGCGCTTCGACGCGACGTCGCTCGGCGTCTTCAAGCCGCGGCTCTCCGTGCCGACCTGGCTCGGCTGGCGCCCTCGCGGCGGCTGGCTCCCCGTCACGAATCTATCGAATCGAACCCCAACGCCGATCGAGGAGGGCTGGTCGGTCAGGCGCACGCAGATCCGAGACTTTCGGGGCGGGACGCTGACCTACGACAGCCACAACGGCACCGACTTCGGCATCCCGGTGGGCACGCGGGTGGCCGCGGCGGCCGACGGCGTCGTGCTGCGGGTGTCGAGCGAGCTTCACCGCGGCGGACTGAAGGTCTTCATCGATCACGGCGACGGCCTCGTGACCACGTCGAACCACCTCGGTCGAGCGCTCGTGCGCCCCGGTGACCGCGTCGCCCGCGGGCAGGTGATCGCGCTGAGCGCGTACTCGGGGCTCGACGCGCTCGTCTCGTTTCCGTGGGTCGTGCCGCACGTACACTTCAACGTGTGGCTCGACGGCGAGTACGTCGATCCGTTCGCGTCCGACGGCGAGCGCGCGCTGTGGTTGCACGGCAACGACGCCCGCACGGCCGAGGGGGGCGAGCCCGCGGGGTTCTGCCCGACGGCGTGGGACGAGGCGCGCGTCGCCGAGGCGATCGACGCGTGCCGAGACGGGCGGGTGCGCGCGGAGCTGAGTCAGACGCGCGCGCTCGACCGGCGAGCGATGGATGTGCTCTTTCAGCAGAACTACTTCCCCGCGCGGTTCGAGCGGCGCGTGCCGCTGTACGCGAGCGAGCACGCGCGTGACGCGCGTCTGACCTTGCCGTTCGTCCGCGACGACTACGCGCGCGTGTGGTTCGTGGACGAGCCGCGCCCTCGCTGAGCGCGTCGCGCGCCTGGCCGGCCGTTCGAGGTGGTTGCACTGCCCTTGTCGAACCTGACGGTCGTACCCTAGCGCCATGGAGGTTCCGGAAATTCTGAGCACCTCCTTGGCCGAGAGCTTCTGGAGCACCCTGAAGGCCGAGCTCGTCGACGGCACCGACTTCGAGTCCCGCGCCGCCGCCCGCGCCTTCGAGTACACCGAGGTCTTCTACAACCGGCAGCGGATGCACTCGACGATCGGCTACCGCACGCCGTGTCAGTTCGCTGAGTATCGCACAGAGAGACTGTCC
>CAUJFL010000122.1 GCA_963169165.1 Myxococcota bacterium | reverse complement strand
GCCAGCGCGTCGATCGCGAGCGCAGGATCGGGCTCGCTCGGCGGCGTGACGTCCTCTCCCCCGACCAGGAGGCGCGGCCCCGAGGGGTCAGGGGCGGACGGGACGACCGAGGTGTTCGCCCAGGCGTCCGCGCGCGTCGCTCGCACGGTCACGTCCATGGGCCCCGGCGCGCGGTTGCCAACCAGGATGACGTGCTCGCCGGCCGGGAGCTGCAGCGCGAGCCCCGCGAGCGGGCCCTGCTTGTTCACGTTGTCGTTGCACCCGAGCGCCGCCGTGTCGTCGCACCGAGCGCGCACCACGAGCAGCGGGTCGCCGTAGCGGCTCCAGTCGAGCGACGGCGTGCTGGCGACGGTCTCGATCCGGTACAAACCGGGCGAGTCGACCGTGAGGCGCAGCGCCGCGAGCCCGCTGGCCGTCTTGGCGCCGCCGCAGTCGAGCGCCGCCGCGAAGGGCGAGCCCGCCACGCGGAGGGAGACCTCCTTCCCAAGCGTCAGCTGGGCTGGACTGTCGCAGACTCGCGCTGCGTCGCGGACGACCGTGTGGGCCGGGTCTGGCGCGCGCGTGACGAGCTGCTCGCCGCGGTAGTCGCGCAGCTTGCCCTCCGGATAGCCTCGCACCCGCAGCAGCGCCTCGGTGGCCGCCGCCCCGTCGGGCACGAAGACGCTGAGGCTGATCGGCAGATCGTCGCGCGACGGGAGCGCGAAATCGCGCGAGTCGAGCCAGGTGCCGGCGCTGTCGAACACGTCGATGCGCACCCGGCCCACGTGGACCGGCACCTCCGCGTTCGTGTCGATGTGCACCACCACCTCGCCGAGGGGCGGCAGGGTCTCGGGGTCGCCGGAGCCGCCGCACGCCGCGACCCCTGCGCACCAGGCGAGCAGCACGAGTCGCATCGCCATCACCTGAGCTGCGCGGCCCACCCGAGGCTGCCTCCGTCGAGCGGCGGCCGGCGCGGATCAGGCTCGGTGCGCGTCGTGTAGTAGGTGGTGGCCGCTGCGCCCGCCACGATCACCGTCGCGGCGGTCCAGAACCACCACTTCTTCGTGATGGGGGTCGTCTCGACGACCAGCGCGGCGCGCAGATCGGTCTCCTCGCCGGCGTTGGCGACGACCTGCGCCTGGTACGGGTGGTACCCCTGCCGCTTCACGACGACGCGGTACGTGCCAGCGCGGCGCTGCACGTCGACCGGCGCCATCCCTACATCGACGTCGTTGACGGTGACGATCGCCCGCTCCACGGACGCCGAGACGTGCAGCGTCGCTGGGAGCTTCTCGAGCTCGAGGCGCAGCTCGCCGCGCTGTCCGGCCGTGAAGGTGCGGTTCAGCACGACGTCCGCATAGCCCTTGCGCGTGAGCGTGATGAGGTGCGCGCCCGGGTCGAGCACGAGCTCGAATTTGCCGGATGGAGGCGGCTTCCCCGCGCCAGGCGTCGCGATGCCCGCGACCAGCTCGCCGCCGGCCCCTGGCTCGAGCGGGCGCCCATCGACAGCGATCCCCGCCTCGCTCGGCTCGAGCGTCACCGACAGCTGCGCGAGGATGCGATCGATCTCGGCGATGTAGCCCCGGGCCTCTTCGGCCTGGCTCGGCGGCAGCTGCTCGGGGCGGGCCTGCTCCTCGGCGAGCGCCTTCGACAGGGCGACCCGCGCCCGGGTGTAGCGCCCGAGCGCGCGCTCGCAGGCGCCGATGTTGTAGGTCGTCATCGCGTGCGGACGGAGCGAGTACGAGCGCTCGAAGGCCGACAGCGCGTCCGACCACTGCGCCTTCTTCACGAGCTCGAGACCCTCGCCGTACAGCGTCCGCGCGCGCTTCAGCTCTTCGTCTTCGGGCTTGGCGGCGCGCGCGTCCTCGGTAGGTGCCTTCGGCTTCGCATCCTTGCCCGGGGCGGCCTGTGCCACGGCGCCGAGCGCGAGCGCGCAAGCCACGAGGGAGCGGGCGAGCCGGGCGCGGTAAGAACGGAGTTCCATCGACGATCCCTCCTGGGAGCTTGGCAGGTTGCTTCGGCGCGGCGGCTGCGGGCGGGGCTGGAGGGGCTGGCTGGCCCGGATGCGAGGCCTGAGCGGGCGTGCCGACCGTTGGCTTCGCCACCGGCTTCGCCGACGCGCGCGGCGCCTCGGTCGAGGCGGGCGCCGCCGGCCCGCTCACCGCGGGCGTGACCTCGACCGTGGGTCGCCCCGAAGAGGCCACGGGATCTGGCGGCGGCGCCGGAGCGGCGGCGCTCGGCGCGTTCGCCCCACTCGCCCCGCCCCGCGACGTGAGCACCACGCCGATCCCGAGGCCGATGACGCCGACCGCCGCGACCGCCGCGACGAACGCGCCGCGGCGCTTCGGCGCTGTCGCGAGCGTCGTCCGCGCGAACGCGTCGCTCCCCGTCTGCGCGGTCATCCCCGACGAGGCGGGCACCGGTGCCACCGGGGCCGCCGCGGCGAAGGTCTGCGCGGAGACCTCGGTGTACGCGCGGAGGACGTCGTACGCACGGCGGAGATCGCGCAGGCGCTCGGCGCGGTCGGTGCGGAGCATCTGCGTCACGAGCTCGACGACGTCGGCCGGCAACTGCGGCGCCACGGCGCCGAGCGGCGTGATCGCGCCGGTCGTGATGACCTTCAGCAGCTGACCGAAGTTGTCGCCGTCGACCGGACGCTTGCCGGCCAGGCACTCGTACAGGATGACCCCGACCGCCCACACGTCGGACCGGTGGTCGAGGTCCTTCTCGCCGAACGCCTGCTCCGGGGACATGTAGTACGGCGTGCCCATCATCGAGCCGGTGCGCGTGAGCGCCGCGGTCTGCGCGGCGTCTCCCTCCTGTGCGGAGAGCTTCGCGATGCCAAAGTCGAGCACCTTCGGTTCCATCCGCCCGTCCGCGAGCTTCGCGAGGAAGATGTTGTCGGGCTTCAGATCGCGGTGGACGATCCCGAGCTGGTGCGCCGTGCCCACCGCCGACAGCACTGGCACGAGGACGCGCGCGACCTCTGGGAGCGACAGCGCCGGCTCTCGCTCGAGCCGCTGCCCGAGAGACTCGCCGACGAGCAGATCCATCACCATCACCGGCGCGCCCTCGTGCTGCAGGACGTCGTGGATTTGCACCACGTTCGGGTGGCGCACCGCGCTCGCCGCGCGCGCCTCGCGGAGGAACCGGCGAATGACGTCCTCGCGGGTCGACGCGCCTGACTTCAGGAACTTCAGCGCGACCGGCTTGCGCGTCATCGTGTGCGACGCGGCCCACACCTCCCCCATCCCGCCCTCTCCGAGCATGCGATCGAGCCGGTACCGCTCGGCAACGACCTGCCCGGCCTCGATCGTCATGGCGTCAGGCTACAAGGCCCCGCCGCAACGTGGCCAACCGAATTCGCGCGAGAGATCCCCTCCTCACGCCCCCTCTCGAGGCCCTCGGCGAAGCCGTCGAGGCGCGCCTCGCGGTGCATGCGGCGAAACTGGGGGCTCTTCCACTGGAAGGTGAGGTTCTGCGTCATCAGCTTGTTCTCCAGCGCCGCGCGCGCGTCGGCCGTCAACCTGTAGCGAACGAGGTCTGAGCATGGGTTTCGGAATCCCTTCGTCGCGAGCACCGGATTCCTTGCGTCCTTCGGCCGCCTTGGGTGAACCCGGGCTCGACGTGGCACGGCCACGCCTGCGCGCGGTTTCAGCCCAATCCGGCTCGAATTCCGCTTCGGACTCCGGCACCCGCTCCTCGGGCTCACGAAATCCATGCTGAGTATAGCGCCAGCTCCGCCTCCGAGCCTTGGTCCCGCGTCAGCAAGAGCGCCCGCGCGGCCTGCTCCACCGCGTCAACGTCGCGCGCGTGCAGCAGCGCGACCAGCACGGCGCCGCGCCAGTCGTCACCCACGTCGGCCGGCGCCGCCGACGGGCCGAGCACCAGCGCGCGCGGCATGCCCTCGGCGCGGCACACCCTCTCTGCCCAGCGCTCCACCGCGCGCGTCATCGCCACCACCAGCAGCGTCACCCGGCATCGCACGCGCAGCCGCAGCACGCTCGCGTACGCCGGCCACACGAACCCCTTGTCGCGATCCACCGCCCGCTGCACCTCCAC
>CAUJFL010000121.1 GCA_963169165.1 Myxococcota bacterium | reverse complement strand
CTCGCGCTCGCGTCGCGCCCGGCGGTGCGAGAGAGCCCGCTCTATGGCCCTCTGTTCGCGTGGTGCGCCGACGCGCTCACGGCCGAGTGCGAGCGGCTCGGAGTGCGCCCGGCGCCGCTCGACTTCTTCGATGATCCGGAGGCGGCCTCCGAGGTCACCTGCGCGACCGGCGCTCGCCTCCCGGTCTTGCCGAGCTGACGGGCGCAAACCATGCGCACGGCGGGGCGACGGTTGACCCAGATCACGCCCAGCGCCCTCTCCTCTCCCTCTCGGATGACTTTCGTCATACGCCTCCGCGCCTGACGAACGAATGACTGTGGAACCTCGCGTCCAGACCCTACGGTGACACTCATGACTGACAACCCACGCCGCCGCCCCGTCGACAAGTCCGAGCCGAGAATCAAGGTCGGGTGCCGGAGGGCGAATTGCGCCTGCGGCCGCCGCGCCGAGAGAGAGAGCCCCCGCCACCGCGGCCGCCGCGCGAAGCACTGGGAGCGCACCGCGTGACGGGCGCCGGGGGACGCTGAGCCGCGCGCCGCCCGCGGCGTCGATCCGTGCTAAGCGCGGCGACCGTGCCGTTCACCCGCGAGTCCCTCCACGCGCTCCTCTGCGCGCGCCCCGTCATCCTGGCGCCGATGGAAGACGTCTCCGACGCCGTCTTCCGAAGGCTCTGCCGCGAGGAGGGCGCCGAGCTCTGCGTGACCGAGTTCGTCAACGTCGAGGGGCTGCTGCGCGGCTGCCGCAACGCCGCGCGCAAGCTCGCGCTCGGAGAGGGCGACGCGCCGACCGCGATCCAGATCTACGGGTCGAACCCCGAGCGGCTCGCCGAGGCGGCGCGCGTCGCCGAGGAGGCGGGCCCCGCGTTCGTCGACGTCAACTGCGGGTGCTGGGTCCCGAAGATCGCGGGGCGCGGCGCGGGCGCGGGCTGGCTGCGCGATCCGTCGGCGATGGTCGCGATGGCGAAGATGGTGGTCGACGCGGTGTCGCTGCCGGTCACCGTCAAGACGCGCATCGGCCTCGGCCCCGAGTCTCACATGCCCATCGTCGAGCTCGCGCGCCGCCTCGAGGACGCGGGCGTCGCCGCGATCACGCTGCACTGTCGCACCGCCGCGATGGGGCACTCGGGCGCCGCCGACTGGTCGTGGGCCGCGAAGGCGCGCGCGGCCGTGTCTATCCCGGTCATCGTCAACGGCGACATCAAGACCGCCGACGACGCCGCGCGCGCCCTCGCGGAGACCGGCTGCGAGGGCGTCATGGTCGGCCGCGCGGCGATCGATCACCCGTGGATCTTCCGCGAGGCGCGCGCGCTGCTCGACCGCGGCGCGCACCTCGCGCCGCCCGGGGCCGACGAGCGGCTCGAGCTGTGTCGTCGGCACCTGCGCGCCAACGTCGCCGAGCGCACCGAGCAGTACGGCGTGCGCGTCACCCGTCGCCACCTCACCGGCTACCTCAAGGGCTTGCCGGGCGCCGCGGCGCTGCGCAAGGAGCTGTTGTTCTGCGACACGCTCGACGGCTGCCTCGCGATCCTCGACCGCGCCGCCGCGCGCCTCGCGGCTTAGCCCCGCCAGCCATTTCGTCCTCGCCGCGCGCGTGGGGTAGGATGCCCCCCCGATGAGCGCGCCCCGGACCTTCCGCTACCGCGACGCCGAAGGACGCGACCACGTCTACACGGGCAGCGAGCTCGCCGCGGCGGTGTCGGTGGGCGAGGTGCCCCAGGGCGCGCGCGTTGAAATTGATGGAATCGAGGGGAAGGTCGCGGTCGAGGAGGCCATCGCCGTATCCTCTCAATCCTCGCCTGGCTCGTCCCCGCCGATCGCGAGCGCGGGCGGCACGACGGCCAAGATCGTGAAGCCGGTCGCGACGGCGAACATCACGCCGCCGACGGTGCCACCGCCGCGATCACACAAACCCACAACGCTCGGTCTCAACGACGACGTCGTGATCCCGCGTCCTCCCCGGCCCTTTCGTGTGCCGCTCCCGCCCGGTGCGGCGACGCCGGAGGCCGCCCCGAAGAAGGGCCAGACGGTGGTGATGGAACCCATCGCGCCGCCCACGCCGCCTCCTCCGGTCGCGGCGCCGCCGCCCGCTCGCCCGCTCGGCGCGCACGGCACGCGGCCGA
This sequence comes from Myxococcota bacterium, assembly GCA_963169165.1. Lineage (GTDB taxonomy): Bacteria > Myxococcota_A > Polyangia > Polyangiales > Polyangiaceae > JADLFU01. Next base: position 12,141 of record CAUJFL010000121.1, on the reverse strand, counting down.
TGCAGCCGCTGACGCCTCGGCCTCCGGCGGTGGTCCCCGCGCCGCGCGCGACGGAGGTGATGCCGCTCGGCGTCGACGCGCCGACCCCGATCGGCGCGCCCGCGCCCCCTCCGCGCTTGCCGTCGAGTCCGCCGCCGCGCGACGTCGGCGAGCCTGCGCCGCCGTCGTCTGCGCTGCCGCCTCCCCCTGCGCCTCCTGTCGGACCTCTCCCGCCGCCTCCGCACCCACCCGCGCCGCTCGGCTCGACGCCGCCGCCTCCTCCCTCCGCGCGCCCCGCGCCGATGCCTCCGCCAGAGGTGCCACGATCTCAGCGGCCGCTCGCGCTCGCGTCGTCGAAGCCCACGATGCGGATGGAGGCGTTCGCGCCCGGCCCGGCGAGCGCGCCGCCGACGGCCGCGGACGAGCCCGCGTCGGCGCCCCCCGACCCGCCGCTCGAGGACGTGGTCGAGCCCGCGCTCGACGAGGCGACGCGCCGTCGCAAGACGTTCGTCCCGATCGTGTTCGGCGCGCTCGGCGCGGGCGTGCTGCTCGTGCTCGTCGGCGTCGTGGTCTCGACGCTGCGCAAGCCCGCCGACCCCGTCGCCCCTGCCTCGTCGGCGCCCGTCGCCTCTGCGTCCGTGACCGCGACCGTGACCGCGCCGCCCGCCGCGTCGTCGGCCGAGGCGGTGCCGCCTCCCTCGTCGAAGCCCGCGGAGGGAAGGCTCGGCGCGTGCGCCATCGCGAAGGGCGCGGTCAAGCTCGCGCCGCGCGCGTCCAAGGACATCCCGCTCGAGCTGACGGGCATCCCCGCGACGGCGCGCATCGCGCTCGGCTTCAGCGTCGACGGGAGGTCTCCCTACGGCATCGAGGTCGATCCCGCGACGCTCGGCGTGAAGAAGGGCGCGGTGCCGCGCGCGAACGGCACGCTGCGCCGGGTGTTCGCGACCCCTGTTGGCAACGGTGCCAAATGGATCGTCGACGCGGACCCCCGGCGCGCGAGCCTGCACCTCGCGCAGACCGTGCCGGTCGAGCCGCCTTTCGTGGTCGGCGTCGCGGGCGACGTCGTCGCGACCGCGCCCAAGCTCACCGACGCCTGGACGCCGGGCCCCCGCATCGGCGGCAGCGCCGATCTGCTGCGCTCGCTGGTCGTGCCCGGCACCGGGACGCTCGTCGCCGTCCGCGCGGGCGGCGCGCTGTCGGCGGTGCGACTCGGCGTCGATCGGGCCGCGAAGGGCGAGCTCGTCCGGCTGACCGACGGGGGTCAGTCGGGCACGCCCGCGCTCGGCACCAACGGCGTCGAGCTCGCGATAGCCTTCGCCCACCGCAGCGCGGCGACGTCGCCGTGGGGCGTCGCGATCAGCCGCTTCTTGAAGGACGACGCGCCGTCGAAGGCCGCGCCGTTCGTCGTGCCGGCGGGCGGACCGGGCGGGGACGCGTTCGCGCCGTCGATCGCTGGCCTCGCCGACGGCAGATGGCTGCTCGCGTGGACCGAGGGGGCGACGGGTGCGCGCGTCGTCCGCCTCGCGACCCTGTCGACGACGGGCGAGGTGCTCGGCGAGCCCCTGTCTCTGTCAGTTCCCAAATCCAACGCAGGCCAACCCAGCCTGGCGGTCGTCGGCGCCGACGCGCTCGCGGTCTACCTGGCGTCACCCAAGAGAGGCGTTTACGAGATATGGGGCGCAACGCTCTCCTGCCGCTGATCGTCGCGCTGTCGGCGTGCGTGCCGCTGCAACCACAGCGACGAGACTCGCTGGCGCAACCCAACGCCTCGACCTACGTCGAGCGCGGCGTGCGCTACGAGACAGGCCGGCCTGCCTACGACGAGCTGTTCTCGCAGGTTCACAAGCTTCACGCGGAGGTGTCCTCGGTCGAGGACGATCGCCGCGCCGCGCGCCAGGGCCTCGCGATCGAGGTCGGGCTGCTGCCGAGCAGCGCGTCCTCCGAGGTCGTCCGCGCCCTCGGCGATCGCGCGGCGGCCCTGAAGAAGCGCGGGGCCACCCTCTCGGTCTCGGGGACCACGGCGCATGGCACCGGGGACGCGGCGTCGCTCGCGCAAGCGCTGTCGACCGCGCTCGCGAGCGAGCGAGCGATCCACGAGAGCCTCTCGCGGGTGCCCGAGCGCGCGAGCTCCGTGAGCCGGATGATCCCGGCGCTCGAGGGCGCCGTCGACCGCGACTTCGACGCCGCGCACCGCGCCCACGTGAAGGACGAGCTCGCGGCGGCGCGTCGCATGATGGACCGGGTGCGCGAACGCGCGAGGGAGCAGGCCACCGAGAGCGAGCGGTTCACCTCCGACCTCGCGAGGGCAGCCAACGGCGGCGCCGCGCCGCCAGCGCCCGCCGCGGCGACGAAATCCCCGCCCGCTGCCACGGCGAGGCCCGCGGCCACGACGACGCCCCCAGGGACCGCCACGCCGCCAGCGACCGCAGCGCCGCCAGCGACCGCAGCGCCGCCGCCGAAACCAGACGACTTCAACCCCTGAAGCTCGTCGGGGAGCCGCGTCGGCGCGACGAGCCGGTCAGCGCAGGTGCAGCACCTCGCTGGTCACCTTGCCGCCGCGCTTGACCGCGGTGCGCCAGCCGCTCTTCTCGTTGAGCGGCACCCAGCGGCGCTCCTCGGCGCGATAGTGCCAGTCCTTGTCGACCTGAAAGTAGACCATCACGCCCGGCCCCTCGATGATGTTGATGATCTCGTTGTCGTGGTGGTTCTTCTCGTCGAAATCGGTGACGGCGCGCTGACCCATCTCCGAGTAGAGCGCGTTCAGCTCGAGCAGCTCGGCGTTGAGTGTGGTGTCGAGCTCGCGCGCCTGCAGGCCGATGCGCTGCGCCTCGCGCAGCGTGATGGGGTAGCTGTGGGAGGGGTATGAGTTGTTGAGGTGTTCGCTGATGGCGCGCGCCTTCTTCGAGTCCTTCATGTGATAGCTGAGGATCTCGGTGCACAGCTGGATCGACAGCGAGCTCGCGCGGTCGACGGCGCCGATCACCAGCGGGTGGACGTGCCCGAACAGCGCCTCGTAGGACGTCTCCTCTCCCGCGTTGTCGCGCCACAGCCGCACGACGCGCGCGAGCTCGTCCTGGCTGACGCTGACCCGGTCGTTGTCGCGATCGACGGGCGACAGATCGTGGCGGATGCTGGTGTCGACGGCCGTCAGGTACGCGAGCGGGCCCATGTGGATCTCGTCGGCGCCGAGGGCCATCATCGTCGCGGCCGACGCGCACTCGAGCGGCACGGCGGCGGTCACGTGGTCGAGGTTGCGGCGCAGGAGATTGACGACGCGCAGGCTGGCCGAGCCGGTGCCGCCGTCCGACTTGATGAACAAGGTGGCGCGGCGCTCCTTCGCGCTCACGCCGCGCAGCACCGTCCACAGCCCGAGCACGTCCGAGTGGCAGACCGAGCCCGAGTGCGAGTTCCAATACGCGAGGAAGGTGTGCCCCAGCATCTTCGAGACGCGCTGGTGAATCTTCTGCGTCTTGTCGAACAGGACGGGCGGACGCTTGATCTCGGGGGCCTTGGGCTTGGCGGTCATCGCGGGTTCGCTTGCCCTTGATCTGCGCGGGAGGGAAGCGCCTCGTGGTCCTGGTTTGCCGGGCTGCCATGGATCCTGTCGACCGGCGGAACGAGCCGGTCGAGCGCCGCGGGGAGGGCCTTCGCACCTGGGCCCTGACGTGAGGGCCGGGCGGGGAGAGCGACGAGAACCCTCGACAGCTGGCCAAGTCACCACGGCGGTCACCCCGCCCATGACGAAGGACCACTGTCTCCCTCCCCCGAGTTGCACACCCATTACTTGCACCAAGCGACGGGGCCCACGACTACAGGGCGCTCGCCATCACTGTGCAGAGGCCATGGCCATCGAACATGGGAGGCCGGGGGCGTCGTGTGTGGTTGCTGTCCGCGCCAGCGATCGTCGTGGGGTTCGAGCCCTGTCCGGTCGACGAGGGCGCCAAGGTCACGGTCGCGCGGTTGTGACACGGGACCGCGACCACGGGCGAGGCCCCGCCCGTTCACGGATACGCCAGCGTCGCGCCGAGGGCCGTCACGAGCAAGAGCACCACCGGCGCGAGCACGACGAACACGAGGAACGTGTAGCCCATCACGTCGCGCGCGCGCAGCCCGAGCAGCCCGAGGACCGGCAGCATCCAGAACGGCTGCACGAGGTTGGCCAGCGCCTCTCCCAGGTCATAGACCGCCACCATCCAGCCGAGGTTGACTCGCAGCTCGTGGGCCGCCTGCATCACGTACGGCGCCTCGATCACCCACTTGGAGCCGCCGCTCGGCACGAACACGCCGAGCACGGCCGAGTAGACCGCGATGACCGCGGGGAAGGTCTTCGCGGTCGAGATCCCCACGAAAAAGTGCGCGACGGCGGCGGACAGGTGCGTCTTGGTCATCACCGCCGCGAGCCCCGCGTAGAACGGAAACTGCAGGATCACGCCCCAGACGCCCGGCGTCGCCTCCCTGAACGCGCGCATCAGGCGGGCCGGCGTGCCGTGCAGCAAGAAGCCTAGCGACAGGAACGTGAGGATGATCACGTTCAGCGTCAGCCCCGCGAGGCCCTTCTCGGCGACGACGAACGTCGAGACGAGGTATGCGCCCGACAGCGCGACGAACGAGAGCGACAGCAGGCGCGAGTGCTCCAGCCGCTCGCCTGGCGTCCGGGGCGCGGGGAGCGGCGCCGTCTCGAGCGGCGACGGGCCGAGGTCGACGCCGAGCTCCGCCGCGCTCCTCGCGCGCTCGGCCGACGGCGCGGCCGCGTACATCACCGCGGTCACGAGCGCGATCTCGACCGCGACGCTGACGAGGCTCTGCCAGAGGAAGATGGTCTGCGACAGCGGGATGACGCCGCCCGGGAGCTTGCCGCCGCCGGAGACGATCTCGCGCACCTCCCGGCTCATCGCCGTCGACGTCGCCATCTGTAGCGCCGCCGAACCCGACAACCCTTGCGCCCACACGCTGCCGAGCCCCAGGAACGACGCGGCGCACACCGCGCGGTAGTCGACGCGCGCGTGCCGCCGCGCGGTCTCCTTCGCCAGCATCGCGGAGAAGATGAGCGAGAACCCCCAGTTGAACCACGACGACGCCATCGCGAGCAGCGCCACCCACGCGACCGCGGCGCGCGGGCTCGACGGCGCCGCGGCGAGCCACGCGATCGCGCGGTACACCGGCCGCGACGTCGCGAGCACGTAGCCGGTGATGATCACGAGCGACATCTGCAGCGTGAACGGGATGAGATCCCAGAACCCGTCTCCCCACATCGACAGCACCTGCAGCGGAGTCGCCTTCGACGTCAGCATCGCCGCGCCGACGACCAGCGCCGTGGCGAGCAGCGCGAACACGAGCGCGTCGGGGAGGTACCGCTCCGCGAGCGCGGTGAAGCGGGCGGCCACCCGCGCGAGCGCGCCCTCGGGCTCGGCGTCGGGGCCGCCTGGCCCTGGAGACGCGCCGAGCGACGACGGCAGATCGGCGCCCGACATCGCCTACTGAGGGAACCCGGGGATCGGGATCGGCACCTCGATCTTGATCGGCGGCAGGCCCGACGGGATGGCCGGCAACCCCCCGTCGAAGCCAGGAATGCCAGGAAACATAGGCCTCCCAGCGTCGCCTGCGTCGGCCCCCGCGTCGCGCGGCGCGGTCGACGCGCTCGGCCTCGGCGCGACGGGCGGAGGCAGGCTGGTCGGGGTGATCGTCGGCGCCGTCGGAGGCAGCGGCGCGATCGGCGGCGCGGCGATGGAGGGCGGGGCCGCGGGCGACGCGACCGGCGTCGAGGTGGTCGTGCTCGTCGGCGGCGGCCCGTCGTCGTCCCTGTCGCGCGTCGCGAGGAACAGCGCGACGACGAGCCCGCCGGTCGCGGCCGCCAGCAGCGCGAGCGCCCACGTCGGGCTCGAGCGACGCCTCCCGCGCGCGGCGGGGGCGAGCGGCGCCGCCAGCGCGCTCGTGGGCCGCGGGGTGAGCGCCGGCGCGGGAGGCGGCGTCGACGGCGCGCGCGCGGGCTGCGCGTGCGGGGGAGGCGGAGCGCCCGGCGCGATCGGCGGCGCGAAGTCGGTCTCGCGCGGCGCGGCGGCCTGGGGCAGCGGCGCGCGCGGCGCGGTCGCGTCGAACGCGCGCGAGGGCTCGGGCGGCAGGGTCTTCGCGACGCGACCGGCCGACGCGAGCGTGGACGGAGACGGCGCCGACAGCGACGCGAGCGCCTGGTGCCCGACGAGCGACAGCACCGACGCCGACGGCACGAGCGCGTGCGCGAGCTCGGACGCCGAGCCGAACCGCCCGTCCGCCCGCGGCTCCATCGCGCGGTGCACGGCGGCGACCAGCGCCTCGGGCAGCGACGGCTCGTGGGCGCCGAGCGAGGTGATGCGACGGGTCTCGACGATCGTCGCGATCTCGCGCGCGTCGTCGCCGGTCGCCGGTCGCTTGCCAGAGAGCATCTCGTACAGCAGCACCCCTACCGCGTAGAGATCGGCGCGCACGTCGACCGTGTCGGCCGAGTAGGCCTGCTCGGGCGCCATGTACTCGGGCGTGCCCATCGTCGCGCCGGGCCGCGTGAGCCCGTGCAGGTACTCGGAGGAGCTCTTCAGCTTCGCGATGCCAAAATCGAGGATCGTCGCGCGCGGTCCGTCGCGCGTCGGCACGAGCATCACGTTGTCAGGCTTGAGATCACGGTGCACGACGCCGGCGCGGTGCGCGACGTCGAGGCCCGCGAGCACCTGGATGGCGACGTCGAGCGCGCGATCCTTCGGCATGCGGCGCTCGCGCGCGAGCACCTGGGCGACGGTCTCGCCCGTCAGCAGCTCCATCACGAGGTAGGCGCCGTCGGCGTCGACGTCGAGCACCGGCACGATGTGCGGGCTCTTCAGCTGCGCGGCGACGCGCGCCTCTTGCAAGAACCTGGCGACGAACCCTGGGCGCTCGCGCAGCTGCGGGTGAAGGAGCTTCAGCGCGACGCGCGTGCCGAGCCCCTCGTGCGTGGCCTCGTAGATCGTGCCCATCCCGCCCTCGGCGAGGGGCCGCTCGACTCGGTACTTTCCGATCCGTGTGCCGGGCAGCGGGCGCATCCGCGCGAGAACCTACGACACCCGCCGCCGCTCGGCGAGGCTTTGCGGTACCTTCGCGCCCGCGTCGATGGGCAAGGACTTCAGAGAGCTCTGGCTCCGGCCGATGGTGCTGCTGTTCTTCGGAGCGACCGCGCTGTTCTTCGGGCTGTACGCGATCGATCACTACTACACGGGCGGCCCGGCCGACGATCACCCCGCGTCGGTGTTCGCGCGGTACATCGGCTTCGATCCCGACAAGGTCACCGACGCCGTCGGCGCGCTCGCGGGCATGGTCGCCGCGGTGCTCGGCATCGTGATCACGGTCGTCAGCATCGTCGTGCAGCTGTCGGCGAGCCGCTACCAGGGCGTCACCAAGATGTTCTTCTCGGACCAGACCAACGTCGTCGTGATGGCCTACTACGTCATCACGTGCGTCGCCGGCATCTGGCTGTCGGTGTCGCTGCGCGCCGGCTTCGCACCCAGGCTCACGCTGATGGCGATGCTGCTCGCGACCACCGGCGGGCTCGTGCTGATGGCGCCGTACTTCGCGTACGTGTTCCGGTTCCTCGAGCCGTCGAGCATCATCCTGCGCATCCGCAGGGACGCGGTCGTCGCCGCCGAGCAGGGCGCGCGAGGCGCCGAGCCCGCGCGCCGCGACGAGCGCCAGGCGCAGACGCTGACGGCGATGGAAGAGCTGACCGACATCGTCTCCGCGTCGATCTCGGACAAGGACAAGATCATCGCGTCCAACGCCGTCGACGCGCTGAAGGATCTGGTCGTCTCGTACCTGCCGTCCAAGGCCAAGGCCGACCCGGGGTGGCTGTTGATCGGCGAGCTCATCAAGAAGAACCCGGACTTCGTCGCGATGGACCCCGAGTCGCTGCACGATCTCGAGGCGCGGCGGTCCTGGGTCGAGTGGAAGGTGATGCGCCAGTACTTCGGCATCTACAACGAGGCCCTCGGCTCGATGCGCGACATCAACTACCTGGTCGCGATCAACACGCGCTACATCGGCGAGGCGGCGATCGCGGCGGGCGATCAGGAGCTGATCACGCTGACGCTCAGGTTCATGAACTCTTACCTGCGCGCGACGCTCAACGCCCGCGACGTGCGCACCGCCTACAACGTGCTCAACCAGTACCGGCTGCTGATCGAGTCGCTCCTCCGCGCGAAGCGCTGGGAGGACGCGCGCACCGCGACGGGCCACATGAAGTACTACGGGCACACGAGCTTCCAGATGAACCTCGCGTTCGTCGCCGAGACCGTGGCGTACGACATCTCGACCCTCTGCTCGGTCGCCCACGAGGTCGAGAGCCCCGAGGAGGAGACGATGCTGCGCATCTTCCTCGATCTCGACATGCCGGCGTCGGAGCGCGAGAAGGAGCAGGGCTTGAAGGGCGTGCGCAAGGCGCAGGTCAAGCTCGCCGCGTACTATCTCGCCGCCGGCGCCCGCGACAAGGCCGAGATGATCCGCGACGACATGGCCAACGAGCTGCCCGATCGCCTGTTCGCGATGCGCCAGGAGCTCGAGCGCGTCACCACGAAGGACTTCTGGGAGATCATCGACCGCGGCCGCAACTTCGAGTTCATGCCGCCCGAGCAGAAGGCCGCGATGCGCACGTTCTTCGAGTGGCTCGGCACGCCGTCTTCGCGACCCGCGTGACGCGCGCGTTTCGGTCTATAGTCGCCGACCAGGTCCATGCCGGTCGTCCAGCACGCAGCCAGAGAGATCCTGCTCAAGATCGTCTACTACGGTCCAGGGCTCGGCGGAAAGACGACCAACCTCCGCCACCTGCACGCGAACGCGCGCCCCGATCTGCGCGGCAAGCTCCTGTCGCTCGACACCGAGACGGAGCGCACGCTGTTCTTCGACTTCATGCCGGTGCACCTCGGCACCTTCAAGGGGTACACGATCCGGCTGCACCTCTGCACGGTGCCGGGGCAGATCGCGTACGACAAGACGCGCCGCCTCGTCCTGCGCAACGTCGACGGCGTCGTGTTCGTCGTCGACAGCCAGCGCGCCGCGCTCGATCTCAACTTCGACTCGATCCGCAACCTCGAGGAGAACCTCCTCTTGCAGGGCGACGACGTGAACGTGCTGCCGCTGGTCATCCAGTACAACAAGCGCGATCTGCCCGACGTGCTCTCGATCGAAGAGCTGCGCGCCGAGCTGTCGGTGCCGCACGGCGTCCAGGAGGTGGCGGCGTGCGCCGTACAGGGGCAGGGCGTGTTCGAGACGCTGAAGCTGATCACCAGGCAGTGCCTGACGCTGGTCGCCGATCCCGCGGCGCTGCCAGAGGGGCGCACGCCGTCGATCTTGCCGGGCGCGCGCGCGTCGATGTACCCGGTGGGCCGTCCTCCGTCGTCGCAGATGAGCATCCCGATCCCGAGCGCCGGGCGCGTGCCCAAGTTCGACGAGTAGCCGCGCCGCTTGCCACCCCTCGATCCTCACAAGCGCCCGAGACGCGGCGCGTTCGTCCGCTTCGTCGTCGGGCTCGCGCTCGCGATCCACGGGCCGTTCGCGCTCGCGGCGGCGGCGCCGTTCGCGTGGGCGGGGCTGCGCGGGCCGCTCGCGTGGGGCGCGGGCGTCGCGGTGGCGCTGGCGGCGCTGATCCGCCCACGACTGCGCCCGCTGATGTCGGACCGCCGACGCGGCCCCGTCGAGGCGCTGTGGGAGCGCCCCTACCTCGTGCACCTGACCGCGTGCCTGGGCGCGGCGGCGCCGACGCTGCTCGCCGCGCCCGTCGCGATGTGGCTCGCGCCGACGCGGGTGTTCGACGCCGCGCTCGCGATCTACGCCGCGTTCGCGCTGCTGACGGCGTACGGCACGTTCGTCCTGCCTGCGTGGGTGCGGGTGCGGCGCCTCGACGTCGCGCTGCCGGGGCTCGCGCCCGCCTTCGACGGCCTGCGCATCGCGCACCTCTCCGATCTCCACGTCGGCGGCCTCCTCTCCCAGCGCCAGCGCGCGCGCTGGGCGACGATGGTGGCCCGCGAGGAGGTCGACGTCGTCGCGGTGACAGGCGATCTCGTGACCTCGGGCACGTCGTTTCACGAGGAGGCGGCGCGCGCGGTCGCGTCCTTCGCGGCGAAGGAGGGCGTGTACCTCTCATTTGGCAACCACGACTACTTCGACAACGACGATCTCGCCGCGCGGCTGCGGGCCCTCGGCGTGCGCGTGCTGAAGAACGAGCGCGCGTGGCTCGAGCGCGGCGGCGCGTCGCTCTGCATCGCGGGCGTCGACGACACGTGGACGGGGCGGGCCGATCTCGACGCGACGCTCGCCGACACGCGCGGCGCGCCGACGGTGCTGCTCGCGCACGATCCAGATCTGTTCGACGACGCGGCCGACCGCGGGGCGCACCTGGTGCTGTCGGGGCACACGCACGCCGGGCAGATCGCCGCGCCATTCTTCGTGCGGGAGCTCTCGCTCGCGAACCTCGCGCACGCCCACCGCTGGGGCCGCTACGAGCGGGACGCGGCGACGCTCTACGTGAGCGCCGGGCTCGGCACGACGGGGCTGCCGCTGCGGGTCGGCGCGGCGCCCGAGATCGCGATCATCACGCTGCGCGCGCGGGCGTGAGCGGCGGAGGCGCGACCACACCAACGAGATCTCCACGTCCTGAGCACGGCGTGGGGCTCAGAACGGGCTGCCAGCCACGAAGCTCGCGTCGTTGCGGAGATCGCCGCCCGCCGCGCCGCTGGCCGCCACCGCGCGGTTCTCGGCGCGCAGGGAGGGGCCTGTCATGTCCCAGTAGAGGATGAGGCCCGGCTCCGATCCTGACAGTGACATCTTCGCGGACGCCGTGAGCTCTTCGGCGGTGCGGGTGACGGTCCAGATCCGCACCTCGTCGACGTCGCCGACGAACCACTTGGTCTCTGGCTCGATCGAGCGCCCGACCGCCAGCGAGCCGGGCTGGGTGTCAGTAGGCATGGAGCCGGTGACCGCCAGCTTGGTGTCCGTATACAGAGAATATTTGTTGTGAGGCGTGAACGCGACGGCGAGGTGGTGCCAGGCGCCGTCGTCGAGCGGCGCTGGTCCCTTGATGCTGGCGCCGATCTGGGTGATCACGGGCAGGCCGTTCTCGAGGCCCAGCATCCAGCCTCCTCCGGGGGTGAGCTCGCCCCACGAGACGACGAAGCGCTCGTTGGGCACCCCTGGCTCAGCCCGGATCCACACCTCGACCGTGCGCGCCGCCTGCCCGAGCGGCAGCAGCTCTCCGCTCGCGGTCACGTGACCCCCGAGCGTCCCGAGGCGCAGCACGCGCTCGAGGCTCTCGCTCCCAGCCTCGCCGCCCTGACCACCTCCCGCTTGGGAGGCGCCACCCTGACCAGCCCCTCCCGCTTGCGCTTCGCCTCCCTGACCAGCGCCCGCTCCTGCGGCTCCTGCGCCCCCCTGCCCGGCCTCGCCTCCCGCGCCTGCCATCGGCTGCGCGGAGGCGACCCCGCCGACCGGCACGTAGTACACCTCCTTCGAGAAGTCGCAGGCCACCAGCCCCAGCGACAGCCAGAGCAGCGCGCGGAGCCGCGTCGAGGCGGGTAGACACGTCGTCATGGTTTCGGCTTCTTCTTCGTGCTCGCCGCGAGGTGGAGGTTGAGCAGCACCGAGAACGCGCCCTGCGGCGCGTAGGGGAACAATCGGAGCATGTCAGGATCGTTCACCGCGACCCTGAGATCGAGGAGCGGATACGGGGTGTCGTGAGAGAGGAAGTCATCCTTGCCGAAGTCGGGATCGAGGACCACCCCCACGGCGCCGGTGAAGCGCCCCCGCCCCTCGGAGCCGAGGAAGCGGAGCTCGGGCGGCTTGACCCAGCCGCCAGAGACGAAGGCGGGCCCGAGGAACGCGCTGGCGACGGCGAGGTAGAGCTCGGGGTGGGGCGTGCTCGTGGTCGCCACCTCGACCTGCCCGTAGCGCTTGGGCAGCGAGCGCCCGACCGCGAACGACCGCGCGGGGCCGATCTCGTGGCGGAGGTGCGTCGTGTTCCACCCGGTGGTCACGGGCGGCTCGGCGAGCTCGCGGCCCTGTCGATCGATGCGCGGGCCCGTCGAGATGATCGAGCGAGTGTGGAAGGCCGAGGTCACGCCGATCGGCGTCGTGTAGGGCCCGACGAACGCGCGCACCGACGCCAGCTCTCTCAGG
>CAUJFL010000120.1 GCA_963169165.1 Myxococcota bacterium | reverse complement strand
CCGCGCGCGCCGTCGCGGCCTGTCCGACCAGCGCGAGCGCCGCGCGAGCCGCGCGCACCGGATCTCCGCCGCTCGCGGAGCCGTGCGCGCCGAACACGAGGACCAGCTGGTTGCCCGGCAGCGCCTCGATGCCGTCGTCGGGCCCGAGGTGGGCACGCGCGGCGGCTCGCGCCTGCTCGAGCGCCTCCGGCCCGTCGGTCCACGCCACCACCGCCGTCACGACGCGCACCTCACGCTCTCGCGCGACCTCGACGCCGGGGCTGGTGCGCGATGGATCTTCGAGGATCTCGGCGGGAGGCAGCCGTCGCACCGTCGACGACGAGCCCTCCTTGCCGGGAGGCTCGGTCGGCACGACGCCGACCCGCGCGAGCGCGCGCGCGAGCTCTCCGGCGTCGGCGTAGCGCTCGGATGCGCGCCGCGAGACCGCGCGCGAGATCACGACGTCGAGCCCCTCGGGGACATCCAGCCGCACGGAGGAGGCGGCCGGCGGATCGTCGTTCACGAGCTGGCCGAGCAGCGCGACGACGTGCTCGGTCGGAAAGATGACGCGCCCCGTGACGAGGCGAAAGAGCACCGCGCCGAGCGAGTAGACGTCCGCCCGCGGCGTCACGCGCTCGCCGCGCACCTGCTCCGGCGCGAGGTAGTGCGGCGTGCCGATGATCGCGCCGCGCTCCGTCTCGAAATCGTCGGCGCCCGCCGGCTTCACGACGCCGAAGTCGATCACCTTCACGGCCAGCGTCTTGCCCGCGACGAGCCAGAGGTTCGCGGGCTTCAGATCGCGGTGGACGACGCCGCGCGAGTGGCAAGCGGCGAGCGCCGCCGCCGCGCGCCGCACCACCTCGACCGACTGCTTCATGCCGAGCGGCTCACGCCGGGTGCGCGCCAGCAAATCCTCGCCCTCGAGCCATTCCATCGCGAGGAACGCGCGGCCGTCGGACCACGTACCATGCTCGACATAGCCGACCACGCCTGGGTGCCGCAGCTCGGCGAGCACCTCGGCCTCGCGCCGGAAGCGCGCGCGCGCCGTGGCGTCGGGCCGCTGGCGCAGCATCTTGATCGCGACGGTCGCCCCGGTCTGCTTGTCGCGCGCCCGATAGATGTCGCCCATCGCGCCGCCGCCGACTCGGGCCTCGACTCGAAAGCGGGACGTGGATCTCGGGAGCAGCAACGCCCCCGATGGTATCGCGTCCGGCCGCGCGCCGCGGCGACAATCCCGCGGCGAGCGGTCAGCGACGCGTGAGGTCGGCCACCGTGTCGGCGAGCGTCTCCTGCGGATCGCGCGCGACGAACCCCAGCTCACGGACCGCCTTGCCCGCGTCCGCGTACCAGAAGAGGCGCCCCATCTCGGCGCTCACGAGATCGACCGGCAGCTCGCCGCCGAGCGCGCCGACCACCGCCCGCGTCGCGCGCACGAGCTCGCGCGAGAGCACGGCGCCGCGCGGCAACGGCAACCTCGGCGCGGGCACGCCCGACAGGCGCTCGAGCCGAGAGAAGAGCTCGCGGACGCTGAGGTTGCACGCGTTGAGCAGGTAGCGCTCGCCCGCCTCGCCCCGTTCCATCGCGAGGACCGCGCCCCGCGCCGCGTCGCGCGCGTCGACGAACGCGACGCCGCCGGCGGGCACGGCCGGGATCGCGCGCGAGAGGAACTTGCCGACGTCCTCGGTGCTCGAGCCGTTCACGTCGCCTGGCCCGAGCAGGAGCGACGGGTTGATCGAGACGATCTCGAGCGCGCCGTCGCTGGCCGTGAGCGCCTCCTCCTCGGCCTGCAGCTTCGTTCGATAGTAGGGGAACCTGGCGATGAGCCCGAACGGCACCGGGCTCGCCTCGTCACGGACCTCGGGGGACTCGGAGATGCACACGGTGCCGCTCGTCGACGCGAGGACGAGCCGCCTCGCGCCGGCCACGCGCGCCGCTTGGACGACGACGCGCGTGCCTCGCACGTGCAGCGTGTGGAGCGCCTCGGCGTCGGCGGGATCACGCGACACCTTGCCTGCCAGATGAAACACACCGTCGACGCCGTCGGCGGCGGCCGTGACGGAGGCGAGGTCCGTGACGTCGCCGTGGACCAGCCGCGCGGCGCCCAGCTCGGCGCGCGTGCCGTCGCGCACGAGCGCGGTGACCTCGTGTCCATCGGAGAGCAGCGCGGCGACGAGGTGACGGCCGAGGAACCCGGCGGCGCCGGTGACGAGGTAGCGGCTCATCCGAGCTGGAACGCCTTCTGGAAGGTGACGAGCAGGCCGACGTCGTTGGACTTGACGACGCCGGAGAGAAACTCGGGCGGCCCGGGCGTGTAGCCCTCGCGCACGATCCTGGTGAACATCTCGGGCGTGGTCTTCAGCACGCAGTCGGCGACGCCGCCGGCGGGCTTCCCGACCACGACGTCGACCTTGTCCGGGGCGACCCGGACGGTCCACTTGGCCTCGTCCTCTATCCCGAGCGTGAAATAGAAGCTCACCGGCGCCGCGACCGCCCCGCGGACGAAGCGCGTCGGCAGCTCGCCCATCAGCTGCACGAGCGGGTGGACCCGCGGCGCGTCGTCGAGATCCTTCGGCTCGAGGCGAGACAGGTCGAGCGCGCGGCCGTCTCGCAGCTCCTCGATCGCGCGCTGGGTGAGCCGCGCCGCCTGGCGAGCCGCGTGCGCCGGCTTCATCCCCGCGGTCATCCGCGACAGCTCGTGCGCGGTCAGCACCGGGCCGATGCGCGCGGTCACGTCTCTGCGCGTGGGCACCAGCCGATCGCGCGGCATCGCCTCGAACGTCCCGCCGACCCAGACCGGGAGCACGTCGACGCCGTGCCGCAGCGCGAGGTGCCCGACCGCGCCCTTGAATTCCTTGATTTGCCCGTCGGGGCTGCGCGTCCCCTCGGGGAAGATCAGCACGGTCTTGCCCGCCTCCAGCAGGCGTCCCACGTCGCGAAGCGTCTCGCGCAGCCCGGCGTTGCGGTCGATGGGTGCGAGGTTCGTGAAGTTTTCGACGAGCGACCGTACGAAGGGATCCTTCTCGAAGAAGTAGTCGCGCGCCGCGAGCGCGACGATGTCCTCGCCGTACGAGCCGAGCGCGTGCTTCACGAGGCCCATGTCGAGGTGGCTCGCGTGGTTGGCGACGACGAGCACGTTGCGGTTGTGCGGGATGAACGCGCGACCGGTCACGCGCGGGCGCAGCGCCGTCGCGTAGAAGCTGCGCTGCAGGAACGCGATCGCGTCCTTCGCGCGCGCTCGCACGGGCTCGGGCAGCTCGGGCAGCGTGAACGGCGCGCGCGCGGCCTCGGGCTCGATCGGGGTGGAGGCGCTGACGAGCTCGAGCGCGGCCTCGAGCTCGCCCACCGTCTCGGACGCCGCGAGCGCGTCGGCGACGTGGGCGCCGTCGAGCGACACCTCGAGCGCCGCCGAGAGCTCCATCAGCATCAGCGAGTCGAACCCGAGATCGACCCGCAGCCGGCTCGCGCCGTGGACCTCGGAGACGTCACGACGCGACAGCGACGCGACGGCGGCGCGCACCGCGGTCTTCGTGTGCTGCCCCGACTCGCTGGGGGGCGCGACGCTCGCGCGCGCGAGGCGCTCGGCGAGCTGCCGGACCTCGGCGCGCTTCACCTTGCGCGTCGCCGTCCTCGGGAGCTCCGCGTCGAGGATCAACGTGACCGACGGGCGCAGCGCCGCGGGGAGCTTCGCCACAGCCTCGCGCACCGACGCCGTCGCCCTGGCCTTCCGCGCGCGCGCGTCGTCTGGCTCGCCGTCGACGGGGCGCGCCGGGACCGCGAGCAGCGCGACCCGCTCGCCGCCCCGGGCGTCCTCGATGCCCACGACGGACAGCTCGTGGACGTGACGGAGCGCGCCGAGCATCGCCTCGAGATCGTCGGGATAGACGTTCTCTCCGTTGGCCGAGACGATGACCTCCTTCGCGCGGCCGACGATCGTCAGCTTGCCCGCGCGATCGAAGCGCCCGAGATCGCCCGTGCGCAGCCAGCCGTCCTGGATCACGGCGCGCGTCGCCTCGAGATCCCCCTCGTAGCCGACCATCACGTTCGGGCCGCGCGCGAGCACCTCGCCGACGCCGTCCTTGTCAGGGCTATCAAGCTTGATCTCGACACCCGGGATCGCCTTGCCGACGTGGCCGGGCTTCGCGCGCGGAGACGCCTGCGCGACCGAGAGCACCGGCGCCGCCTCGGTGAGGCCGTAGCCCTCGGCGAGGTGGAGGCCGAGGCCCGCGAACAGGCGCGCGGTGTCCTTCGGGAGCGCGGCGCCGCCGGAGATGAGCGTCCGCAGCTCGCCGCCGAGCGCGCCGTGTACCGCGCCGAAGAACACGCGCCCGAGGTCGACGCCCACGTTCTCGCCGAGCAAGCGGTTGGCGCGCAGCAAGGCCTCGAACGCGGCGGAGGCGAGCGGGCCCTTCTGCTCGACCTCGGCGACGATGCGGCGCTCGAGCAGCTGCCACAGCGCCGGCACGCCCACCATCGCGGTCACGCGCGCGTCGCGGAGCGCGGCCGAGAGGCGCTCGCCGTCGAGGTGATCGAGGTACACGATCCGCGCGCCGCGCGAGAACGGCAGCAGCAGGCCGCAGGTGAACTCGAACGCGTGGTGCAGCGGCAGCACGCTCAGCGTCCGATCGCGCGGCGACAGCGGGAACAGCGGCCCGAGCGAGCCCAGGAGCGCGACGAAGTTGCCGTGCGTCAGCATCACGCCCTTCGGCGTGCCGGTCGTGCCGCTCGTGTAGAGGATCGACGCCACCGTGTCCTCGGTCGGCGCCGGGACGGCGGGCGCGACCGCGTGCTCGAGCTCCTCGGTCATTTCGAACAAATCCCACACAGGCACCTCGAGGGACGCGCCCTCGCCCAGGCGCCGCGCCTCGTCGAGGAGCGCGCCCTTCGCCCGCGACGCGCGCGCGAGGTTGGAGAGGCGCGCGGCGTCGAGCGCCGGGTCGACCGGGACGGCCACCGCGCCGGCCGCGAGGATGCCGAAGTAGGCGATCGCCCACGCGGGGCCGTTGTCGGCCGACAGCATCACGCGGTCGCCCGGCCCGACGCCACGCTCGGCGAGCCGCGCCGCGGTCGCCCGCGCCCGCGCCCTCACCTCGCGGTAGCTGACGCGCGTGAACCCCTCCGGCCCCTGCTGCAAGAGCGCGGGCATGAGCTCGTGGCGCTCGGCGACGTCGTCGAGCAAGGCGAGCAGGTGGTCGTGCGATCGCAGCGGGCGCACGGGCTTGTTCACCTTCTCGTCGATCTCGGGCCACACCCATTTCTCGAGGGCGGGCAGCTGCACGTCGTGCATGTACCAGCGCCAGTCGAGGATCTCGGGGCGGAAGTTGAGCTTGCCGCGGTCGTCGTCGGAGAGGCGCGCGCGCAGCCCCCGGATGTTCTCGGCCGAGAACACGTACTCGGTCTCGGCCATGAACGGGATGTACATCTCCCAGATCTCGCCGTTGCGCCGCGCGAGCGACGAGTAGCCGTCGAGCGCCCTGGCCGCGGCGCGCGCGAGCCCCGCCGCGGGCCCGAGGGTGGCGCCCCGCAGCGCGCCCGCCACGCCCTTCGCGAGGTCGGCGATCGCGGGGGCGCCGTGGCGATAGAATTGTTCTTTCGTGACCGGGAGCGGCTCGATGTGCGCGAGCACCTGGTTCTTCAGCCAGTTGCCCTTCGACGAGGACAGGTACTGGCGGCGCTTGTAGAGCCCGGTCAGCTCGATCAGCCGGTGCATCGGGTACGGCGCCACGTCGCTCGACGACAGGTGCAACACCTCGGGGGCCGAGCCCTCGAGCAGCGCCGCGAGCGAGAGGATCATCCCGCCCGCGACCATGTCGACCGGGATCACGTCGAGGGTGGTCCTGGCGCTCGTCGGCACCTGGATGTGCCCCTCGAGCGCGAGGTAGATCAGCGGGGCCATCGTGTTGATGCCCTCGGTCCAGCTCGGGAACGGGTACGCGACCGAGCTCTCGATCACGCTCGGGCGCACGATGCAGAACGGCAGCGGGCGCTCGGCGTCGCGCCCCGCCAGCGCGAGGATCTGCTCGCCGATGCTCTTCGTGTACGTGTAGATGTTGGTGAAGCCCCAGTAGCGAGCGCGCTCGGACCCCGCCTCGATCAGGCGCTGCTCGAGGAACTTGCGGCGCGCCTTCGCGAGCTCGTCGTCGAGCGCGCGGCCGCGGGTCGGCTCGCCGCGGCGCTCGAGCGTGGCGCGCGCCTCGGCGAGGAACGCGCTCTCGCGAAACGCGTCGCCCTGCCGGTGCCGCGCCTGCGCGACGAGATCGAGGCACTCCTCGATCTCGCGCGCGGGCTCCCAGTGTACCGCCTCGAGC
This sequence comes from Myxococcota bacterium, assembly GCA_963169165.1. Lineage (GTDB taxonomy): Bacteria > Myxococcota_A > Polyangia > Polyangiales > Polyangiaceae > JADLFU01. Next base: position 20,733 of record CAUJFL010000120.1, on the reverse strand, counting down.
TCGCCGTGCTTCGGGAACGGTCGCTCGAGCGGGTTGTGCTCGTCGATCAGGCCGTCGCGGTACCCGGCCACGTAGCAGGTGCTCGTGTGCAGCACCGGCACGTCGCCGAGCGCGCGCGCGAGCGACACGAGGTTCTGCACCCCGAAGGCGTTGGCGAGCAGCGCCTCGTCGAGCGGCGGGTTGAAGTCGACCACGCCCGCGACGTTGACGACCGCGTCGACCTGGCCTCGCAGACTCGCGAGCGTCTCGTCCGAGAGCCCGCAGTTGTGCTTGGAGACGTCGGCGTCGAGGCACCGCACCTTGTCGCGCAGGAGCGCCTCGAACGCCGCGCCGGGGTGCGCCTCGCGCACGGGATCGAACGTCGGCGAAGGCGCGACGTCGGCCCAGAACCGCGCCTCGCTGTCGGCGCCCTTCTTCGAGCGCACGACGAGGTGGACGCGCTCGAGCTCCGGGTAGTACCGGAGCAGCATCGACAGCCACACCTTCCCGAGGAAGCCCGTGCCACCGACCACCACGAGGCGCTTGCCGGCGAGCGCCGCGCGGACGTCGAGGGGCGCGGTCACGCCCCGCTCCCGAGCGTCGGCGGCGACGGCACCGACACGTCGGCCATCACGATGGGCGGGCAGTGCAGGCAGGTCACGTCGAGCGACCGCGACGACGTCCCCTTCGCCATCTGGAGGGCCTCGGTCACGTTGGGCGCCGTCTCGTAGCCGAACAGCTTGGGCATGTACTCGTTGTCGGCCCCGACGACGATCACCCGCCCGAGGTGCTGCCGCCCCGCCTCGCCCCAGTACCACATGAAGAACGGGTGCGCGGGGTGGTACGCGTTGCCCTTGCGGTAGAGCTCGAGAAATGTTGGATTTTTCGCGAACTTGGCCTCGTAGCGCTTGTGAAGCTCCATCGCGTCGCGAGTCTCCGGCAGCAGCCTGTGCACGAAGTCGATGTACGGCGCGTGCTGCACCTGATCGAAGCGATCGCTCATCGGGTGCATGACGATCATCGTGCCGCCCTTCTTCACGAGGGGCGCGCCGCGATAGAGGTTGAAGAGATAGCCCTCCGCCATCACCTGCACGAGCAGCGGGTTGAGGTAAGCGTTGACGTTGTACGGCGAGATGTAAGGGATCCCGGCGACCAGCACGTCGGCCTGCCCGTGCACCGGCACCGCGTACTGCTCGAAGCACTTCTTCAGCGTCTCTCTGTGCACCGCCTCGGTCTCGCCGGCGAACACGCCGGTCAGCTCGTAGGGCGACGGGACGTTGCGAAACACCGCCTCGCGCGCGGCGTCGGGGCTCTTGTCGAGCGTGAAGCGCAGCAGCGACATCGCCGTGCGCTCGGCCGACGACAGCTCGTCCTCGTTCTTGGCCAGGAACGACAGCGGCCTGTCGAACATCCGGTTGTTGATCGTGGTCTCGATCGTGAAGACGTCGAGCGCGCGGTTCACCACCTTGCCCATCCGCTCGACGATGGTCGACAGCTCGCTCGCCGTGGGATCCATGTAGCTGTGACAGTTGCGCATCGTCTTGGGGTTGTGATGCGCGCGGAGGCTCTCGTACCCACACAACCCGACGGCGACCGATTTGTGACCTCCGTCCATCGGCACGAGGTTGAGGTTCACATAGATCAGCAGGTCGCTCTCGACCGCCTTCTTGTTGAGCACGACGCGCTCGCCGAGCTCCGTCTCGCCGACGAGGGCCATCCCCTTCGGATCCTCGGCGTCGTGGTTGTAGAGGCGCTTCGGGTAGTAGGCGTCGAAGATGCGATCGCCCACGATGTGGCGGATCTCGGGGCCCGTCATCCGCCGGTGCACCGAGGTCGCGATGATCAGCTCGACGTCGTCGACGCCGTGGTCGGAGAGCGTGGACAGGACGTGCGTCAACACTCGCTCGCGCACGTCGGGGCGGCGCATCGGGGGAAGCGGCAGCGAGATGTCGTCGATCGCGATGACGACCTTCATCCCCGGGCGCAGCTTCGCGTACAGCGGCGGCGAGTTCAGCGGGTGCGTCAGCGCGTAGCGGATGGCGGCGTCGGGATCCTTCAGGCCCGCGAGCGGAGGCTTCGGGTAGATGACGCGCGTGCCCGCGGGCAGATCGACCTCGACGAGCCTGTCGCCGGAGAACAGCACGCGCGGCGCGCTCTTCTTGTCCAGCGTGACGACACAGGGGTGGGTGCTCATTCGGAAAGACGCCTCGCGGTGGTGTGGGTGGGGCCCGCGACGCGCGACGGCCGCGCGGCGAGGAGCGCCCTTGTTCGGTCGCATCGGTCAAGGCGCTGGGCGCTCGACTGACACGCGTGTCAGTACGCGACTCGCCCCTGTGTCGCAAGCAGAAGAGCGTGTTGGCTCACGCGTGACGGGCGTGTAGAGCGGCCGCGATGACCGAGCGGCGACGGGTGTTGATCCTGGGCAGCGGCGCGCGCGAGCACGCGCTCGCGACGAAGCTCGCCGCGAGCGCCGACGTCGGCGAAGTGTGGGTCGCGCCGGGCAACGGCGGCACCGCCCGCGAGCACCGCAACGTCCCCCTCACCCGCGTCGACGATCCGGCCGAGGTCGTGGGGCTCGCGCGCGAGCTGTCGCCCGATCTCGTCGTGATCGGCCCCGAGGCGCCGCTCACGTCGGGCTGCGCGGACGCGCTCCGCGAGGCGGGCTTCCTCGTGTTCGGGCCGGGTCGCGACGGCGCGAAGCTCGAGGGTTCCAAGGCGCATTTCAAGCGCTTCGCGGCGCGCCACGAGCTCCCCACGGCGGCCAGCGCCACCTTCACCGACGCCGCCGCGGCGCACGCGCACCTCGACGCCGCGGGCCGACCGCTGGTCGTGAAGGCCGACGGCCTCTGCGCCGGCAAGGGCGTGGTCGTGCCCGCGACCCTCGCCGAGGCGCACGACGCGGTCGACGCGATGCTCGTGCGGCGCGAGCTCGGCGACGCGGGCGCGACGATCGTGCTCGAAGAGCCGCTCCGCGGCTACGAGCTCAGCGTCCACGTCGTCACCGACGGGCGCGGCTACTTGATCTTCCCCCCCGCCCAGGATCACAAGCGCATCTTCGACGGCGACCGGGGTCCCAACACCGGCGGGATGGGCGCGTACGCTCCGGCGCCCACGGGAGACGGCCTGCTCGAGCGCATCGAGGCCGAGATCGTGCGGCCCACGATCCACGGCCTCCACACCGACGGCGTGCCGTTCCGCGGCGTGCTGTTCGCGGGGCTGATGATCACCGAGCAGGGAGACCCGATGCTGCTCGAGTACAACGTGCGCTTCGGCGACCCCGCGACCGAGGTGCTGATGGCGATCGCCGACGAGGACGTGCTCGGCGTCTTCACCGACGCCGCGCGGGGCGAGCTCGCGCGCGCCGGGTGGGCGGCCACCTCGGGGTTCGCGGCGACGGTGGTGCTCGCGGCGGAGGGGTACCCGGGCAAGCCCGCGACCGGCGACGAGCTCACGGGCGTCGAGGCGGCGGGCGAGGTCGACGGTGTGTTCGTGCTGCACGCGGGCACGCGGCGCGACGGCGATCGACTGCTGACCTCGGGCGGGCGCGTGCTCGCGGTGACGGCGACGGGCGACACGCTGCCCGAGGCGGTCACGCGCGCGTACGACGGCGTCTCTCGCGTGTCGTTCCGCGGGATGCAGCACCGGCGAGACATCGCGCGTCGACCGCTCGAGGGCTGAGATGCACGAGCGGCTGCTGACCCGCTTTCGCCCGCCCGCGTCGACGCGGCCGCGGGTGCGCGGTCGGCCCGATGGCGTGAGGTTGCGGTGGCTCGGGACCGCGGGGCACGTGCTCGAGGGCGCGACGACGACGCTGCTGATCGATCCGTTCGTGTCGCGCCCGTGGCCGCTCGCGACGCTGTTCTCACCGCTGCGCAGCGATCCGGCCGAGGTGGCGCGCCACACCCCGTCCAGGGTCGACGGCGTGCTCGTCGGGCACAGCCATTTCGATCATCTCCTCGACGCGCCCGCGATCGCGAGGCGAACGGGCGCGACGATCGTCGGCTCGTCGACGACCGCCGCGTTCGCGCGGGCCGAGGGCGTCGCCGAGGACCGGATCGTCGTCGTGCCTCCCCGTGGCGCGTCCGTCGAGATCGGCGACGCGCGCGTCACGTTCGTTCCCAGCCTCCACGCGAAGCTCGCCCTCGGGCGCGTGCCGTTCGCGGGCGAGGTCACGGCGACGCCGCGCCTGCCCGCGCGCCTCCACGAGTACAAGATGGGCGGCGCGTTCGCGCTGCTGATCGAGCTCGACGGCGTGCGGATCTTCCACAACGGCAGCGCCGATCTCGTCGACGCCGAGGTCGCCGGGCTGCGCGCCGACGTCGCGCTCGTCGGCCTCGCCGGGCGCCGCGCGACGGCACGCTACCTGCCGCGCCTGCTGTCGGCGCTCGCGCCGGCCATCGTCGTGCCGACCCACCACGACTCGTTCTTCGCGCCCCTCGAGCGCGGAGCGCGGCTGCTGCCTGGTGTTGATTTCATTGGTTTCATCACCGAGGTCGCCGAGGTCGCCCCGCGCGCGCGCGTGCTCGCGCCCGACTACGACGACATCATCGTGATCGACCCGGCAGCCACGCGCGACGCCGCGCTCGCCGAGCGCTGAGCGATGACGGCAGCGCGGCGGCTCGTGGCGGCGATCGGCGGCTCGGCGGCGCTCGCGGCGATCGTCATCGCCGTCGCGCTCTCGATGGGGTCCGAGCCGCTGTCGCTCGTCGAGGCGGCGCGCGAGCCCGCGAGCCTCGATCGCGCGCTGTTGCTCGACGCGCGGCTGCCGCGGGTGCTGCTGGCGGCGGTCGCGGGCGGCGGCCTCGCGGCGGTCGGCGCGGCGCTGCAGGGCCTCCTGCGCAACCCGCTCGCCGATCCATATGTGCTCGGCGTCAGCGGCGGCGCGGCGCTCGGCGCGACGCTCGTGATCGCGCTCGGTCTCTCGGCGACGACGTGGCTCGGCGCGATCGTGCTGCCCTCCGCGGCGCTCGCGTCGGGGCTCGGCGCGACCGCGCTCGTGTTCGCGCTGGCGCGGCGCGCGGCGGCGTCCGACGGCGCGACCAGCGGCGCCGATCTCCTGCTCGCCGGGGTGATCGTCAACGGCCTCGCGTCCGCCGCGATCACGCTCGTGAAATCGCTGGTGTCGGCCTCCAAGGCGCAAGAGCTCCTGTTCTGGTTGATGGGTTTCCTCGACGTCCCGGCCTGGTCGGCGCTGGCGGCCGTCAGCGCCTTCGTCGCGCTGGGGGTCGCGCTCCTGATCGCCGACTCGGCCAGGCTCAACGCGCTCGCGCTCGGCGCCGCGCCGGCCGCGCACCTCGGCGTCGACACGAGCGCGCTCGAGCGCCGCGTGTTCTTCGCGTCGTCGCTCGTGGTGGGCGCGATCGTCTGCACGACGGGCCTAATCGGCTTCGTCGGGCTGGTCGTGCCGCACGCCCTGCGGCTCGTCGTCGGCGCCGATCACCGCAAGCTCGTGCCGCTCTCGGTGCTCGTCGGCGCGGCGGCCCTGGTCGCCTGCGACCTGACGAGCCGCCTCGTCTTCCGCGCGCTCGGCACCGAGCCGCCCGTCGGGGCGATCACGGCGCTCGTCGGCGGCCCGGTGTTCCTCGCGCTGTTCGTGCGGCGCCGCTCATGAAGCGACGAGCACGATCCTCGTGACCTCGGCCGGCGCCCCGACGCGCATCGGCGGCCCGACGATGCCGAAGCCTCGGTTGACATACAAAGTGCGCGCGCCGTCGCGGTAGAGGCCGCGCGAGTACCTGAGCAGCAGCCCCGCGGGCGCGATCTGGCCTCCGTGCGTGTGCCCCGAGAGCTGCAGCTCGACGCCCGCTGCCTCGTCGAAGAACGTGGGGTTGTGCGCGAGCAGCACGCGCGCGGCGTCGGGAGGCGCGTCGCGGAGCGCGAGCGCGAGGTCGGGGCCGGGGCCAGGTGGATACCGTCGACCCCACAGATCGTCGACGCCGACGAGGGCGAGGCCGTCGTCGAGGACGCGCGCGCGGTTGACGAGCACGTCCACGCCCGCGCGGCGCATCGCGCCCATCACGGCGGCCATCCCCGCGTAGTGATCGTGGTTACCGGGGATCGCCGCGACGCCGAGCCGCGCCGGGAGCCGCGACAGCCAGCGCGCGGCGAGCGGGATGTCCGAGGCGTCGTGATCGACCAGATCCCCCGTCAAGACGACCAGATCGCCCCGCGCGCCCCGCACCACGTCCTCGAGCGCGCGCAGCTCGGGCTCGCCGGTGAAGGCGCCGACGTGTACGTCCGACACCTGCACCAGCGTGAAGCCGTCGAGCGCGCGGGGTAGCCGCGGCAGGCGGATGGCGATCTCCTCGACGACGACGTCGCGACGCGACACGACGCCGCGGACCGCGGCGCCCGCCGGCACCACCGCCGCGGCCGCACCGACGAGCAGGTCTCGGCGGGCCACCTGAACGGAGGGTGACGGCGCGGACGCTCGCCGGGCGCGCGCGAGGAGCCTCGAGAGCCCCACGCACGCGGCCCCGACGAGCAGCACGAGCTGCGGCACCATCGCCCACTGCGAGACGGCGCGAAGCCACGGCGCGTGGAGCGGCGCCGCGAGCCATCGGAGCATCGGCGCCGCCGCGAGCGCGACCTGCACGGCGGCGAGCAGCCAGCTCGCCCGCGCGACGCGCGCGGACGCGGCGACGAGGGCCCGGTACAGCCACAGGTGCGCGACGAGCGACAGCGCGCCGACCGCGGCGCTCGCGAGCACGAAGATCGACACGCGGGAGTAGCACTAGCACCGCCCCCCCGAGGAGCGTCAGCGCGTCTTCTTGTCGATGCTGTCGAGGAGCGCGACGCCGCGGAACACGACCGCGAGGATCTCGAAGTACATGCGGCCGACCAGCAGGTAGAGCGCCGCCGCGAACGGCGTCACCACGACCTGGACGAGCCCGGCCACCACCCGCGAGCTGCTCGAGTAGCTGCTGGTGAGCGCGTCGAGCACGTTCCACAGCCCGCCGCCGATGCCGACCAGCACCCCGAGCACGAGCACGACGAGGAAGACGCCGTACAGGATGCCGAGCAGGCGCGGCGTGACGTACGCCTCGAACTTGAAATCGAAGAGCGCCTTGCCGAAGGACTTCGCCGCCTCCTGCGGCGCCGCGGGCTGAGGGCCGGGAGCCTGAGGCGCGGCCTGCTGCTGCCAGGGTTGTTGCATGACTCACGAGTATCGCATCCGTCGCGACGCCCTTCCAAATTTGCCGAACGGGGCCCTCCGGCGGGGCAGGCCGACGAAGTGCGCTAAGCTCCCTGCCCCCTTCGATGAGCCAGCGCTTCCTTCGGTGTCCGCACTGCGGCCTCCCTCACGACGAGGCCGCCGCCACCTGCCCGACCAGCGGCAGGGTGATCGAGCGGGCCAAACCCACGACCGCGCCGCCTCCGGCGCGCGAGGGCACCGGGCGCGATCCATCGGCGCCCCCTCCCGGCGCGCGCGCCGACTCGCCGCCTCCCCGGTCCGAGCGCCCGCCCACCGATCCGCGCGCGCTCATCGGCGTGACGGTCGACGGAGTCTACGCGGTCAAGGGGCTCATCGGGCGCGGCGGCATGGCGGCGATCTACGACGCCGAGCAGACCCTGCTCGGCCGCCACGTCGCGCTCAAGGTGATGCCCTTCGAGCGCAGCGCGGCCCCCGACGCCGAGCGCCGCTTCCTCCGCGAGGCGCGGGCGGCGTCGATCCTCAATCATCCTAACATTTGCCAGGTGTTCGATTTCGGCTCGCTGCCGGACGGACGCCCCTATTTCACGATGGAGCGCCTCTATGGCGAGACGCTCGGCGAGCGGATCGATCGCGAGGGCGGGCTCTCGTTCTTCGACCTGATCGACATCATGCTCCAGGTGCTGTCGGGCCTCGGCGCCGCACACAAGAAGGGCATCATCCACCGCGACATCAAGCCCGAGAACGTGTTCCTCGTCGCGCGGGACGGCAAGCCGTCGTTCGTGAAGCTGCTCGATTTCGGCGTCGCGAAGGCGCAGTCTCCAGAGACAGCGCGCTCGGGCGACGACACGACCCAGCTCACGCGGACGGGGATCGTGATGGGCACGCCGTACTACATGGCCCCCGAGCAAGCCCTCGGCGACCGCCACTTCGATCCCCGCGTCGATCTCTGGTCGTGCGGCGTGTTGATGTACGAGGCGGTCACGGGCAAGCGCCCCTTTGGCGCGACGACCCACCAGGCGCTCCTGCAGGCCATCATCTCCGAGTGTCCGCGCAAGGTGAGCGAGCTGAGGCCCAGCACGCCGCCCGAGATCGAGCTGGTGATCGACAAGGCCCTCGAGAAGGACCGCGAGCGCCGCTATCAGTCCGCGCTCGAGCTGATCGGCGATCTCCAGCGCGTCCGCGAGCGCCTCGCCCGGCGCGCGCAGTCGGCATGACACGGCTGTCCCGGCGTCGAAGCCGCGGGGTCACGCGAAGCTCGACCCCGGCGCGCGCGCTTTGGTCCCTGCGCTGGCTTGGCCTTTGCTATGGCGAGCGGCTACGCTTCCCGCAACCTCGAGGAGAATGAACACCATGCGTTGGACCCAGCTCTTTTCCGTCGTTCCCGCTACCTTCGCCCTGCTCGCGTTCACGTCGACCGCGTCAGCCGCCGAGTGCCCCGACAAATCCGGCATCGCCGCGTGCGGCTGCATCGACGTCTCGGCCGAGGGCCAGTGCAAGGTCGAGGTCGAGGGCGGCTGCACGGCGAAATGCACGCCGTTCTCGTTCGAGGCGGCCTGCGAGGCGAAGTTCGACGCCTCCAAGTGCAGCGGACAGTGCACCGGCACCGCCGAGGCGAGCTGCACGGGCAGCTGCCAGAGCGACTGCGAGGCGAAGTGCAACGTGAAGCCCGCCGAGTTCGACTGCCAGGGCTCGTGCAAGGCCTCCTGCGAGGGCGACTGCGACGCCCAGTGCGCCGCGAAGTCCTCCGACGGCCAGGCGCAGTCCGAGTGCAAGGCGAGCTGCAAGGGCAGCTGCACGAGCAGCTGCTCGGGCTCCTGCACGGGCCAGAAGCCCGAGGCCGACTGCAAGGCCAAGTGCGAGGGCTCGTGCAAGGGTAGCTGCACCGCCAAGGTCAACGTCGACTGCAACGTCGACTGCAGCAAGGCCGCGACGGGGCAGTGCTTCGCGAGCGCGAAGGGCGGCTGCGAGGCCGCCTGCTCGAAGCCCGAGGGTGCGCTGTTCTGCGACGGCAAGTACGTCGACTCCGGCAACAACCTGCAGGACTGCGTCGGCGCGCTCAACGCGTTCTTGAAGACCCACGTGGACGCGAGCGCGACAGGCTCCGCGTCGTGCTCTGGCGGCAGCTGCAAGGCCGAGGGCGAGGCGGGCGCGTCGTGCGGCACGATCGAGCCGCGCGGTCGCAAGGACGTGGTCGGCCTCGGCGCGATGGGTCTGCTGCTCGGCGTCGGCCTGCTCGCGTCGCGCCGCTCGAAGCGCGCCTGAGCCCAGCTCGTCGTCCTAGCCGATCCGTCACAGAGGGCCCCCGCGCGGGGCCCTTTGTGCGTCACGGGGTGACGTCACACGTGACGCCGGGCTAAGCTCCGCGCCCCCTGATGACCGCTCGACACGCCGCGGCGCTCGCCTTCACGCTCTGCTCATCGACCTACCTGCTCGGTTGCGGCGCGGTGTACCCCGAGATCACCAGCCCGCTGAAGGTGCCGCCCGCGGGTGTCACGCTCGAGCCCGAGCCCCCCAACAACCTCGTCTACCTCGGGTTCAAGGAGGGCCAGGCCCCCGAGCGCACCCGCGACGGCCGCCCGTGGCACGAGCTCGGCTCCAAGCTCCCCGATCCGTTCGCGATCCTCTACGTCAACGGAAAGGAGCTCATCAAGACCAACCCTCAGTCGTCGACGCTGACGCCGACGTGGCCCGACGCGCCGAAGGGCAACTACCGCATCGAGAAGACCGACAAGCTGCGGGTCGAGATGTGGCAGTCGAACCTCGTGAACGCGCCGATGTGCGTGAAGGATCTCGGCAGCCCCGACGAAGAGTGGCTCGCCGCGCGCCAGGTCACGATCAACTGCCCGTCGGGCGCGCGCATCGTCCTGCACTTCGCGCCCGCCGAGGGGAAGCTCGGGTACGGCTTCTACTTCGAGCTCCGCACGCAGGCTGTCTATGTCTCGCGCGTCTACGAGGAGTCGCCCGCCGCGCGCGCAAAGCTCGAGGTCGGCGACCAGATCGTCGCGATGGGCGACAAGCCCGTGAAGCTGATGAGCTCGGGCGAGATGCAGAGCTACGTCAACGCCGGCAAGCTCGAGGGGATCAAGCTCCAGGTGAAGAAGAAGAGCGGCGACGTCGTCGACGTCGAGCTGAAGGAGGGCGGCGTGTACCCGCTGTTCTCGGAGACCGCGACGGTCGCGAAGTGAAGGACGGCCGCGCGAGCCTGACCGCGGTGTGGGTCGCGGCGCTCCGCGCGGCGGGCTCCGGCCTCGACGGGGCGCGCAGGGCGGCCCGAGACGACGTGGCGCTCACGCTCCTGCCGACGCCCTACGCGGCGCTCGCTCGCGCGGTGCGGCGCGCGCGCACCCCCGGGTACCTCGCGCTCGACGCGCTGACGCTCCGGCTGGCGTCCGACGTCGTCTTGCGGACGCTGCGCCTCGACGAGGTCGTGCTGGCCGGCGTCGCGCGAGGGGTCCGGCAGATCGTGCTGCTCGGCGCGGGTCACGACGCGCGCGCGTATCGCCTGGACGGCGTCGAGGAGGCGACGTTCTATGAAATTGACTTTCCTGACACGCAGCGCGCGAAGCGGGCTCGCCTCGGGGAGCGCCGCCCGACGGCGCGCGAGGTGCGCCACGTGGCGATCGACTTTCGCGCCGACACGGTCGACGCCGCCCTCTCGCGCGCGGGCTTCGAGCGAGCGTCGCCCGCCGTGTTCATCTGGGAGGGGGTGACGATGTACCTGCCCGGTGACGCGCGACGAGCCACGCTCGCGGCGGTCGCGCGCGCCGCGGCGCCGGGGAGCGATCTCGCGCTCACCTACTCGCGCCTCGAGGACGTGCCGCGCGCGCTCGTCGGGTTCGCGCGGGTCGCGAGCCGCGCGATCGGCGAGCCGCTCGATGGCTACGTGACGCGCGAAGAGCTGTGGCGCGAGCTCGCGACCGAGGGCTTCGAGCCCATCGAGGACTCGCAAGGCCCCGACTGGGCGCGCCGCTACTGGCCCGACGCGCCGCGCCTGCTCGATCCCGTGTGGGAGCGCATCGCCATCGCCCGGACGCGACCGCGCTTCGATTAGGAGCTCTTCATCCCGCGAATTCTCGGCCGAACCCGCCTCCCTCGTGGTTGGCAGGTCCACTCGGTCGTGCCAGCATGAGGCGCCCCCTGTGAGTCGACACGAGAGCACCGTGCCCATCGTGCTGTGGCTTTGCGCCGCGGCCGTGGTCCACTTTGCCTCGTATCAAGGGGTCGACGCCGCGGCCGACGTCGGGATGGGCCGCATCGATCTCCGCTCGTTCGTCGCGATGGTCTCCGACACCGTCGGCGGTGGCGCGGGCGACGCCATCGAGGTGACGTTCCAGCCTGTCGCGCCGAGCCCCGAGCAGGCCCAGCCCGAGCCGCCCAAGCCCGACGCGAACGCCACGCCCGATCCGAACGCGACACCCGATCCATCGCGCGTCCCCGATCCGAAGCGCGAGCGCGCGAAGGTCAAGCCCCCCGAGAAGAAGGACGACCCGAAGGCGCCCGAGCCGCCGAAGAAGCCCGATCCCAAGCCCGAGCCGCCGAAGCTCACGCTGCCCCCGGTCGCCGCCGTGCCGCCGCCACCCCCGCCGCCCGCCGAGCAGAAGCGCGTCGCGGTCGAGCAACACGTCGACGACAAGGCTCAAAAAGAGAACCCGACCGCCGAGTTCATCGGTGAGCACGCCAACCACGTCAAGGAGCAGACCCAGGCGCGCATCACCAACCACGAGGTCAACGATCCCACCACCAAGATGGGCGCGTCGAAGGCCTCCACCGCGTCTGGCAAGAGCCCTGGAGACAGCGACAAACAGAAGATCGCCGACGCGCAGGACGTCGAGGGCGCGCAGAAGCGCGCGCCCGGCGAGGCTTCGTCGAAGGATCACGCGACCGAGGCGAAGACCCCCGGCAAGTCGACCCCGGACGCGACGCACGCCGCCAAGCCCGCCGTGCCCCCTTCCGAGAAGGCGGGTCAGGACGGCAGGTCAGGACCGAAGGTCGCGAGCGAGCCGCCGCGCGCCGCCGCTCCGCCCGTCCCGGCGGCCGAGGCCAAGGCGCCGCCGCCCTCCCCCGACGGTGTGCAGAGCGACAAGGGGACCTACTCGGTGAGCCCCTTCGCGAAGGCCGACGCGAAGCCCGCGGGCTCGGCGCAGGCGGCCACCGCCGGACGCGCGAGCACCGACGCAAAAACTGATAAACCATACACCATCCCAAGGTGGGGTGGCGGCGCTGGCCCCGACGGGACGAGGTTCAACCTGTCGCCCGGGGGCGCGCTCGCCGCGGTCGGCGAGGGCACCATCAAGCGAGAGCGCGCCGCAGACGGTGAGCGCCGCAGGTCGCAGCACCGCGGGCCCTGGAAGCCCTCGGGGCTCGACCGGATCAAGCAGCAGATCGAGAACTACGTCGCGACCGTCAAGCTCGGCAACACCACCGCGCTCAACACGGCCGCGGTGCCGTTCGCGCGGTACCTGCACCACGTCCACAACCGCCTTCACCCGCTGTTCGCCGACGAGTTCCTCGACTCGCTCGACTCGCTGCCGAGCGATCACGCGCTCAACCAGCAGGGTCTGCGCACGGTGCTCGAGGTCGCGCTCGACAAGGACGACGGGCGGATCGTGAAGATGGGCATCACCCGGACGAGCGGCGTGACGGCGTTCGACATCGCGGCGCTCGACGCGATGGACCGCGCCGGACCCTTCGGCAGACCTCCCGAGGCGATCCTGTCGCCCGACGGCCGCGTCTACCTGCACTGGGAGTTTCATCGCAAGCGAGAGGTCGCCTGCATGACGGCCAACGCGAGGCCGTACATCCTCGCGCACCCGCCCGATCCGGGCGGCACCCCGAAGACCCCGCTGCCGGGCCCGCGCGTGCCCGAGGGACCACAAGAGAAGGGCGCCCCTCCGCCGTCGCGAGAGGGCAAGAAAGATGGAGATCGGTCCGACCGCGCCCCAGGCTGAGCCAGGACGACCCGCCCGCACCTCGTGGTCCGAGCCCTCGCTCGAGGCGCTCGCGCTCTCCCGCGTCCGGCGCGTCGCGTGGCTCGCGGTCGCGACGCTGCTGCTGTCCCGCGCGCTCTTCCCTGCGCTGCGTGGCGCGGTCGTGGCCGACCGCTGGGTCGCGCGGGCCGAGTGGGCAGCGGGCGCGCTCGCGCAGCTGCTGTTGCTCGCGCTCACCTATGTGGTGGGGCTCGTGTGCCTCGCCACCGCGCGGATGCAGGGCGCCTCCCTGCTCTACCGCGCCTGCGCGCCCGTCGCCGCCGGTCTCGTGGCGGTGCTCGCGACCATGTCCGCGTTCGCGCCGTTGCCGCCCGCCCTCGGGGCGACGCTCGGTGGCGCGGCGGTCGTCGTCGGCGTGCTCGCGGCGGCGCAGGCGGTGCAGACCCCGGCGTCGCGCGCGCTCGGCCTCGTCGTGCTCGCGCTGTCGCTGACCTCCGCGACGCGGCAATTCGGCGCTTTTTTCGCCGACATCGCCGCGGCCCGTGGGCTCATGCGCGTGCTCGGAGCCACGCGCTGGATCGCGACGGCGGCGTTCGCGTTGCAAGCGCTCACGGTGTTCTTCGCGCTGCTCTGGCTCGCGACCCGCGAGCGGCGCGCGGCGTCGCTGTGGACGTCCGTCGCGACCGCTGCGGCGCTGTTCGCGTCGTTCTTCGCGGCGCACGTGGAGCGCCTCGTCGAGAGCCCGGCGCGCCTCGTCGTCGCGCGCGCCGCCCTCACGCTCGCGCGCTCGCCGTTCGCGCTCGCCCCGGTCGCGATGACCGCGTTCGTCGCCGCGCTCACGTCGCTGCTCGCGCTCGCCGCGCTGCTCGGACGAGGCAGCCGCGCTGACGTGCTCGCCGCGCTCGCGCTCGTGCTGGTCGGCGGCGCCGACGCCGATCTGCCGCTGTGCGGCCTCTGCCTCGTGGTGGGGGCGCTCGCCGCCGGGCTCGTGGGACCGGTCGTCCGCGACGGGGGGTCCGCAACGTTTTCCACCTGAGCCACGCCGTTGCGCGTCAAGCTCGCTGGATTTGTCGGCAAATGCCGCTTCGCCGCGCGGCGCGTGTCTTGCTAGGTTGCGCGTCTGGTCATGGAGCAGCCCAAGACGCCTCCCCCCGGCACGCTCGTCGGCCTCGCCGCTCCGTCGGACCCGCGCGGCTCGGAGCCGTCGCTGCCGTCGTCGCCCCTCGAAGGCGTGCCGCACAGCGTGATGTCGGCGGCCGCGCCGTCGATCCCCCCGCCGCCGTCGCAGGCCGCCAACGCGTACATCGGGGTCACGATCGACAACCGCTACAAGATCGAGTCGGTGCTCGGTGAGGGCGGCATGGGGGTCGTCTACGCCGGTCGCCACAAGGTCATCAACAAGCGCGTCGCAATCAAGGTCCTGCGCGCCGACATGTCGCGCGACAGCGAGATGACCGAGCGCTTCCTGCAAGAGGCCCGCGCGGCGTCGAGCATCGGGCACCCGCACATCATCGACGTCAGCGACTTCGGCGTGCTGCCCGACGGCTCCGCCTACTTCATCATGGAGTTCCTCGAGGGGCAGTCGCTCTCCGATCTGCTGAAATCGCAGCGCCCCCTCCCGACAGAGCGCATCCTCCACATCGCGCGGCAGGTCGCCGACGCGCTCGGCGCGGCGCACGCGCAGGGGATCGTCCACCGCGATCTCAAGCCCGACAACATCTTCCTCGTGACGCGCGGCTCCGAGAAGGATTACGTCAAGATCCTCGATTTCGGCATCGCGAAGGTCGCGACGAGCAGCAACACGAAGCTCACGCGCGCCGGGACGGTGTTCGGGACTCCGCACTACATGTCGCCCGAGCAGGCCGCGGGCGCGCCGGTCGACCACCGCACCGATCTCTACGCGCTCGGGGTCATCGTCTACGAGCTCGCGGCTGGGCGGGTCCCGTTCGACGCCGACAACTACATGGGGATCCTGACGCAGCACATGTACAAGGCGCCCGTGCCGATCCGCGCGATCGTGCCGCCGATCGGCGCCGACGTGCCGCCCGGCCTCGAGGCGATCGTGCTGAAGCTGCTCTCGAAGAAGCCCGAGCAGCGCTACGGGGACATGGCCGAGTTCATCGAGGAGCTCGACGTCTTCGAGAAGGGCGCGATGCCCCGCGCCGTCGGCGAGATGATCGCGCGGAGCGGCTCGTTCAACGTCCCGGCCGACTACTTCGGCAACGCGTCGCGGATGGGCAACATGCTGGCGGGGGCTCCCCCGAAGCAACGCGCGCGCTGGCCGCTCTACGCCGGCGTCGCTGGCGTGGTCGGCGCGGTCGGCATCGTCGGCGCGATCTTCGCGATGGGCTCGACCAGCAGCGCGAGCTCGGCGCCCGCGTCGGCGTCGCAGCCCGCGGCGCCCGCGCCGACGCCGTCCCAGGCGCCCCCGGTCGAGACCCCCGCTGAGGCGCCCAAGCCCACCGGCAAAGAGGTGATGGTGATCGCCCAGCCGATCGACGCCGAGGCGTTCCAGGGCGACAAGCCGCTCGGGAAGGTGCCGGTCACGGTCAACGTCCCCGAGGGCGAGAAGGTCTCCGTCGAGATCAAGCGCGAGGGGTACCAGTCGCAGCCCATCGAGCTCGACGGCACGAAGGCGCGGGTCGAGCTCAAGCTCGTGAAGGAGCCGCGCGTGGGCGGGCGGTTGCCCACCGGCGGCCCTGTCACAGCGCCCAAGCCCAGCGGCAAGCGCGTCGGAGACGTCGTCGATCCCTGGGCGAAGTGACCGGCGCACCGCTCAAGAGCGAGCAGCTCCGCGGGGCGCTCGACCGGTTCATCGCGTCCGGGGACCGCCTCGTGTTCTCGCTGCTCACGCGCCACGGCGGCCTGCCCGGACCGAAGCCAAACCACGAACTGGCGGCGGCGTTCGCGAGCGAGCTGCTGACGCGTCGACGCGACGCCGACCCCGTGCTGCGCGAGCTGCTCGCCGGAGACGCCGACACCGTCCGAGCGACCCTGCCGTCGATCTTCTTGCCGGTGGTCGCGGCGCACGCTCTCGCCGCGCGGCTCGTCGCCGGAGTCGACGCCCGCGGGAGCGCCGAGGCCCTCTCCGAGCTCGCGAGCGACGTGCGCAAGGTCGTGCGCGACGGCGTCGTCGCGGCGCTGGTCGGCGCCTCCGCGCGGCTCGATCTGTTCGCGATCCCCGAGCTGCGCGACGGCTTCCTGGCGAAGTCGGTGCTGCTCGAGGCGCTCTCGGTGCGCGCCGTCTGCGATCGCGTCGCGCGCCCCGACGAGCTCGTGTCGCTGCTCGACGCCGCCGCCTCCGAGATCGTCGACGCGCCGCGCTCGGCCGAGCGCTCGCAGGGGCGGCGCCGCCTGCTCGAGGCGCTCGGCGAGAGCGTGCCCGTGTTCTTCCGCTTCCCAGAGGTGCGCGCGTGGCTCGTCGAGGTGTCCCGCACCGAGTCGCCCGAGCTGCGCGGCGCGCTCGAGCAGGCCGTCTCCGCGGTGCAGCGCCACGGCGCGTCCAACACCGAGCTCGATCCGGTGCGCGCCGCCCTCGACGCCGCCGCGCCGAAGCGCCGAGACCCCCTCAGCTACAAGGGCCCGACGCGAGGCCGAGGCCGCAAGCGGGATCGCCGCGCCGAACGAAAGTAACCTCAGCAACAAACTAACAATTATCACGGAGGCGGACCGCCCTCCTGGACCTCTTCCTCGGCGATCGCGCGCGCGAGGGAGCGCTTCGCGACGCGCGACACGAGCGCGATCGCGACGACCGACGCCACGCCCATGAACACGAGGACGCCGACCGGCTGTCGCTGCTCGTTGCTGGCGAGCTCGGTCGCGCTCTTCACGAGGGAGCCGATGTAGACGTGGATGGCCGTCATCGGGAGCATGCCGAGCCCGGTCGCGACGGCGTGCTGCCACGCCTTCACCTCGGTCGTGCCGAAGACGAAGTGCAGGAGGTTCTGCGGCATGACGGGCGTCGCGCGGATCAACAGCGTGATCTTCAGCCCATCGCGCGCGGTCAGCCGCTCGATCGCGCGCCACGCACGGGTGGCGGTGAAATCGGGGCGCGGCAGCACGCGGAACACGCCCCGCCCCGCGAAGAAGGCGCACGTCGAGGCGAGCGCGACGCCCGGCCCGGCGATCGCGATGCCCAGCGGGAGTCCATAGACATATCCGGCGATGCCGTTCATCAGCCACGTCGGCATCGTGAGCAGCGCCGCCACGATCTGCGCGCCGTAGAACCATGGGACGCCGGCGGCCCCGCGCGCGCGGAGCGTCTCCATCAGCTCGACCAGCAGCTCACGGAAGCGAGGGCTCTTCAGCGCCGCGAGCGGGATGAGCACGATCACCGCGAGGAGCGCGACGCGCAGCGCGCGCTTGCCGAGGTTGCTGGCGTCGAGGCTCAACGCGGCGGAGCATAGTAGCCTTCGAGGCGATGAGCCGCTTGATCCTCGTGCGCCACGGGCAGGCGTCGTTCCTGGCCGACGACTACGACCGGCTGTCCCCGCTCGGAGAGGCGCAGGCTCGTGAGGTCGGCGCGTGGCTGCGCCGCGCGGACCTCCGCCCGACCGAGGTGTACGCTGGCCCGCGCCGTCGCCAGCGCGACACGGCGCGGCTCGCCCTCGAGGCGCTCGGGACCGGACCCGAGGTCGAGGCGCTCGAGGACCTCGACGAGCATCACGCCGGAGAGCTGCTCGCGCGGCACCTGCCCACGATCGCGGCGGCGAGCTCCGAGGTCGCGACGCACGCGGCCGCCTTCGCGACCGCAGAGCTGCCGACCGAGCGAGCGCGTCACGCCGAGCTGCTGCTGCGCGCGGCGATGACGCTGTGGGCCGAGGCGCACCCCTCGACGAAGGGCGTCGAGAGCTTCTCGGATTTTCGCGCGAGGGCCGCGCGCGCGCTCGATCGACTGACCGCGGGCGCGACGCGCGACCGCACGGTGCTCGCGTTCACGTCGGGCGGGACGATCGGCGCTGTCGTCGGCGCGGTGCTCGAGCTCGCCGACCGGCACGCGCTCGAGCTCGGCTTTGCGTCGGAGAACGCGAGCACGACCGAGATCGTGTTCTCGCGCGGGCGGCGCGCGCTGATGCACCTCGGCGCGCCGCCACAGCTGCCGCGGGATCTGCGCTCGATGCGCTGATCACGCTGTCGACGGGCGCGCGCCTGGGCCATGCTCGCGGACATGAGCGACACGCACACGAGGCCGGGCCTCCCCGAGATCGACGTCAGCGAGCGCGGCGGCAAGCGCGACGGCGTCGAGCAGCGCAGCCAGCGGAGGATGTTCTTTCAGGTGCTGGTGCTCGACGCGCCCGACAGCGACGGCGACGCGCTGGTCGAGCTGCTCACCGCGCGCCTGACCGAGCGCCGCATCCCCAGCGTGGTGTACGCGGACGTCGCGAGCCCGTCGGGCTTCGGCCTCGCGACGTGGAGCGAGGATCCGACCCATTTCGTGACCAAGGTGCGCCCGCTGTTCTCGCGCGCGGTGGGCGGCGCGCTCGCGGGCGCGCGGGTCCGCGACGGCTGGCAGATGCTGGGCCGAACCTACTCGCAGGGACACGAGCCGGAGCTCGAGTTCGCGCTGCTGGAGCGCCCCGTGCGAAACCTCATGAACCCCGCGATGCCGTGGCACGTGTGGTACCCGCTGCGCCGCACCGGGCCGTTCTCGCGGCTCGAACCGCACGACCAGAGCGTGATCCTGCGCGAGCACGCGTCGCTCGGGATGGCCTACGGCCAGGCGGAGCTCGCGCACGACATCCGGCTCGCGTGCCACGGCATCGACGCGGGCGACAACGAGTTCGTCATCGGCCTCGTCGGCCCCACGCTGCACCCGCTCTCGCACCTCGTGCAGGCGATGCGCAAGACGCGCCAGACCGCCGAATTCGTCGCGAAAATGGGGCCGTTCTTCGTCGGACACGTCGCGGCGCGCGTGGCCGCCTGAGCCGATTGCGCTAGCCTCGGGCGCGCATGACCTCTCAGACGCCCGAGGCGCCCGTCGTCGTCGAGCAGAAGGGCGCGGCGCTCGAGGCTCAGCCGCTCGACTCGCCCGCGTACTACATCAACCGCGAGCAGTCGTGGCTCGAGTTCAACGCGCGCGTGCTCGCCGAGGCCGAGGGCAAGGCGGTGCCGCTGTACGAGCGGCTCAAGTTCCTCGGCATCGTCGCGTCCAACCTCGACGAGTTCTTCATGGTGCGGGTCGCGGGGCTGAAGCGTCAGCTCGTCGGCGACGTCGCCGAGCTTCCCCCCGACGGCCGTACGCCGGCCGAGCAGCTCGCGCTCATCGGCGCGCGCGCGAGGGAGCTCACGGCCGAGCTGTACCGCGTGTGGAACGAGCTCGTGCGGCCGTCGCTCGC
Source organism: Myxococcota bacterium (assembly GCA_963169165.1). Taxonomy (GTDB): domain Bacteria; phylum Myxococcota_A; class Polyangia; order Polyangiales; family Polyangiaceae; genus JADLFU01. Next base: position 1,336 of record CAUJFL010000120.1, on the reverse strand, counting down.
CAGGGAGGGCGTGCTGCTGCTCCACCCGGACGAGCTGTCCGCCGACGAGCAGGACCACCTCGATCGACGCTTCCGCGCGGAGATCTTCCCCGTGCTCACGCCGATCACGATCGATCCGAACCACCCGTTCCCGCACCTGAAGAACAAATCGATCAACCTCGGGATCCAGTTCTCGCGCGAGCACGAGGGCGTCGACGTCGGGTTCGGCGTCGTGCAGGTGCCCAACGTCCTGCACCGCCTGCTGCCGGTGAAGGCGCCGGGGGCGCGCGCGGCGTTCGTGCTGCTCGAGGACGTCATCGCCCGCAACGTACGGGCGCTGTTCCCGGCGTACCGCCTGAAGGGCACCTACGCCTTTCGCGTGACGCGCAACTGGGACATGGAGGTCGACGAGGAGGAGGGCGAAGACCTGCTGCAGACGATCCAGCAGGAGCTGCGCCGGCGCGACCGCGGCGCGGCGGTGCGCGTCGAGATCTCGGGCTCGATCGGCTCCGGCTCTCTGAAGCGTCTCTGCCGCGCGCTGAAGATCAACGACAGCGACGACGTGTACCGCGTGGCCGGGCCGCTGCACCTCACGGACGTCGGCGCGATCGTCAGTCGCGACGAGCGCCGCGATCTCCGCGACGATCCCGTCGCCCCGCAGATCGCGCGCGCGCTCCGCGACGTCGACGATCCGCTCGCGCTCCTGCGTGAGCGCGACGTGCTGCTGCACCACCCGTACGAGAGCTTCGACTCGGTCGTCGATCTCGTGTCGCGCGCGGCCGACGATCCGAGCGTGCTCGCGATCAAGCAGACGCTGTACCGCGCGGGGGGCGACTCACCGATCGTCAAGGCCCTCGCTCGCGCCGCCGAGAACGGCAAGCAGGTGACGGCGATCGTCGAGCTGCAGGCGCGCTTCGACGAGGAGTCGAACATCCGATGGGCGACCGCGCTCGAGAACTCGGGCGTGCACGTCGTGTACGGGTTGAGCGGGCTGAAGACCCACGCGAAGGCGATGCTGATCGTGCGCCGCGAGAAGGAGCGGCTTCGCCGCTACGTGCACCTCTCGACAGGCAACTACAACCCGGTGACGTCGCGCTTCTACACCGATCTCGCGCTCTTGACCGCGCGAGAGGAGATCGTCGAGGACGTCTCGGCGCTGTTCAACCTGCTGACGAGCTACAGCGCGCCGCCGCGGTGGAACGCGCTCATCGTCGCGCCGCTCGGCCTGCACGAGGCGGTGCTCAGCTTGATCCACCGCGAGGCCGAGCACGCGCGCGCCGGGCGCCCCGCCAGGATCGTCGCGAAGATGAACTCCCTCGCCGATCACGACGTCATCGTGGCCCTGTACGCGGCGGCG